>CAYPKX010000132.1:0-885 GCA_964411395.1 uncultured Eubacteriales bacterium | reverse complement strand
CTGAGGGAGGGGGAGGAAGCCGCGCCGGCCGGCCTTCAGAAAGCTCTGGATAACGCCAATCGGGTGGCCGACATCCTGATGGCTGAGTTTGCCGAAGGCCGGACGGGCAACGCGATCGTCGATGCGGCCATGAGAAAGGCGGGCGAGGAAGGGCTTCGGCCGCTGATCTACACCCACCCCATCGGGGTCTACGGCCATGCGGCCGGACCGCCGATCGATGCCCGGGCGCCGGAAAGCGCCCCGGAAGGATCCCGCCTCCGCGGCGAATACCCGCTCTACCTCAACACCGCTCATTCGATCGAATTCAGCGCCACGACCAAGGTTGCCGAATGGGACGGCGAGGACGTTTCGATCGGCTTTGAGGACGACGCGGTCTTCACGAAGGCCGGCTGCCGGTTCATCGACGCCGCCCGCCGCCAGCGTAAATTGCTCCTCATTAAATAGGGGTCGGACCTCAGGAAACTATTTAAATACAATAAGATAAGAAAATAATCGGATCCTATTTCTTTTCCGTGAGTTCGAGGTAAACGATCTCGACGAAGCTCGGCCAACGCGACGGCTGGCCCCCGGCCGCGGGCTGGAGACCGAAGGCCGCTTTCACCTCGTCCAGGGTTTTTCCGTCAGCGATCATGGCTTTTACTTTCGCGACCTTCTCCTCGAGCGTGGATAAAAGCGCCTTCAGGTCGGTCTTCGTCAACGGGTCGGCGTGGCCGGAAAGGTACGTGTTCACGTCCTCCAAATCGATCAGCTTTTTTAAAGTCTTCAGATAGCCGAAGACCGTCCCGCCTTTTTGCCGGTGGATCAAGGGATCGCGGCCGATAAAAGCAAGGTCGCCGACAAAGGCGGCTTTTGCGTCGTGAAAGACGACGACGGTATCGCCGCTCG
>CAYPKX010000131.1:0-8567 GCA_964411395.1 uncultured Eubacteriales bacterium | reverse complement strand
TCGCCCAGGGGGAGCGATTTGTGGCCCGGATTGCGTACCGGGCGCATTTGGAAGAGGGCTAAACGTCGGGGAAAGGTTTTGGGGCGGGGGCGGCAGGCGGGTGGCCGGTTTTCGGGATCGCCATCGCCACGCCGTATAAAATGTTGATCAGCGGGCCCAATACAATCGAGGCGGGATTTGAGCGGGAATCGGGAACGGACGGTGTCGCCCGCAAGACAGGGTTCGGTCCCAATTCGAACGAGGCCGGATCGGAACGCGAAAGGAAGGCAGACAGCGGCCAGGCGGACGCGAGCGTAAACGTGGCGGGGCAATCGGCAGAGAAGTTGCCAGGCCTTCAGGCCGGGCCGCGGGCCGAGGGTCGCCCGTCCGCCGGAGCGGAGGCGAGCGCAACCCGTGTGTTTCCACGGGAGGGCGTTGTCCGGTTCATCGTCCCCGAGCTGCCGCTTTTTGGGGGCGAATATCTGTTTTCCGCCTCGGTCTATAACGAAAACTTGAGCGTCGCCTACGATCATCACGAGCTGCAATATTCCTTCCAGGTCATCGGCGGAAAAGTCCGCGACTTCGGTCTGATCAAGATCAAGGCCGACTGGAAGCTGGGCGAATAAGGCTGTGCGTAACTTATGCACAATATTACTTGACAAATGAGAATATATAACTATATTATTATTGTGCAGTGAATAAGAAGTCGAAGGGAACACCATTGAGATCGACCGTAACGATCAACAGCCGCGACCTTGACGAACTGCTCTACGAAACGAAAGCCAGGAGCAAGGCGTCCGCGGTCAACGAGGCGATTTCCATATATCTCAAACAGAGAAAAATCGATCGCATCAAGGCCATGAAGGGGAAGCTTGCGTTCGATGCGGATCTGGACGCCCTGAGACACCGTGAACGCTGAGCGGGTTCTTGTCGACACCTCGGTTTGGGTGGAATATTTTCGAGGCGGGAATCCGTCCCTGGCGACGATCGTCGACGGTCTCATGGACGGCGGAAGGATTTGCCTTGCTGATGTCGTTCTGGCCGAGCTGATTCAAGGAGCGAGGACGGAAAGCGAAATCAGGACGATGGAAGATCTGGTCGACGCGTTTGCCGTGGTCATCCAGAATCCGCGAACGTGGGTCGAAGCCGGAAAGCTTTCCTCCAAGCTCAGAAAAAACGGGAAGTCGGTTCACCTGACCGATTGCTATATTGCCCGAATCGCCAGGGAAAACGGCTGTGCGGTTCTGACTCTCGACGCCCATTTTGCAGAGATCCGTTCTGTTCTTGATATTGAGTTGATTCCGATTAAATGACGAAAGCGGAGGTTTGGAAGAAGACCGTTTCGCCAATGTGAAAAAGCAGGATTGGTGAAGTGGCAAGTCGTCTGCTTCGTTAAATCGCAAGCCACCCGATAATAAATCCGGGAAAGCGCCACAAAAAAAATCATGATTCCTCCCAAAAACCCGCCCCTCTTTCTCTGGACGTATGACCAGCTGCAGCGGTATGCCGTTTTACGGCTATTGATCGAGAAGCTGGGCGCCGGAGAGGGAGATACGGCGGCCGCGGCAACCGGTGCGTCGAGCGAAGAGAAGCCGGGTGAGAGTGGGAAGATGGAGCGCGTTCTGGGGCCGGAGTCGGCCGAAGAGGGAAAACATGGCCGCGTTGGAGAAGATGAAGAGAGCGGTGGACGAAAAAACATCCCGACGCGCTCCGTTCGTGTTCTGGACGTCGGCGGGGCGGCGGCCGACCGCGACGGATCGGGCTTCTGGCTTCCGGCCGCGGAGATTCTCGTCGGAACGGGAGCCGCGGTTACGGTCGTCGATGTGTCCGACTGTCTGCTCCCCGGATTCATCAAGGCCTCGGGATCGAAGCTGCCGTTTGCGACCGGGTCGTACGACGTCGTTTCGGCTTTCGATGTGCTGGAGCACATTCCGGGGAACGAGCGCGCGGCCTTTGTCTCTGAAATCAGCCGGATCGCTTCGCGGGCCGTCCTTTTGAGCTGTCCGACGAAAAGCCCCGGTGTCGAGCAGGCCGAGGCGCTGTTGTACGGCGAGATTAAAAATCATTGCGGCCTCGAGCACGGGATGCTGGCTGAGCATAAGGCGCACGGACTTCCTCTCGAGGCGGAGGTCGAGGCGGCGCTCTCGGGCGCCGGGCTGACCGCTGTTTCGTTCGGATACGGAGCGCTTTCGACCTGGCTGACCTATCAGGTTTTCCGAAGCTCGTTTCTGGCCCGGGTGGAATCGGCGCGGGCGACCGAGTCGATCGATTGGTATTGGGCGGGACAGCCGCAAGCCGCCGAGCTTTCGTCGCCGTATTATCGGCGTTTCTGGATCGCTTCGAAGACGATCGGGGGGAATTCGTTGATGGGGTTGGAGACGGCCATGCGAAAAGAGCTGAAGGAGAAGGGCCTGCGGCCGGTGCTGAAGCGGGCGGGGATCGAGGCGGGAGCAAGCGAGACGGCCGGCGGAGGGAAAACGGGCGATTATAACGCCGGTGAGGGAGATCGCATTCAGGCGCGGCCTGAGGATGCGCCGGGCGTCGATGCGTTCGATTCCGTCGTGCGTGTAACCCGCGGGGTTCTGGCCAGGCCGTTTGTCTCGGCCCTGGTGGTCACGGCGGGGGAGCCGGCGATTCTCGGCCCGTGCCTGGACACGCTCCTCACCCAGGTCGTCGATTTCACCCTCGAGGTGGCCGTCTGGAACTTCGACCGTAGCGCCGAGGCGGCCGAATGGCTGGCGGCGCATTATCCCCAGGTCAAGGTGATCGAGGGCGACGGCGATTTTCCGGGCGTCATGGCCCAACTTCGCGGCGACTTTATCTTTTTTATGGACGAAAAGCTCCTCCCGGTCCCCGACGCCGTCAGCCGCTATGTCGGCCTGATTCGACCCGAGACGGCCGATTCGGTCCTGGCCGTTTCCGCGCCGTGGCGGGGAGGATTTCCGGAAAGCTGGACCGGGATGGCCCGAAGCGCCTGGAAGCGGGCCAAGGGCCTCGGCGTCAAATCCGGGATCGTCGGCGACACGTCCCAGATCCGCGATGACTGGGAGATCGTGCCGAAGTTCAAGGGCTGGGTGATCGGCGACGCGCTCTTTTTTCGCCGCGCCGCCCTTCCGTCCCGGAAAGCAGCCCCCATCTCCGACCGCCATTCCGTCTTTTTATGGGAGTATAAGTAGGAACCGCGGTCCCGCAGCGGGGAGACGTTTAGCAGTCCCCCGGTTTCTCATTGAGAATTCCGGCCCGCCGAAGGCCGGGGATAAGGCCTGTCGAAAGACAGGCCTTTTTTTTTCATACGGTGATCGGTTCTTCGGTATAACCGTCGCCGGCGGCGGTGACGGCGTCGGGCGGTTGAACTCGAGGGCCTCGATTAGCGCCGATCTCAGACGGGGTAGAAGATCAGCTGAGGACGCTGGAAACCAGGCGGAAGGTGTAGGCCGCGTTGTATCCCAGCAGAAGCAGCGCCGGAAGGGCGACGGCCAGACGGTCTTCGGGAATGAGCCCCCGGCACCCGCCCGAAAACACCAGCATGATCGGATAGAGCCCGGCAAAGGCATACCGGGCGTGATAAAAGGGGATTCCGCCCCAGCCGAAATTCAGGACAAACAGCGCCGCGATCACTCCGGCCCCGGCTGCGGCAATGACGAAGTATTCCCCCCGGGCGGGTTTCTCGATTTCTCCACTGAAGCCGGCCGTTGATTTTGCCGGCGGCCAAAACACGGCCAGCAGCCCAAGGGCGAAAACGATCCAGACCACGGCCTGTGTCAGGATGTTGTCCCACGGCTGGGGCAGCCCTTCGAGATATTTTCCTTTCCAGAGCAGTTCGCCGCGTAGGAGGGAGTGGCCGAAGGCGTTCCCGAATTCGAGGATTTCTTTGGAGCGAAGCGGCGGCGGATTGAACCGCTTGTATGACAGGTCGTTGGTCTCGTTGAATTGGAACCCGAAGACGTAGGAATTCCGGGCGCTGTTGGCGACATACCAGGGCGCTGAAAGCGCCAGGGCTGCGGTGAAAAACGCCGCCGCGTAAACGACGATCCGCCGGCGTTCTTTACTCGTTCGCGCTAATTCGCTTTTCTCCCCCTCCTCCCATCCTTCCTCCATCGGCGGCGCTCCGCTTTCGCCCGCCCCGTCTCCCGCCTTCCGAAGCGCCCTTCCGTCGTCAGCGCACCCGGAGTCCATCTTCGCTTTCTTTACCCTGAGAAACAGGACGACGGCCACAATCGGCCAAAGGGCGAAAAAGAAGGCGCAGGTGGCCTTTGTCCACATAGCCAGGACGACGGCCGCGCCCAGGGCGGCCCATCTCCCGGCTGAAGCCGGCCGCTCAAACAGCCGGAAAATCGTCCATACCACGCCGCAGCCGAATAAAAAGGCGAAGGAATCCGTGTTGAGCGAGACGAACATGTCCTGGGCCAGAAGCGGGATGAAAAGAAGCGGCGCATGCCAGAACAAGCCGAGGTCTTTTCGCCGCTTCAAAACCGCGAAGATGAGGAGGAGCCCGGCCGACATCGCCAGGAGAGAGACGAGCCGCAGGGCGCGGACCTGGGCCAGAAGCGGCATTCCCGCCGCTTTCATCGGAAAGCGGAACGCGGCAAGAAGGAGATAAGGAAGCGGCGGCTGCGGGGCCTCGTAGGAATATGCCGCCAGGCCGAGGTCCTGGGGCATGACGAAAACCATATCCTTATCCGGCGAGATGTAGCGGCCGTCGTAATGGCCCTTGTGGAGGCGGAAAACGGCCGGCTCGATGTACTCGCCGGGAAGCGGCAGGCGGCCCCGGCCGACTTTCATCAGGTAATCGAGGTGGCCGATTTCATCGCCGTGAACCCAGATGGGAAGGAACAGGGCGAGGGGGGCGTTGCGGAGCCAGAGAAAAGCCAGGCCGAGGATAAGAAGGTTCCGCGGCTGAAATGGCTTTTTCAACTTTTCTCGCAATTCCGGGATATTATATTACAGTAGCCTTGGGCAGGCCCACCGTCGATTTTGTCGACAGGGATTACGGCTCTTTTCGATTGGCCTGGCCCGGCCCGGCCGGGTTCTCGCACCCGGTCGGCTTGGCCGACAAGGGCCGGCTTCTTCCGAGCCGGCTACCCAGGCAACCCTGATTCGCAAGGCTCATGATGGAAGAGAGCCGTTCACATTAATCGAGAACGCGGATGATCAGGCGGTAAGTGTAGGCGGCGTTGTAGCCCAGCAGGGCCAGGGCCGGCAGGGCGACGGCCAGGCGGTCTTCGGGAATGACCCGCCGGCACCCGCCCGAAAACACCAGCATGATCGGATAGAGCCCGGCGAACGAATACCGGGCGAGATAATAGGAGATCCCTCCCCAGCCGAAATGGAGAACCAGCATTCCGGCGATCATCCCCGCTCCGGCCGCGGCGAGGATGAAATACATCCTGTTGGCCTCGATTTCGGACCGGGAAAGCGGGAAGACGACGGCGGCGAATCCGGCCGCAAAAAAGATCCAGAAAAGAATATCCTGAAGGATTTTCTCCACCCATGGCGAAAAGCCGGTTAAATACCCGCCGTTCCACAGCAGCTCGCCCCGCATCAACGTCCGTCCGAACGCATTTTTAAACGTTTTGATTTGCGACCAGTCGAGCGGCGGCGAGGAGAGCGGCTTGAACGGCACGCCTTCCTGTCCTTTCAGCGGGTATCCCAGGGCGTGAGAGCCTTGGAGATAATTGCGGACGTACCAGGGCGAGGCCAGTATTCCGGCCAGGATAAAAAAGCCGGCGGCCAGGGCCGCAAGCTTCCTCCGGTTTCGACTTCCGGCGACCGTTCGGCCGAGGGTCAAGGCCAGAATCGGCCAGAGCGCGAAAAATAACAAGCCGGTGACTTTCATCCACATGGCGGTACCCGTGGCCGCCGCCAAAAGCGCCCACCGTCCGGCCGAGAGCGGGCGTTCAAACAGCAGGACGATCGCTCCGACGACGCCGGCGCCGCCGAGAAAAGCGAAAACATCGGTGTTGATCGAGACGAACATGTCCTGGCTCAGAAGGGGGATCAAAAGGAGAGGGGCGTACCAGAACAGCCGGAGGTCTTTTCGTCGACGAAAGGACGCGTAGAGAAGAAGGAGACCGGCCGAGACGATGAGCAGGCCGACGAGACGCAGGGCTTTGACCTGGATCAGAAGCGGCAGGCCCACCGCTTTGAGAGGAAGGCGAAAGGCGGCGAAGACGAGCATGGGGAGCGGCGGCTGCTGGGCTTCGTAGGAATAGGCCGCCAGGCCGAGGTCCCGCGGCATGACGAAGCGCATGCTTCGGTGGGGGGAAATGTAGCGGCCGTCGTAGCGGGCTTTGTGGAGGCGGAAGACGGCCGGTTCGATGAACTCGTCGACGCGGGGGAGATGTCCACGGCCGATTTTCATCGCGTAATCGAGATACCCGATTTCGTCGCCGTGGGACCAGAGCGGAAGAAACAGGGCCAGCGGGGCGTTGCGGAGCCAGAGCAGCGCCAGACCCGCGATTAAAAAATGACGAGGCTGAATCTTCCGCCGGACCATCCCTCGATTTGCCTTTCTGCGTCCATTATATCCTTTACGCGAAGCGAGTAAACAGGAATTTCTGCGGCCGGCCGGATTTTCTTGACATCCGGCGCCTCGATCCTTATCCTTATCAAGGGGTCGAATTGGGAAACCTGTCGCGTGGCCGGGCGCCGTTCTTTTTTCCCGCGGGAAGACGTTGAACATCCTTCTCTGCGCCACTTATTATTCTCCCCATTGTTCCGGACTGACCGTCTACGCCGAACGCCTGGCCTCCGCTCTGGCTGCCCGGGGGCATCGGGTAACGGTTCTGGCCTCGCGGCATGACCCGCGATTGCCCCGGTTCGAACGCTTGAACGGCGTGACGGTTGTTCGTCTCCGACCGTTGATGCGCATCAGCAAGGGGCTGATCATGCCGTCCATGATCGCGACGGCCTGGCGGTTGATCCGGCAGTCGGATGTGGTCAATCTTCACATCCCCCAGCTGGATGCGGTCTCGATCGCCTGGATCGCCCGGTTGATGGGCAAACCGGTCGTCATGACCTATCAGTGCGACCTGCAATTGCCCCGGGGCCCGATGAACGCCGTGATCAATAGAATTTCGAGTGCGGCGAATCACCTTGCGGCCTGGTCGAGCCGGGCCATCACCAGCATCACGCGCGATTATGCCGGGCATTCCCGCTTTTTGAGGCGTCATGCCCGAAAAGTTCTGGTGATGGGAGCGCCGGTGAAACCGGCGGCGGTGTCGGCTGAGGACGTTTCGAATTTCCGGCGCAAGCATCACCTCAAAGACGGCCAGCGGATCCTCGGGATGGCCTCCCGGCTGGCGACGGAAAAAGGCGTGGAGATTCTGGTCGAAGCGTTGCCGGAGATTTTGAAGGAATTTCCGGAAGCGCGGATTCTATTCGTCGGACCGTATGAGAACGTCCTCGGCGAGGAAGCGTATGCCGCCCGGATCATGCCCCTGATCCGCGGATTGAGAAACCACTGGACGTTTTTAGGCCAGGTCTCGGATGTCGAAATGACGGCCTTTTTCAAGACGATCGAGGTGTTGATTTTTCCGAGCTTGAACAGCACCGAAGCGTACGGACTGGCCCAGGCGGAAGCGATGACCTGCGGCACACCTGTCGTGGCTTCGGATTTACCGGGCGTGCGCGTCCCGATCAGGGAAACCGGAATGGGGTTGGTGGTTCGGCCGGGAGATGTCGGGGCGCTCGCCCGGGCGGTAATCGAGGTTTTAGCGCATCCTGACCGGTTCAAGGGCCGTTCTTCGGCCTCAGGCGGCAGTATTTTAAGTCCCGAAGCTCTGGCCGAACGCTTCGAGGGCGTGTTTGTCAATTTATGCCGGGGGAAGCGGCCGGCCTGAGGTCAGAGCCGGGCGGGAGCGGGCGGCGGTCCGGTCGGCTATCGTCAGGTCATCGAGCCGGGTCGATTTCGTCGCCGCGGACTCGGAGGGGCGGGAACAGGACGAGGCGGGCGTGGCGGAACCTGGGGAAGCACAGCCCGGGAAGGAGAGGATTCCGCGGCGAAAACGGTTGGCTCGGCGGCTCTCGCGAGTCCGGGTTGGTATATAATACCCCGGGTCACATGATGCCAAACGAAAAAACCGATGTTCGTCCGGACGATCTGATCTGGTACCACACCGTCGATTTGGGCGGGGGTGTCTTGACCAAGGGGATTTACGACCACCGCCCCTACCTGGAGAAATACGGCTTCCCGGCCGACCTTCGCGGCCTGACCGCACTCGACGTCGGAGCCGCCAGCGGTTTTTTTTCCTTTGAGCTCGAACGGCGCGGAGCGGCCGTCACGGCGACCGATCTGCCCCGCTGGATGGACCACGATTTCGCCCCGAAATATGAATCCGACCTCGCGCCGGCTGCGGCGGAACGTTATCTTCACGATCCGTTTCTTTATGCCGTGGCCCGCCGCGGTTCGGCCGTCGTCCGCAAGGAAATCAACATCTACGACCTCTCGCCGGAGACGGTCGGGACGTTTGACCTGGTTTTCTGCGGGAGCGTCCTTCTTCATCTGACCGATCCCGTCCGGGCCCTCTGGCGGCTTCGCTCGGTCGTGAAAAAAGGCGGGACAGCGCTGATCGCGACGGCCGTCTGCG
>CAYPKX010000130.1:0-8708 GCA_964411395.1 uncultured Eubacteriales bacterium | reverse complement strand
CCGAACAGTCCGACCCGGACGGTCCGACCGCCACGGCGAGGGCGGACAGGGCCCCCGGTGCGGCGGCGACCGCTTCCCGGAAACCGCCGGGGGATGAACCCGAAACCGGGGCCCAGGTTTTTCCTCCGTCTTTGGAAACCGACGCGTTTTCGGCAATCGAGGCTTCATCCCGGTAGTCGCCGCCGACGGTGATTCCCGAAAGCGCGTTAAAGAAAAACACCGAAAATCCGCCGGCCGAGGATAATCCCTCTCGCAGGGCCGAAGGCGCGGCTTCCCAGCTCCGGCCCCTGTCGCTCGAACGCCAGATCCGGGAGACGATTCCCCCGGTGCAAAACCAGGCCCGGCCGTCGCCCGAAAGAAACAGGCTCGTTCCGGAGGCGGCGAAGGCCGCTTCTCCTTCGGCGGCGACGGGTCGCGATTCCGGAGGAAGGGGCGTCCATGATCTGCCCCCGTCGGCCGTGGCCAGCAGCACGAACCGGCCGTCCATCGGATCGCCGGCCGCCAATCCGTTTTGCCCGTCGAAAAAGGCCATGGCGTCCAGAAAGATCCCGGGAGCGTCATTTTCATAGACGAGAGCCCAGGTTCGGCCGCCGTCTTCGGTCCGGTAGATTTTCGCCGGGCTCCCCACTCCCATGGCGACCGCTGTTTCGGAGTCGAAGCCCTCGATATCCCGAAAGTCGATGTTCTCGGCCCCCGGGATGGGCCTGATCGTCCAGACCGCGCCGCCGTCCACGGTTCGGAGGACGGTCCCTTTCGTTCCGCCTGCCCAGGCGGTTTTTTCGTCCACGGCCGAGAGTCCTCGAAGGCTTTCCGTCGTCCCGGAGGCTTGAACCGTCCAGGAAAGAGACGGGGGGCCGGGTTTGGATGCGAGCAGGGGAAGGCACAGAATTGCGGCGGCAAATTTCAGGAAGGGGATCGGCATGGGTTCCTCCCTGCCCATTGTAGGCGAAACGAATCCGGCCGCAAAGCTGCGGTTTTCATACGGGGAATCGGGTACAATGGAGCCGGTTCGTTTCAGGAGGAGAATGTCGATGCGTCAATTCCGTCTTGGGGTTCTGTCGGCCGCGTTGGCTTTCCTGTTGTCCGTTTTTTCCCCGGCCGGAGCCGGACAAAAGCCGGCTTCCCTGGCTCTGGATATTCAACCGACGATCTTTTTCGTCGAAGAAGGCGGGGTTCTCCGGCAAAAGTGCGATATCGTCATCAATCATTCGGGCGAGGACACGCCCGCCGAATTGCGGATCAAAGGATTTCCCAAGGACCTGCGCTTCGCCCTGGATAAAATCGGCCGGGGGAAAAATTCGGCGACCATCTATCTGCCCGACCATGCCAAAACGGTTCGGGCGACCTTCACCGTCAAGGCCGGAACCGCCTCGGCCGCAAAGACCGTCGTTCTGGCGCCTCAGCGGAAATGGACCGTCTACCTGATGCCGAATTCCCATACGGATATCGGCTACACGGAGCTGCAGCCCCGGGTGGCAAAAAAACAAGCCGAATATCTGGACCGGGTGGTGGAGTTCTGCCGGGCCACGGACGCCTATCCCGAAGAAGCGAAGTTCCGCTGGAATATCGAGGTCGCCTGGGCTTTGGAGAATTATCTGAAGAACCGGCCGGCGGATAAAATTCAGGCGCTTCTCGAACGGCTCCGGTCCGGACGGGTGGAGCTTTCGGGCTGGTACGTTCAGCTCTCGGATGCCTTCGGCCATGAGGAACTCGTCCGGGCCGTCCTTCCGGCCCGGGAGTACAGCCGGAACCTCGGCTTTCCCCTTCAATCGGCCATGAATAACGACGTGACCGGATTCAGCTGGGCCTCCCCCCAGGTTCTCAGCCAGGCGGGAGTCCGGTACTTCGCCGTGGGCCTCAACGAAACCCGGTCCCGGGCCCCGCTTCGAAAACCGAATCCATTCTATTGGGAATCGCCGGACGGTTCCCGGATTCTGGTCTGGAACGGGGAGCATTACATGTTTTCCAACATCAATCTTCAGCTCCATGTCGGCGTGTCGGCGAGCGAGGCTCCGGTGGCCGAATACCTGAACCGGCTCCAGGGCCGGGACGATTATCCCTACGACCTGGTCGGCTTTCCGATCAGCGGGGAAGTGACCGATAACGCCGGCCCGCGGAAAGAGCTGTCCGACCGGGTCGTCGAATGGAAAACGAAATGGGCGTACCCGAAAGTTCGGCTGGCGACGATGAGCGAATTCTTTCAAGCGCTCGAAACCCGGTTTTCCAAATCCATTCCCGTCCATCGGAAAGCCTGGCCCGATTATTGGACCGACGGGATCGCCTCGACCGCCTACGAAACCGGGCTCAATCGGCAGGCGCACGACGATCTGTTGACGGCCGAAAAACTGGCCGCGGCCGCCTCGCTGATCGATCCTTTGGCCGTATTTCCCAAGGATGAGCTTCGCGAGGGTTATGCCCGGACCATGCTGTTCGATGAGCATACCTGGGGAGCCCATAACTCCATCAGCGAGCCGGATTCGGAGCTGGCCCGGGGACAATGGGTTCATAAGGCGGCATTCGCCTATCAGGCCAGGGAAATCGCCGGGAACGTGACGGCCCGAAGCCTGGCCGTCCTGGGCCGGAACATCAAGACCGGGGCCGGTTATTCCCTGGTCGTTTTCAACCCCCTTTCCTGGAGCCGGACGGATGTCGTCCGGGTTGTCCTTCCCCGGTCCCTCTCCGAGCTCAAGGGAAAGTTCCGCCTGACCGAGAAAAAGTCCGGGGCCGAAATTTCCTACCAGATCGTGGAATCCCGGACCCTCGTCTTTCAGGCCAATGACGTTCCCTCCGTCGGCTATGCCGTCTTTGAGGTCACGCCCGATGTCCGGCCCTCCCCGCCTGCGCCGGTTACGGTCATCGAAGGAAACCAGATCGAAAATCGATGGTTCGTCGTCACGGCGGATGAGAAGAGCGGCGGCTTGCGGAGCGTGGTCGATAAGGAATCCGGCCGCGAGCTGGTCGATTCGGCTTCGGCCTTCGCTTTGAACCAATTCATCTATGAGAATCCCGAAGGCGGCCGGGCGGCCGTCGACAACATGGAGAAGCGGGCTTCCTTCAAGCGCTTTTCGCCCGAATCCGCCACCGCCTCTCCGGGCCTCCAGGGGCCGGTCGCCTCGAGCCTGGTTCTCAAATCGAAGACGTTCCGGCATCCCTCGATCCGGCAGGAGGTCATCCTTTACGACGGACTCAAGCGAATCGACATCGTCAACCGTCTCTTGAAGGAGGAGACGCGCGAGCCCGAAGCCGGGTACTTCGCCTTCCCGTTCAAGGTCGAGGGCGGGCGGTTCCGGTTCGATATCGCCGGAGCGGCCATGGCCCCGGAGACCGACCAGCTGCCCGGAACGACGCGCGATTGGCTGACGGTCCAGGATTGGGTCGAGGCGGCCGGGCCGAAAAACAGCGTGGCCTGGGCCGCGATCGAAGCCCCGCTGGTTCAGTTCGGGGACATCAACACGGGCAAATGGCTGACCAGGCTCGTGATCCCCAATCAAACGGTTTTTTCCTATGTCTTCAACAACCTCTGGATGACGAATTTCAAGGCCGGCCAGGGGGGGCCGCTCGAGTTCCGGTATGCCTTCACCAGCCGGTCCGGCGGCGCCGACCCCGTCGCTTCGGCCCGGTTCGGAGCGGAAGCGCGCACGCCGTTTGTCGTCGATTGGATTCCCCGAAATCCCAAAGGCCTGCTGAACGCTGCGGACATGAGCTTTTTTTCCATCGATAAGCCCAACATCGTGATCCAGACGGTTACGACCGCGGAAACCGGAGGCGGCGGACTGGCTCTCCGTCTTCGGGAAATCGGCGGCCGGGAAACCGAGGCCCGCCTTTCTTCGGAGTTATTCACCGCCGAAACCTTGAAGTATTCGGTGACGGATGCGGGCGAAAATCCGGCCAATGTCTACGAAGTCGTGCCCGGATCGATTTATGTCCGGCTCAAACCGTACCAGATCGCCACGGTGATCATTCGGAATCCGAAACCGCCGCGGCCTTGAAGTCCCGGCCCTCCCGGCCGAAGAGAAATTCCGATCGGTAATTTTCGGAATCATACGGGCGATAAGCCGGGGGGGGGCGGACGAGGGATTGGGCGCGGCCGTCTTCCCGTCTACAGGCTCATCAAAATCCGGGCGAGTTTATCGGGATCGTGGCGGGCCAGGTCCCGTCCGCCGAGGAGGTCGGCCCGGCGCACGCGCCTTTCCCGGATGTCGGGTTCGACGAATTCGGCTTCTTCCGCCGCATACCGCTTCATCAGCCGGGCGGGGGGTTTCCGGTCGTTGCAGACGACGGTCCGGACGACGTCCCGGCCGAGATAGCGTTCCGGCTCCCGGACGAAATCCGAGGCCTTGAATCCGAGCGTTTCGCCCGACTTGGTCATGATATTGCAGACAAAGATGATATGGGCGTGGGATTTTCGCAGGGCCGCTTTGACGCCGGAAACACCGATGTTGGCCAGGACGCTGGTGAAGAGATCTCCGGGTCCCAGGATGACCTTGTCGGCCGCCAGGATGGCCGTTTCGGCCTCCTTGTTGATCCGGGCCCGGGGGACGATGAAAAGCGATTTGATCCGGAGCCGGGGATTGTACTTCGGAATGTTGATGTTCGTCTCCCCGACGACGGTCTGGCCGTTTTCCAGGACGACGCCGAGCTGGCAGTTGTTGAGAGTGACCGGAAGGACCTGTCCCTGGACATTGAGAAGCTTGGCCGCCTCGCGGACCGCGGCGGCGTCGCTTCCGGTCAGGTCGCGAAGAACCGTCAGGAAGAGGTTGCCGAAGCTGTGGCCGTTCAGCCCCTGGCCTTTGTTGAAACGGTACTCGAACAGCGACCGGAGCAGTCCGGTCTCGCTGGACAAAGCGATCAGGCAGCGGCGCACGTCTCCGGGCGGCAGAAATCCGAATTCATCCCGGAGCCGTCCGGTGCTCCCCCCCGAATCCATCATCGTGACGACGGCGGTCAAGTCGACCGGGTAGTGCTTCAACCCGCGCAGGACGTTGTACGATCCCGTCCCCCCGCCGATCACGACGATCTTTTTTCGTCTTGTTCTGTCCATCCGCGTTCCGGCTCTCTTCATCCTCAACTTCCGGCCGCGGCGGCCGGCCCTTCACTCCGCTCTTTTACATAATCGGAAAGGCCGCGTCAAGTCAAATCGCGTTCATTGACCGGGTCCTTGGGAGCATGGTATAAACGGCCCATGAGCCCCTTGACCTACCGGAAAGCCGGAGTGAACATCGACGCCGCCGACGCGTTCATCCATTCGATCAAACCCCTGGTCCGTTCGACCTCCCGGCCCGAAGTCCTGGGCGGGATCGGCGGATTCAGCGGCCTGTTTCTGCCCCGCCTGAAGGGGATCAAGGAGCCCCTCCTCGTCTCCTCGACCGACGGCGTCGGAACCAAGCTGCTGATCGCCGACCTGCAAGGCGTCTATGACACGGTCGGCCGCGACCTCGTGGCCATGAACGCCGACGATATCGTGGTTACGGGGGCGGAGCCGTTGTTCTTTCTCGACTACATCGCCTGCGGCAAGGTCAAACCCCGGATGCTCAACCGGGTTGTCGCCGGGATCGCTTCGGGGTGCCGGGAGGCCGGCTGCGCCCTGCTTGGCGGCGAAACGGCGGAGATGCCGGGGCTCTACTCCGAGAGCCAATGGGACCTGGCCGGATTCTGCGTCGGGATCGTCGATAAAGCCAGGCTCGTCGACGGCCGCAAATGCCGCCGCGGCGATGCGGTCATCGGATTGGCCTCCAGCGGCCTTCATTCGAACGGATACTCCCTGGCCCGCAAGGTTTTTACGGAAAAAGAAATGCGCGGGCCGATCGGCCGGATTCTCCTCCGCCCGACCCGGATCTATTCCCGGATCCTTCTGGCCGCCCAGGCCAGAGTCGAGATCAAGGCGATGGCCCACATCACCGGCGGAGGCTTTTACGACAACATCCCCCGGGTCATTCCCGACCGGTTCGGCGTGCGGATTCGAAAGGGCTCCTGGACCGTTCCGAATATCTTCAAGACCATTCAGGAACGCGGGGCGGTGGAAGACCGGGAGATGTACCGGACCCTGAATATGGGCGTGGGGATGGCCGTTGTCGTTTCGCGGAGCGAAGCGGACCGGACGGTTGAAATCTTCAAGGCGCTGGGCCAGAAATCCTGGGTGATCGGCGAATTGATCCCGGGCGCTCACGAAGTCGAAATCGATTGAGCCGCGGCCTCCGGCGCGTTAGGCCGGGGGCGTTCCAGGGGATTTTTCAACAGGCCGATTGCGGCTGAAGCCAGAATTCCGACTCCTCCGGCCACCGGCCACAAGGCCTCGCCTCCGATGACGGTGTACAACCAGTTGCCGGCATAAGGAGCGATGAACATTCCGGTGGAAAACATCAGGCTGTAAAGGCCCATATACCGGCCGATGGCGGCGCCGGCCCGGGAGGCGGTGATCGTTGAGGCGAAGGGCATGCTCAGGATTTCTCCAAATGTCCAGACGACGACGGTGAACGAGGCGTAGAGGAATCCGCGGCCGAAAGGAAGAAGGCCGAATCCGAGGCTGATCAGAACTCCGCCGAGGGCGACCAGGAGGACCGGAGAGCGGTTTCGGAACTTGTGGATCAGGACCATTTCGACGAGAACGATCAGAATCGTGTTCACGGCCCACAGCGGCCCGATCGAGCTCTCCCGGAAGCCATAGGCCGTGTTTAAATAGAGGTTGAACGTCGAGAAGATCTGGGAAAAGACGATCATCAAGAGGAGAAGAAGCCCTAGAAAAGCCAGGAACGGTCCGTCCTTCCAGGGCGATTCGCCTTTGATGCGGCGTTCTTCGGCCGGCCGGGGAGGAAGCGGTTTCATCAAGGCGGCGATGACGGCGGCGGAACCCAGCGTCGTCAGCCCGTCGACCCAGAAAAGCCAGCGATAATCGATCAGGATCAGGAGACCGCCGATGACCGGACCGAAGGTGATGCCGAGGTTGGAAGCGAGGCGGCGGAGAGCGAATCCCTTCGTCAGCAACGGACCGGAGCAGAACCGAGTCATGGCTGAGTCGTTGGCCGGGAAGACGGCCGTTGAAATCAAACCATAGAGAAATAAAAGGACCAGGACGGGAAGGAATGTCCGGGCATATCCCGTTCCGATCAGAATCAATCCCGATAGAATCAGGCTTCCCAGCTGAATCTTCCGAACCCCGAGGCGGTCGGTCAGATGGCCGCCCAGATATCCGCCGCAAATGGAACCGAGGCCGTAGGCGCTCAGGGCCTGCCCGGCTTGAAGGAGGGAAAAACCAAGTCGCCGGGTCAGGTAGATGTTGAGATAGACCAGAACCATGAAGCCGCAGCGGTTGATGAAATCGGCCAGAGCCAGAATCCAGGCCTCCCGCGGCAAGCCGCGGTAGGCTTCGCGATAGAGGGCGGCCATTCTGGAAAGCATGGTGCAGCGATTTTATCATGAATCCGGAGAGCCGTGGATCGAAGACGGCGGGCCGGGTCTGGAAAATCCCCGAACGGACTCAGGCGGAATTCCGGGAGGTCTTCAGCCGAGGAGCGATTTCCACTCGAACAGGCGGGGGACAAGCTGATAGGATTTTAAGGCGGCTGCGGTTGAGGGGGAGACGGGGGCCAGCCATTCTCCGAGGGAGCTCCGGACGCTCTCCGGGATCTCGACCATCGAGATGACCCGGGCTCGAAGGCGGGTACGCCTGGCGCGGTTTCTCTTGTCCGGCGGATCGAGCGGATCGATCATCCGGGAATTGGGATTGACCAGACCGGCCAGCGTCAGTCCCTGGCCGGCAAACGCCCGTTCCCAGAGTTCAGCCGCGTAGCCGAAATGGGTGCAGAAAAGTGCGGCATACAGCGGGACGCGGCGGTCGGCCAGCTTCGCCGCCGCCTCGCCGACATAAGAGAAAATCAGATCCTCGGTCTCTTTTCCCCGCCAATCGGCTTCGATCCGGCCGACGAGGTTCGGACAGGCTTCCGGAATCCATCGCCGGCCGTCGAGACCGGCGGCCAGAAGCTTCCGGACGTGAGCCCCTTCGGCGATCGTGGTCTTCGTCCCGAATATCAAGGCCGTGGCCCCGGGGTCCCGGTTCAAGGCCTCGGCCAGGAGGGCGACTCCCGAATCAATGATTCCGGCAACCGGGATCTTCGTCTCCCTGACGAACGGAACATCATCCAACAAGACCGAAAGGGTATTGCAGGCGACCAGGATAATATCGGGCTTGACCCGCGCGGCCAGAGCGCGGAGCGAGCGGTCGAATATCCGAATCTGATCCTCCCGGGACGGGAGGCTGTTATAACCGCTGTCGTTGGAAAACAGGGCGTTCCAGAAGACGAGGTCGATCCTTCGAAAGGAGCGGGCGGCTTGAAGCCGGGCGGCCGCCTCGGCCATGACCGACAGGCCTCCCAGTCCCGAGTCGGTGATGGCGATGGTCACTCGGTCCCGGGAGAATAAAGCGACGGCTGTCGATTTCAAATCGAAGGCTTTGGAGTGAAGGTCTCCGGCGCAGAATAAAAGCAGGACGGCGGCCGCCCGAGCCGGGATCCGTTTTCTCATGCGTGTCCTTGCGATTTTCATGGACGAACGTACTCTATCCGGTTTTGGCGGCGGGATGCAAGCCGTCGGCCCGGCGTCGGGAGGATTTGGCAAAGGGCGGGGAAAATGGTAAGATCATCCTTCTTTACCGTCTTTTGTGGGCGTTTAGCTCAGCTGGGAGAGCGCAGCGTTCGCATCGCTGAGGCCGGGGG
>CAYPKX010000129.1:0-8730 GCA_964411395.1 uncultured Eubacteriales bacterium | reverse complement strand
GGAGATATCATTAAATGCAATTCGTTAGGTGGATATGCAGTATTTAATAAGATTATTATGGCCGCTATAGATAAACAGTTGTTCTGGGCTTTCACAAATATTCCCATAATAGGATGGAAAGATCTGAATGGAAAAAGCGAAGGCACGCTTGACTTAATAAAAATAGGAATTCCAGAAATGAAGGTGAGATCCGAGCGAGCAAAGAGGCTCGGATTTGATTCTCCGGAAACAATAAAGTCCGATAATGATCTTCGAATTCGATATTCGCGATATTGTGATGGGTTCGGAGTTGATAATAATAAATTAATATATTATGTCATCCGGGAAATTCCGGATGGTCCTAGTCAAGGCGGAAATAAGTGCTATATTCTTCTCACCGAAAAAAGCGGGAAGATCGTAAATAAATTAATTCTTCAATATCAAGGCAATAATCTTTTCGTTAGCCACTTGTTATTCGGTCCCGGAAATATGCGCTATTGTCTCGGGCAAATAAAGGGTAAAATCCTTTTATTTAATTTCTAATCAGGAGGTGCCGGTTGAATTCTTTTTTTAGGAAAGGGGTGTTAGTTTGCCTGGTTCTTGCGGGAATCTTTGGTGCAATCTCCGTTCAGATGGCCTTGGGTGAGGGATGCTCAATGGCAATCCAATGTCCCAATGGACAAATCGCCTTTTGTCAAACTTGGGGCTATTGTGGCGACCCTCCTATACAAATGTGTGTCGATTTAGGCGGAAATGGTGTATTCTGCTGGTGCGGAGAAGATGCTTTAGAGGTGCTCTGTCCGCCAATGGCTTGATGTAAGAGGACAAAGAAGGGGCGGTTTCCCGCCCCTTCTTCTCATTCCTCAAAGAAGCTGTAGATTATTTCGAATATAAATAAACTATATTGCCGAGTTGGAGAAAGGTAAGAGTATTTCTATTGATCGGAACGCAAATAATACGGATCTTTGTGCAAGACGGCGTTTCATATATTGAAACTATTTTAGGATAAAACCTCGATCGACGGCGGGAAGTATATTTTCCTAAAAAGGGATAAAATGAATATTATTATGTCTTTAATGATGTTGATTTCCTTATTGATTACTCCGCAAGAATTAATCTCGAATAGGCTTGCAAAATATGGAGAATTAAAATTAGAACTTAAAGAAAGTGTTATCCTGCGGGAATTGGAAAGCGATAGAAATTATATTTTCGGTAGTTTTATCGGGGATTTAGCCGTCGACAAAGAAGGAAATCTTTATATACTGGATAGTGATCGGTTCGTAAAATATGATGATCAGGGAAGATATATTCAAACAATCGGTAAAACGGGCGAAGGGCCAGGCGAATTCCAGAGACCGACAAAACTATTCATCCATGACAGCGGGGACGTATATGTAAACGATCGAGGACGATTTATTCACATATTTACAAAAAACGGAATATTTAAGGATAAAATCAATCTTAAATTCAATATCTTCGCGGGCAGTAACAATTTCTTTGTTGATCATGACAATAGTATCTTCGCAATTACTATGGAAATATCAGGTTCTGGACCCCACGAAATATTCGTAAAAGCCGATAAGAATGGAAATATTATAAAAAAAATAGAAGTAATAAAAGATCCCAAAATTAATGTAAAGAGTAGTACTGGTGTCGGTGGAGTCATGAGTGGAATGATTCATTCTTATTCCGAGCAGGTTTTCTTTTGTCCTATCCAAAAAAATCTATTTTGTTATGGAACAAATATAAAATATAGAATATTTCTTTGCAATTTAGAAGGGGGCCTAAAGGCAGAGTTTTCTAAAGATGAAGATTTCCGGGCGATATCAGCTGAAGAAAAGAAGAGACTTGGTACTGGTGCTTTCATCCCTTCCCACCGACCGTTTTTTAAAAACATCCTCAGTGACGAGGAAGGGCGGATTTATGTTCTCAAAACGAAATCAATCTTGGACAAAAATCCGAATACCGAGATCGATATATTCAGTTCGGCTGGGAAATTATTATACGAAATACAAGTCCCCTTCACGCCCAGAGTAATCAAAAATGGCGCGTTTTATTCTATCGAGCAAGATGTAAATCAAAATCGGTCGATTAAGAAATGGGTAATTCAAAATTATGAATTATTGAAGAAAAGTTAGTATAATTGACCCTGAATATACATTAAATCGCTCCTGCTTCAGTTGATCAGACTGTCCCTAAAAATGTAACTGAAAGTGGCATTTCGTGGCGGTCACTGAAGGCTAAAGACGGCATATTTCGCCGAGAAACGTCGATTATCAGTCATGGACCCGTGATTGTTCGAATCCCCCTCCCGGGAGTAATCAGTTGTCTGGTGCAAATATGTGACGAGGGCGTCTCGATCGTGGAAAACAGACTGTGACCAAAACGTGGCCTTGTGACCGGTACTCCGTGAGACACTCCGGAGCGCGGTAAGACTTATATATCAATCACTTAGCGTTCCCTGCCTGGAAAAAACGAGGGCTACGAACCAAAAGGCCGGGGGTTCGAATCCCTCCAGGCTCGTGACCCTCGTATAAGATAACTCCTCACATCCAGGGAATCAGGACCTTTCGCTTGTATTCTTCCCACTTCCGGCCGAAGGACTTCGCCAAAAATATTTCCTCTTTCGGCGCGAATAATCTCGACCCTATGTACAAGACGATTCCGATGACGAGGCCGAGCCAGGAATTCAACAAGAATCCGAGCCACGGCAGGACGAGAAAGGCCACCCCGGTGTATAGGGGATGCTTCACGAGGGCGTACGGCCCTGTCGTGATGAGGTCATTCCTGGGAACTTTGATGAGGATCAGGGCGACCGACCACGCCCAGACGATCACGCCCGGTATCAGGAGAATGATCGAGGCAAACCTCAATGCCGGCGAAGGTCCTCCGACGCTGAAAATCGCCGGGCGCCGGATATTCAGGGCGAGGCCGAAGATGATTACGGGCAGAACGAGCAATCCGATCCTGTCGCCGCTTCCGACAAGGGCTTTCACTTTCATCTTCATCCCGCCTTTTCAAGAGAAGCATGGGAATGCTTCCTCCGGCCGATCGCTCTGATCATCGCGACGAGGATCCACATTGCGGCCGCGATCATGAGGCTCCAGACGATTCCCCTCCCGCCCTCGACCTTCTTCGGCACGAAAAGGACATTACTGGTCGTGAGACTCAGGTGGAGAAGCATCGCGCCAAGGAGACTTCCGGAACGGTCATAAACCCAGACCATCAGCACCCGGAAAGCGGGGAGGATACCGGCGGAGAAGAGAAAAGAATGCAGAAAAAGAGGAAGGGACAGATTCCTGTTTATGTCCCCGCTGCTCCATACATTCACAAGCAGGTGCCAGGCCCCCCAGAGAAATCCGACGAGGATCCCGGTGTAAAGAACGCCATGGCTACGCTTCAGACGGGGGATGACGAATCCGGTCCAGCCGATCTCCTCGAAGATGCCGGCGCCGAGCCCCGCGGCGATCCCGAGTCGAAGCAGCCCGCCCGTGTCGGGTTGGGAGAAAATCCGGGGGATATATTCGGGCCGGAAAAATGAAACGACAAGGGGCAAAGCCGTCATCAGAAGCGGAGCGGCCATGAACACACCGGCAAACCGTCTCCCGCCGAGCCGCTGTTTGAACAGACGGGAGAATAGATCGCGAAATCCCTGCTTTCCGTAAACGAGACCGGTCATCAGGAGGCCGGCGAAAGTCGGCCCGCCGAGCATGGCCGGAATGAGAAGCGGCATCAGTTTCTCGAACAGCTCGGGCGTTCCCGGAATGCCCTTAGGGCCGCCTACGGCCAGAAGAATGCCTCCCCAAGAAAGGAAAAAAGTCAGGGCATTGTAAATCAGTATGGAACGCCGCCCGAGGGTGTTTTTGGAGGAGGACATCGGAATCTCCGCTCGTGACGCACATTTTAAATTCATCATTATCAGGAATTCAAGTTTATATCTCGATTGAGTGTTATTATTTTGCCATGATAGAAAAGCGAAAAATTTATTTGTTTACCCGGAATCGAACATCGAATGGCGCGATTTCGAACGATTTCGGTCCAATCGGTTTTATGATGGATGAATGTCTGCGGCTCTGGCGAAGAGTTTTTCTTCTCGGACTCTAGTAAAAACAATCAGAGCAAAATGGGACTAATAGAGCGGATCTATTGGCATGGAAATTGCTGCGTTTTTCGGCGGGAATGAAATGTTGAAAATTCGCCGGCCGATTGTTCGGCAGGAGGGAGAATCGAATGTGTAAGAATTATTTGCACGCATGTGGGGCCATTTTGTTCGCGTTCGTGATTATGATCTCGCCCGCAGGGCGGAAGACGACCTGGGCGATGAACACGGACTCGACATTCGCTCAAACCCTCATCTGGAACACGTTTTTCGGCGCCCCGGGGTATGGAGACGATCACGCAAAAGCGATCTGCGCCGATCGTCGCGGGAACATTTACATCGTTGGATATTCAGAGGGAACCTGGGGCGATCCGATTCGCCCGTATGGAGGCGGAGATACCGACGCCTTTGTCGCAAAGTTAAACTCGAGCGGCACCCTGCTATGGATGACGTTTCTTGGCGGAAGCGGAGCCGATGAAGGCCGCGACATCATCTCGGACGAGGCGGGATACATCTACGTCACTGGAACGAGTCCGTCGACCTGGGCGGGCCCGATTGTTCCCCATGGTGGCTCGGCCGACGCGTTTGCGGCGAAGCTGAGCCCGACCGGCGCGCTCCAATGGAATACTTTTCTTGGAGGCCCGGGTTCGGATCAGGGGTACGGCCTCGGACTCGACGGCTCGTCGAATCTTTATCTCACGGGAACCAGCGGGTGGTCTTGGGGGAGTCCGATTCGGTCTTTTGGAGGCGGTGGAGCTGATGCGTTTGCGGCAAAACTGAATCCAAACGGCGCGCTTCAATGGAATACCTTCCTTGGGTCCGACCAAGTCGATTATGGGAATGATCTGGCCGTTGACGGCTCGGGAAACGCCACCATCGCCGGCTCTGGCGCTTCGACGTGGGGGACTCCGCTCCTTCCCTTCAGCGGCGGATTCACGGATGCATTTGCGGCCGAGCTGAATACGAACGGAGTCCTTCAATGGAATACATTTCTCGGCGGGAGCGGCGACGATTACGGTTCCGGAATCGCCCTCGGCGGGACGGATGATGTTTATGTGACGGGGTCGAGCTCGGCGGGATGGGGGAGCCCCGTTTTGTCCTACACGGCGGGAGAGGATGCCTTCGCGGCGAATCTGAACGGGAGCGGCCTCCTGCAATGGAACACCTTCATCGGTGGCGGCGGGCCCGATAACGGCTTCGACCTTGTCGTCGATGAATCGGGATTCCTCTTTGTGACGGGGCAGGTCGATTCGAGCGGAGGCCGCTCGCCGAGTCCGAGCACTCTAGATATTTTTGCGACGAAGCTCGATTCCAACGGAGGCCTTCAGTGGAACTCGCAGTTCGGAGGAAACGGCATTGAAGAGGGATTAGGAATCACCGTCGCTCTCTCGGGAGCCGTTTATGTGACCGGCGACAGTTTCGCGACCTGGGGGAATCCGATCCTCCCGTACAACGGCGGATGCGACGGCTTTGCGGTCCGGATCAATGACGACGTTTCGCTCACGGTCACCGTCCCCAACGGCGGGGAGAGCCTGGTCGGAGGTTCGACTCCGAATATCGCCTGGACGACGACGGGATCGATCGAGAACGTCAAGATCGAGTTTTCGGCCGATGGCGGCGCGACCTGGACAACCATCGCCCCCTCCGCGGTCAATTCCGGGTCTTACGCCTGGAATGTGCCGGCGGTCGTGTCGGCCAACGGTCTGATCCGGATCAGCGAGGCCCAAACCGGGCAACCGATGGACACATGCGATGAATCCTTCACCGTCGCTTTGACGTCTCCGGTGATCGGATTGTCGAAAACCGCGCTTTCCTTCGGGGCGGAGCAGAACGGGACTCCGCCGCCGGCTCAATTCGTGGCGGTCACAAACATCGGCGTCGGGACATTGGGCTGGGCGGCGGTTTCCTCGGAGACCTGGCTCGCGGTCGCTCCCGCCGGCGGCACGGGCGACGGATTCCTGACGGTCGGCGTCGTGCCGGCGGGGCTGGCTCCCGGAACTTACCAGGGAACGGTCACGGTCACCGACCCGAATGCCGTCAACTCTCCCCAGACAGTAACGGTCACCCTCCAGATATATTCCCCGGGGACCGACGCTCCGCCGTTCGGCTTCCTCGATGCGCCTCTGGCCGGGGCCATGGTCTCTTCCTCGATCCCGGTTACGGGATGGAGTCTGGACGATCTTTTCGTCGAATCGGTGAAAATCTACCTGGTGACCGGGGACTCTGGCCGGATGTATATCGGCGACGCGGTCTTTGTCCGCGGAGCTCGGCCGGACGTGGAAGCCGCCTATCCCTCCTATCCGCAGAACGACCGGGCGGGTTGGGGATATATGCTGCTGACGAATTTCCTGCCCGGCGGCGACGGCCCCTGCACTCTTCTGGCCTACGCGATGGACGCGTTGGGGAAGGAGACGTTGCTCGGCTCCGCTTCGATCACAGTCGATAATGCCGGCGCGGTCAAGCCGTTCGGGGCGATCGACACTCCTTCGCAGAGCGGGACGGCGGCGGGAAGTTCTTATGTCAATTTCGGCTGGGTCTTGACCCCAAGGCCCAACGCCGTTCCCGTCGACGGGTCGACGATCACGGTCTGGGTCGACGGCCTCTCGCTCGGACATCCGTCGTATAACCATTACCGGGCGGATATCGCGACCCAATTCCCGGGTTATGCCAATTCCAACGGCGCCGTCGGATACTTCTCCCTGGATACGACGGGCTATGCCGACGGACTGCACACCATCGCCTGGAGCGCGGTCGATAACGCCGGCAACGCCGACGGAATCGGGAGTCGATACTTCACGGTCCGCAACGCATCTCCGTCCGCAACGCCGTCGACGCCGGATCCGTCGCGATTGAAAGCCGCGTCCGTCCTCCCGGAAGATTTTCGGGCCCCGGTCTTTGTCAGACAAGGATTCGCCCCGACATCTCCGGCTGAATTGATCCTGCCGGAGGAAGACGGTTCGCTGCGCGTTCGGATAGCCCCCGTATCCCGCATCGTCCTCTCTTTCGAAGACGAGAATGTCCTTCGGGATTCGGGAAGTGAAATTCGAGCCCGACGGCGGGCTTTCGCGGAAAAGCCGGAAGTGGGACGGGATTTGAGCTCCGCGGCTTATGAACAGGTCGGGGACGAGCTTCGGCCCCTTCCGGTCGGGGCGTCCTTCGATCCGATTGACGGAATATTTTATTGGCAGCCGGGGCCCGGATTTAGCGGCGAATACACGATCGTTTTCCTGAAGAGCGGAAATACCGGATCAACGAAAAGGACGGTAAAAATCGTTGTCGGCTCACCGGCGGCCCGATAACGTCGGGCGATTCGATTTCGGTTTCGTCTCCTTGGCGGGGAATCGATAAGGGATTATAATCCCTTATCGATTCCCATGCCGCTTATCAGCCCGATCCCCGCAACCCTCGACCCGGAGGGCGTTGTCCGTCTGCTTCGCTTGGAGAAACGCGGGGAAGGAGCGGAGGCGGCCCGGTCGCTCCTTGCGGAAGCGGAAGGGCTCCTTCGCCCGAGGGCGTTCTACCGTGAGGCCTTTGTCGAAACGAAGACGGACGAAAGAGTGACAATCGACGGCCGGGTCTTCCGCAGCAAAATTCTTCACCAAAACCTCGACCGGGCTTTTAAAGCGTTCCCGTACCTCGTCACCGTCGGGCCGGAGCTGGAACGCCACGCGTCCGGCCTGGCCGATCCGCTCCGCCGCTATTACCTGGAATGTCTGGCCGACGCCGCCCTGGAAGCGGCCGCGGAAACGCTCCGCGCCCGGATCCTCCTCGAGACCGGATTCGAGCGGATTTCTTCCATGAGTCCCGGCTCGCTTCCAGACTGGCCCATCACCGAGCAGACGCCGCTGTTCGACCTGCTCGGAGAGGGGCCGGCGGCGACCGGCGTCCGGCTTTCGGATTCGTTAATGATGATCCCGCGCAAGTCGATCAGCGGCTTGTTTTTCCCCTCCGAGGAGACCTTCGTCTCCTGCCGGCTCTGCTCCCGGGCGAAATGCCCCGGCCGCAAGGCCGCGTTTACAGGCTCTTCAGGATGACCGCCGGATTCTCCCGGGATGCCCGGGCGACGCAGAGCAGGGCCGCCGCCCCGACGAAGAGCGCGGCTTGGAGGAAAATCCCCGGTTCCAGGCGAATCCGATAATAGAAACCTTCCGGCCATTTTCTCGAGAGGACGGAGGCCAACGGCAGGCCGATCGCTCCGGCCGCGCCGATCAGGAAAAAGAGGTCCCGGATGATGAGGCCGGCGATCCATTCGGCCGAGGCGCCGGAGATTTTCCGGATGGCGATTTCCTTTCGCTTTCGTTCGACGATGAAGGCGATCAGTCCGACGAGCCCGACGGCGGAAATGAGGACGGCCGCGGCCGGTAATTGAGGATGCTCCAACTCGTCTCCAGGTCATCGCGGAGCAGACCGATGGTCGAAAACGAAAGAAGGTTATCGAAGCGGAAGTGGGAATCGGGGCGGGAGGCCGCCACCACGCCGGTGACCCGGTATTCCCGGCCGTACTCGTGCCGGATCGCCCGGCCCATCGGGTCCGTATTGCCGAAGATCGTCGCGGCCAGCCGGTCGGTCAGAACGATCGTATACGGCTCGCCCAGGGCGGTGTCCGGATTTCCGGCCGTCAGCGGCAGGGAGAGCATGGCGAAAATACTCCG
>CAYPKX010000128.1:0-8739 GCA_964411395.1 uncultured Eubacteriales bacterium | reverse complement strand
CCGATATCCTCTGAAGCGAAACGAACCATCCGCCGGGCGATGTACAGCGGATCCTCCCCGGCATAAAGCATTCGCGCCAGCCAGTACATGGCCGCATCGACATCGCTGTTGCGAAGGCTTTTATGAAGCGCCGAAATCAGGTTGTAATGCTCCTCGCCGTCCTTATCGTAAAGAAGCATGCGCTTTTGCTGGGCTTCCTGAACATGTTCCGGACCGATGGACTCGGAACCGGCCAGGTCGGCCGCCAATTCGAGGGTATTCAGCCCCCGCCTCGCGTCTCCGTTGGATTGCTCGATCAGGAGAGTCCGAGCCGCGGGATCGAGGCGCAGTCCGCGCCCTCCCAGTCCGTTCTTTTCATCGGCCAAAGCATCGTCCAGAATCCGGCCGAGGGCCTCGTCCGCAAGCGGATTGAGGACGAGCACCCGCGTCCGGGACAAGAGCGGAGCGATGACCTCAAATGACGGATTCTCCGTCGTCGAACCGAAGAGAATGATGTCCCCCCGCTCGACGTAAGGCAGGAAGGCCCCCTGCTGGGCCTTGTTGAAGCGATGAATCTCGTCGATGAATATGATCGTCGGTTTCCCGTAGAGGCGCTTGTGGCTTTCCGCCCTGGCCATAACCTCCTTGACTTCCTTGATCCCTGACAGAACGGCGCTGAAAAAAGTCGAAGGCAGGTCGAAATGCCTGGCCAGCATCATCGCCAAGGTCGTTTTCCCCGAGCCGGGGGGGCCCCAAAAAATCAGGGAAACGAGCCGGTTGGCCTCGATCAGCTGGGTGAGGATTTTCCCCTTTCCGAGGAGATGTTCCTGCCCATGGAGGCGGTCGAAGCCGGCCGGCCTCATCCGCTCGGCCAGAGGCACCAGCGTTCCCGATTTGGCGTCGGACATGTCTCCGATTATACCCCTCCCCGCTCGCTTGACAAAGGCCGGTAAACGGATATTAGATAGGAGAGACAATGATGTTCAGGCCATAATCGGGGGGGGCATGTTTTCCGGCATCCCGGTTTATCAAACGGCGGGCGACGGGCGAAATCGACTTCGGCGCCGGGCTCGGCCGCGCTCACGGACCATCGGTCTGCCGCCGGGCCTTGCCCGATTTGGCCTCGTCTTAGCCGTTTCAACGGCCGCCTTCGCCCAGTCCCAGGTCCGGCACCAGCCTCCAGACCCTCCGGCCGGCGGTCAGCCGCTGGTCATTCGGGCCGAAGCTGCAAACCGGCTCGAATGGATGATGGCCTTCTGGAAATCCCGGGAAGCCGACGACTATGAGAGCCTGACGATGGAATCGGCCGACGGCCGGACATTCATCGGCCGCCTCGATCCGAAAATCCCCGCTTCTCCCCAGCTGACCTACTACCTCGTTTATAAAACGGAAGGCAGGATCGCCTATCTTCCGGATGACGCTCCCGGGCGGCTCTATTCCGTCTCTCTGCCGGCCTCCGCGGCGGAGGGCATCGCTCCGGCCCAGGAAGTATCCGCCGCGCCTGATGCCCCGTCGGAGCCGCGGCCGCTCCGTCTTCGCCTGGACGGGACGGTGGATGCGGCTGTCGTCAAAGGAGAGACCGAGACAGGAACGCAGGCTTGGAATTCGCAAAACGCCCGCCTGGAATATGCCGGGCGGGCCGGCCAAGTCGAAGTCACCGTCGGCCTTCGAGCGGCTTACACCAATCGTCCCTATGAAGGCGAAAACAATTTCGACCTTCCCGAGCTCAATCTTTCGGCCAAAACCGGCGGCCATTCTCTTCGCCTGGGCGACCTGTCTCTCTCTGAATCAGAGCTGTCGATCGCCTCATCGGGGAGGCGGGGTCTGGCCTATGGATTTCAATCGGGCATTTTCGAAATCCGGGCCTTCACCCAATCCACTCAGACTCTCCGGGGATTCAAGGGACTCGGCTGGCCGAAAAGCGGAGCGATGCTTTTCGGCGGCGCCGTCGCCGTTTCCCCGTTCAAAGGTTTTTCTCTGAAGGCGGTTTCGGTCTCCGGAGAAGACGATCCGGCCCTGGGATTCAATGTCGGCCCATCGCCGCTTTATCGCCGGAGGAAGGGCCGGGTGCTCTCGTTTCTCGGGGAAACGGTTCTGCTTCAGGAAGCTCTCCGGTTTCAGGCGGAATTCGCCCTCAGCAACTTCGATGCCGACCTCGGCGATGGAGAAGCTCTCGTCGCCGGGAGGGCTTTTCGGGCGGAAGGCCGCTTCCGCAAGGGAGTTTTTGACGCCCAAATCGGTTATCGCTCTCTCGACAAGAATTTCAATTCCGTCGGATTGACCTACCTTCTCAACGACCGCCGCGGATTCCATGGCGCGGCAGGCCTGACGTTCGGCCGGTTCCGGCTCGGCGGATCCTTTCGCAACGAGGAAACGAACGTCGCCGGCGACCCGGATCTCGCCGTCGCCGGCCTGACCTCGGGACAGGGCGATGTAACCTATGCCTTCGGCTCGTCCTCGGTCCGGTTCGGCCTCACCCGCGAGCTTCAAAACGCCTCGTTTTCCTCCGGCCTGTGGAATCCCTATCCCGCTTTTCAGGGCGATTTGCTCAAAACAGGAATTACCGGGGGGGTGGACCTCGGTTTCAAGTCCTGGCTCCGACTTTCCCTGGCCGGAGAGCACAGCACCCTGAAATGCGACCTCACTCCGGCTATGAACGGCGGCCAGACCTCCGCCTCGATCGGCCTCCAGCTCTTCATCCCGGAGCGAATCATGCTGTTTCCCTGTTTCTCTTACAGCCGGATTGAACCGTCGGCCGGTGCGGCCACCCGTTCGATGACCGCGGCCGTCAACGGGGAACTGACCTTGATCCGCAAATGGCTGACCTGGAATGTCACCGCGGTCCTCGGCGACTTTGCTCAGGGTCTGGGCGACCCGGTCAAATCCCTGTCGGCCGATACGGGGATCAATCTCCACCTCCGGCCGCTTTTGACTTTCGCCGACGTCCTCCTCTCGATTCGGGGGCAGTACCTCCGGACCCGGGGCACGGGCGCCGCCGTGGACGATTTCCGGGCGACGGTGCGATTGACGCACGCCTTTTAAGGAGACCCGTATGCGCCTTGCCAAATACTCATTGCCGGCCGTTCTTTTGGCTGTGGTCTTTTCCCTCGTTGCGGCTTCTCCACTTGCGGCTTCGCTGACGGCTTCCCCTGCCCTTCCGGCGGTCGGACAACCGGTCAGCTTCGTCCTGGTTCCGCAATATCCTGATTATGACACTTCCCGGCCGATCGCCTGGAACTTCGGCGACGGCAGCCTCGCGACCACGGCCGGCACCGTCCTTCAGACGACACATGCCTACGCCATTTCCGGAACATTCACGGCCTCGGCGACCTATTGGTTCCAGCCGATTATCGGCGGAGGGCATGATGTCACGGAAACGGTCATGATCACCGTGGCTTCTCCCAACCGCCTGATTACCTTTTCCCCGGTTTCCCCCATCGTCGGACAGGCCGTCGTCTTCCAGGCCGTCAATTTTCTGACGCCTTCGGCCATCGCCTGGACTGTCGGCGACGGGGCGGCGAGCTCCACGGGCGGCGCCGTCCAAACCCATGTCTATAACTCCGCCGGACTTTATACCGTCCAGGCCATCGATCAAGGGGGAACGGCCGCCCCCGTGACGGTCCCCGTTACGGTCGTCGACAACCGGAAGGTCACGTTCGCCCCGGCAGCTCCCAACGTCGGCCAGCCGGTCAGCTTCCAAGCTTCCGGCTTTGCCGCGCCCAACGCTCTGGCCTGGGATTTCGGCGACGGGACCAGCGTCGCTTCTGGAGGGTCTTTTCAATCCCATGTCTTCAACTCCGCGGGAAATTTTTCGGTTAAAGTCCGTGACGCCGGAAGCGCCACATCCTTCGTCACCGCGATTGTACCGGTCGTCAATCGAAGAATCATTCAAGCTGTTCCGGCCACAGGTCTGAAGACCGGCCAAGCCGTTCAATTCCAGGCCTTCGGCTTCATCGATCCCTGCATCCTGTGGAATTTCGGCGACGGAACGAATCCCGTCCAGGGCTTGGCCTCCCAGAGCCATGTTTTCGCCAAGCCCGGGACTTTCGCCGTCACCGCAACGGATAAATGCGGCCATTCGACCTGGACCGCCGCGCTTTCCCTCTTCGTGGCTCCCGCCGAAGGGCCGTTGGCCGGCTTCGATCTCACCTTCGCCCTTCTCCGTTTCGAAAACGGCCAAACCTCGATCATCGTCCCTCAGGGCGCGACCGGATTGGCGGCCTTCGCCGACGTGAAATATGAGGGAACGGGGACGATCCTGATCGAATGGCGGGTCGACGGCCAGCCTTGGCGCACGGATTCGGCCGGAGCGACCTTCGGTGGCGCCTTAACCCTGAATTCCGGCCACGTCCCCGGACTCCCGACCGCGGTCCCGGGGCCGCATACCGTCGAGCTCCGTTTCCTTCAACCCGCGGCGTCCTTCACCCTTTCCCCCGTCTCCTATACCGTCTCGGCTTCGAAAGCCGACCTGAAACCGGTCGTGGAGAAGGCCGTTCCGGCCGATTTTGAAGCCGGACGCGAACACGAGGTGACGCTCGAAGGAAAAAACCTTGTTTCCGGGACGGCTTTTGGATTTGGGAGCGACATCGGAATCGTCGGCGGGCCGCTTTACGGTCCCGGAGGGAAGGCCTCGCTCAAGATTTTCGTCGCCCCGACAGCCAAGGTCGGCGAGCGCGCCGTCCGGGCCGGAAACATTCACGGCTCGAGCGTCGGCCCCGGCACGATCTCCGTCTCGCCCGCCGTTCTGGAAAAGCAAATTCCTCCCGACATCTGTGTCAAGCTTTCCGAGATCCCCGAATTTCCCATCATGTTGAAAGCTCCCGAATGGTGGGGCACGGTTTATTCCGACTGGCACATGGAGGGGACGCCCCCCTCCCTTGTTCCCGGCTCGAGCGAAATCAAGGTCAACGTTCCGACGGTTGACGATACGACCCTCCTTCAATGGGATCTCCCCTACAACTTTTACGATTACGTCGAGGTCCGTTTCTTCAAGCCCAAAACCAAGGATCTTCTGACGACCGTAAAACTGTCCGGCTCGGCCGAATCGCTCCGACTTTCGGGAGACATCCTGGCTCAGATTTTCAAGGGTTACACCCAATCCCTTCCCGGCCTCAATCCGGTCATTTCCGGCGGCGCCAAAGTCTCGGTCCAAAATCCCAGGCGATTCGGCTATGGAGGCGGAGTCGAGATCTTCCAGGGTCCGGCTCCCGGGGGCGGAACCGCCAAGATCAGCTTTCCGAGCATGATTTCGACGGCGACCTTTCAGGATCCGCCGGCCCTGACTCCGGAAAGCCAGCTGTTCGCCCAGGGACTCGCCGACGGCGCAACGCTGGCCTGGCAGGTGGCCGCGTTCAAAGTTTATCCCTGTGTTCTCGACAACACCCCCAAAGCCCTGCCCAATCAACCCGTTCAGGAAGCCGTCTCCGAGATCTGGCTTCTGGGTCTGCCCTCGGGCTTCACCGGAATCGCCTGTCCTTCGTCCGGATCTCAGTTTGGAACATCGATTCAGGCCGTCAATCTCTCGGCCCAGGTTCGGGACCAGAAGTCCGGGAACGAGGGGGTGACCGGAACGGCGAATTTCGTCGGAGACGCCATCATCCTGGAAGGGGAATTCAGCCTGGCGAAATCGCCGTATGCCGCCCATATCGCCCAGGGTTCTCCCGTCAAGATTCCTAATCTTTTCATCGATTGGGGCGACGGGACTCCCGCCGTCCCGGTCTGGGGGAAAATCGTCGGCGGGGGCAGCTGGTCCAAGAGCTCGAAAATCGCCCTGGTCGGCGGATTTCTGACCGGCCACGCCTACGCCGCCGAAGGCGCTCATACCGTCCGTATTTTTCAGCTGGCCGAGGACGACATCCAGGAACCCCAGAGCGGCTTTTACGCCGCTCTGGCCGACGCCGTCACCCCCGATCCTCCCGGACAATCCTCTTATGGCGAGATTCTGGACTTGATAGGAGGGCCGGCCGCTCAAGGCCCGGCGGCCTCTGACGCGGCGGCGATTTCCGGCACTCTGGCCCGGGCCTACATGATCTTCTGCAAAACCATCCTCATCAGCTCCTATGCGGACACCTGCGCCTCAGGCCCCCTTCACCTGGTCTCGCTCGAGCTCGTTAATTTCCCCGGACACGACATCATCAAGAAAGGCTCCTCCGCGCCTCAGGAGGGAGGCGTCACGATCCGGGACGATCTGATCCCCTCCTATTCCGGGATTTACGCCGTCGCCCTGGAATGCGACAAGGCGCTCTTCGCCCGGGCCAGGCTCCGCTATTATGGAACCGGTGCAATCCAGGTCGATTGGGCCGTGGACGGCCAGTGGGTCCAGACCAAAACCATCTCTCCGCTCAACTCTGCTCCCCGAAAAAATCTGGCTTCAAGCGCAGCGGCCGACTGCAAACAAGCCCTGGTTTCCGAGCTGATCCTCGATTCCGATACCTTTCCCGTCCAACCTCTGGGCAAGCATCCCGTCTTTGTCCGGGTCATGGTCGTTCCCGATTATGCCCAAGTGAATCTGTCCGGACTGGCCGGTCAGGCCGTCCGTTCTCTCGCCTTCCAAGGGCCGAAGCTTTCCGATCCGTCGCCCGGCGCGTCCGGCCGCGGGCCGCTCCTCCGGACAACCGGAGAGTCCGCGGGGGCGGATCCCTTCGCCGCGATGCTGGCAATCGGCCTGGCCTCCGGCCAATCCGTTCCCCAGATCGGATTTCTCTCCCCCGGTTTGGAAACCGGCGGCGGCCCGGCCGTGGTCTATCTCAATGACGCCCTCGATCCCTCCTCCGCCAAACAATCGCTCGAGGGCCCCTGGGTTCCGGAGAATGACCTGACCTCGGAAACGTGCTTGCGGTCGGAAACGAAAAATTACATCGTCAATGAGGTCGGAGACACCCGATTCTGTCAAATCCGCGTCCCGACGAGCGGCGGCGAATTCCTTATTTCCGACTTCGGAAGCAGTCTTCAACGAAACGGCCTCGTTTACGACGGCGTCGGCACCCTGATTTACCGGGTTCGGACGGGCGGCGGGTCCGTCGATGAAGCCTACCTGCCCGGCGTCTCTTTTAAGGATTGGTCGATCGAGGAAACGTCGGGGCTCCTCCAAAACGGGATTCTGGAAGCCGCCGCCTCTGCCGGCAGCATGTTGAGCTTCCCGGCCAACATCGAAGGCGCCGCCCGGAGCTTCAAGACCCAGGTGAACGGAACGATTCTTACGCCGATGGCGGCGGCCTTCAACCTCACCCTCAAAGCCAAGCAGGGCGTTTTTCTCCGCCTGGCGGAAGGCGCCGCAGCCGGAAATCCTCCCTCCTGGACCTCTGTCGAAGGCGCCCTGACGTCGGAAGGCGACTGGATGGCGACCGGTTCGCCGCTTCCTCTGACCTCCATCGGCTTGACCGGATTTCTCATCTCCTCTTCGTCTGTGACCTTCGATTTCAGCGTCCTGGCCGCCGGCTCCGGGGCCGCCGAAGGGCCCGGTTGGACCGGTGTTCTTCTGGGCAACGCGATCATCACGCCCGAGACGTTCGGCCTGACCGGTTCGGCGCCTCTGACCATGACCAACGAGAAACCATGGCGACTGACGGCCGGAGGACTCTCGGGTCATCAGAAGAGCGGTTCCTTTTCGGCGAAGGTCGAGGAGGCGACCATCGCCTTCCATCATCTGGATTTCCAGGTCGCCTTCGATACTCCGGTCACGACGTACGTCCAGTGCGCGATCGCCGTCCCCTGGATCGGGGCCGTTCTCAAGGGCGACGCCCAATTGGTCAAGACAGGGAATTCCTCCGGCGAATACGGAATGAACTGGGCCGGATTAAAGGCCGATCCTGTCCATCTGGCTTATCAGGACAAAGGACGCGTTTTGCTCGATATCACCGGTTTGACCTGGGGCCGCGACAGCCGCGGTTGGCGGGCCCGGGGACAAGCCGCCGTAATCCTGGAAGCCGAAGGCAAACCTTTCGCCCAATTCGCCCTCAACGGTCTGAACTTCGGGACCGACGCCCGGGCCTATTTCGACGGCCCGGTTTGGGGCGCGACGGTCCCTCCGGCCGGATCCGCCGGCTTCGGAGGTGCCACGGCCACCCTCCAAAGCGTCCAGGTGGAAAGCGCAAGCGCCGGAGCCGACCGGCTGGCTTTCCATGTCGCCGCCGAGATTTCGATTTCGCCGGATTCCAGCTTCATCCCCTCCTCCGCGGTCGTCCTTCATTACGGGATCACCCGGGCCGGCGCCAATTTCCTCGGAACGGGACCGGCCAATTCCCCCTTCAGCACCAATGTCGTTTTCCCCCTTGGGAGCCAGGAGGTCAGCAGCACCGTCTCCCCCAACTATGAATACGCCGGAAGCTCGCCCGATCCGGAAGCGTCCGGAGGAACGGCGGGGCCCTCGGCCTGGGGAGGGGCAAACATCCCGGATTGCCGGTTCGGAGGCAATATCGACCTGGCCATGTTCGGATGCGCCGCGGTCAAAGGGACCTTCCTCCTCGGCTATCAAAGCGGCAAAAGCTTTTTCTTCCTGTTCGCCAAATACGACAACCTCGTCCTGCCGATGAGCCCGATCCCTCTCTGTCTCTTCGGGATCGGCGGAGGATTCGCCTACAACTTCCCCGACCAGGCTTTCCGTCTGGGCGACATGTCCGAGGCTCAGCCCGACCTTAAGGGCAATGCCGTTTTCGCCGCCGTAATGACGGTCGGCACCTCGGACCGAAACACAATCATGGGCGACGGGTATATTATTCTCAGCACTCAGGGATCGGCCCAGCTGGGCTTTGATCATCTCCG
>CAYPKX010000127.1:6754-8759 GCA_964411395.1 uncultured Eubacteriales bacterium | reverse complement strand
TGGGGCGGACGCGATAGCGGGGGGGCTTGGTATCGGGGCGAAGACGGGCGCGGGAGCGAAGAAAGAGCAGGACGCCGGAGAGGCAAAAGCGATCGCCGCAGCGATCGCCGCGGCCGGCGTCGAGCTTTACGATGTCGAAGCGGACCCAAGGGAAACGCGGGATCTGGCGACGGAACGGATGGCGGATGTCCGGCGAATGATCGCCGCCTATCAGGAGAAGCTCCGGCCGTTGTATGAGCGTTTTATCGCGGCGACGACCCACGATCAGCCGCGGTTTTCGTTTGCCGTATCGGCGCCGGCGTTTGGGAAGGATGCGGCCGCGATCGCCGTTCCGGTCGAGGAAAATCCCGAGGCCTTGATGCGGATCGAGGCGGCCTCGGGGTGGCTGAGCCGATCGTCCTGGGACAACTCCTGGCTGTTCGCGAAGCCGGGGGCACGGCCTCTGAAGATATCGATTCCGGTTCCCAAGGGGAAATATTTTGTCGTCGCCGACGTCTGGGGCGCGGCCGAGCTGGAGATCGACGGAAGAGTCGATGGACCGAAGGTTGAGGTGAGGGAAGCCGGGACCCGGGCGGAAGCACGAGTGGGGGCGGGAAGCGGCGGAGCGAACGAGGCGGCTGACGCTCCCGGAGCGAACGCGCACTTGATCCTGCGACGCGGGCCAAAGCCGGTCGATATCGGCGTGGTGGACATCGGCGAGAACGAACGGTTTATTGCCGTCATTACGCCCACAGCGGGAACGGCGGGAGTGTCGAAACGGGGCTGGTTTGCCGTACGCTATTTCGGCTTCGACCCGGTCATCAACGGGAAGCGGGCCGGATCGATCGATCCCGAGCGCGAGCGTCGACTGCGGTCGCTCGGATACATCAAGTAATCGTTGCTCATCTTCGAATATCGGCTTTGCTCACGCGAACCGAAATTGTCCTCCAAAAAATCGCGCCTGTCATTTATCGCGAATGGATGTATGCGGCCCGAAAAAGCATGTATGTCTCGCTCCCCAGACCCGGGATTTGCGGATAAGCCTTCCCCCGCCGGACGGGTAGCTTGGACGCTTTTGCTGCTAGAGCCCGCAATATATCAACAATTTTCGGCACGTTACACTCATTCGCGATCAATTACATCCCGAAAATCGGATGAACCGTGGAGGCACCGGTAACCGGTCGCTAAATACGCGCTCAAAATCCCCACGGATCTATACATAATCAAACAAGATGCGGGGTTATAAAAATCGTCTCACCGCCCAAACTTCAGTTTCGACCCCGGGAGATGCAATTTTTCCAATAAAATCGCGCCTGTCATTTATCGCGAATGAGTGTATGCAGCCCAAAAATGTATGTATGTCTCGCTCCCCAGACCCGGGATTCGCCGATTGTTGATAATGCGGAGATGCCTGCCCCGGCCGAGGCGCAATGACAAGACGAATTGTTCCCCGCTCAGCATGAGGAGATTGAGTCGCAGCGGGCGGGGGAAACTGGAATCTCGTTTAATCTCGAAATATAGCGAAGGGTGACCCGGTTCGCCAATCCGCCCCCGGTTCAGGGGCGGCGACGCGCCTTGGCGACCTCGGTAAAAAACGCTTCATAATTGCCGGCGATGGACTCCCAGTCGAATTGTTCGCGCACCTTCGCCCGTCCCCGCATCCCCATCCGAAGCCGGAGCTCCGGGTCGCGAAGCAGGGTCATAATCGCCCCGGCCTGCTCGAAGGCATCGGCGTCGCGGACCAGAAGGCCGTCCCGGAACATTCCAACGAGGTGCGATGAGGCTCCGCGGCTGCAGGCAATGACCGGCGTTCCTTCCCGCCAGGCCTCGAGGTATACGATCCCAAACGATTCAAACGGCGAAACCGAAACGAAAATATCGGCCGCCCGGAAAAGCTCGGTTCGCTCGCTTTCGGAAACGTGATGAAGCATCCGGATCCGTGAGCGGTATTTCTCCGGGAGAACAGCGATCCGGGACATGATCATGGGGGTGTGCGACGTCGGATTTCCGGCGATAATCAGCCTCG
>CAYPKX010000127.1:2331-6744 GCA_964411395.1 uncultured Eubacteriales bacterium | reverse complement strand
ATCTCCCTCCCCCGCGCCGCAGCTTCGCCGCCCCCGTCTCCTCTTACGCTTTCACTCCTGCTTTCACTCCCGCTTTTGCCTCCGCCTTCGCTTCCACCCGCACGGCCGTTCACCCCTCCGCTTCGGCCTCCTCCTCCGCTCCCGCTCCGCTCTTCGCTCTTCCAGACGATTTCCATCGCGTCGATGAGCGGGATGATGCCTTTATGCGGGACGTGTTGGCCGAAAAACAGGACGATTCCCGGCCCGGCCGTTTCCGCCGGCGGAAATCCAAGCCGCTCCCGAACCGCCTTCCCGGCCGCCTCCCTCGCCGCGCCGATCCCGGCATCGGGCAGAAAGGCCGCGTCGATTTCCAGGCCGATACCGGCCGTCCGAACACGCTCCTTCGGGAGGCCGGTTTTCATCGCCAGGTATTCGCTTTCCAGGCCGGTAAAACAGGCCAGGCCCGCCGCATCTTTCAACCATTTAAAGTAGAGCGGATTGTCGAAGGAATATTTGTCTTCGGTGTGAAAGCAGGGGATGACGACAAGCGGCTTGCCGAGCCGCCGGGCCGCCCGCCGGGCATGATCGACGACCAGGGTGGGCAAGGGGCCGGCGACGATCACGTCGGCCTCGATTTCCCGGGCCAGGCGCTCGACCTCCCGACCATAGGCGGTTCCACGCGGCCCCCAGGAAAGCGCCCTCCACTTGGCGTGGCCGGGAAGGGGAAGGCGCGTCGAAACGGACCGGAGGATATTCAATCCGCGCGCCCCGAACCGCCGGAACGGAACCCGCGTGACCGGGACGCCTTCAATTATTTCGGTCCCGGCTCGAAACAAGTCGCGTCCTTTGCCCGGCAGGAAATAATCTTCGGTCGACCGGGCGCAGGTGGCCACGACTCGGACGTCATGGCCCCGCCCGGTGAGGCGCTCGGCGACGTTTTTCCAGACGAGCTCCGCCCCGCCCCTGGCCGGGTGGTAGTTGTGGGCGCAAAGGACGATTTTCATTGCCTTGAATATATCCGCAACCGGCGCCATTCTCAAGGGCTCCCCCCCCCGGCTTCTTGCGCGCTTCCGTGTCGGTGTGTTAACTTAAGCCCCGAAGAAATAAGGATATCCTGCATGAAAAAGCGTATCTTTGTGACCGGCGCGGCCGGTTTTCTCGGCAGCCACCTGGCCGAAGCGATGATCAAGGAAGGCCACAACGTCGTCGGCTGCGACAATCTCGTCGGCGGTTACCATGACAACGTCCCCGCCGGCTGCGAGTTTCACCAGGCCGATTGCTGCGACCTCGAGGCCATGCGCAAGCTGACGAAGGGCGTCGATATCGTCTATCACGCTGCCGCCTACCCCTACGAGGGGCTGAGCGTTTTCTCTCCCTCGATCGTCAACCTTTCGATCTATCAGGCCACGTCGACGGTCCTTTCGGCCTTCGTCCAGAATCGCGGCCGCCGCTTCATCTTCCTGTCCTCGATGGCCCGTTACGGGACCAACGTGACGCCGTTCACCGAGGACATGGCCCCGCGTCCCCAGGATCCCTACGCTCTGTCGAAGGTCGCCTCCGAGGACATGGTCCGGCTCATGGCCCGGATCTTCAACTTCGAATATGTCATTGCCGTCCCTCACAACATCATCGGACCGCGCCAGAAATACGACGATCCGTTTCGCAACGTCGCCTCGATTTTCATCAACCGGATGCTCCAGGGTAAACAGCCGATCATCTATGGCGACGGAAACCAGAAGCGCTGCTTCTCGTTCGTCCAGGACTGTATCGATCCGCTGATGAAGATGCTCGACCATCCCGAAGTCGTCGGCGAAGTGATCAACATCGGCCCGGACGAAGAATTCGTCACGATCAACGAGCTGGCCAAAACGGTCGCCGACATTCTTCACTTCAAGCTCGATCCGATTTATTTCCCCGAGCGGCCCCAGGAAGTCAAGGAGGCCAACTGCGCCTCCGACAAGGCCCGCCGGCTCCTCGGTTATAAGACGGGAACAAACCTGCGCAAGGGTTTGGAGGCGATGGCCGAATGGATCAAGTCCAGGGGGGCCAAGCCGTTCGATTATTACCTCGAAGTCGAAATCATCAACGACCTGACGCCGCGGAGCTGGAAAGAACGGCTGATGTAAAGGCGTCGGTGTTGGCGGGGCAGGCATCTCCGCATTATCAACAATCGGCGAATCCCGGGTCTGGGGAGCGAGACATACATACATTTTTGGGCTGCATACACTCATTCGCGATAAATGACAGGCGCGATTTTATTGGAAAAATTGCATCTCCCGGGGTCGAAACTGAAGTTTGGGCGGTGAGACGATTTTTATAACCCCGCATCTTGTTTGATTATGTATAGATCCGTGGGGATTTTGAGCGCGTATTTAGCGACCGGTTACCGGTGCCTCCACGGTTCATCCGATTTTCGGGATGTAATTGATCGCGAATGAGTGTAACGTGCCGAAAATTGTTGATATATTGCGGGCTCTAGCAGCAAAAGCGTCCAAGCTACCCGTCCGGCGGGGGAAGGCTTATCCGCAAACCCCAGATCTGGGAGCAAGACATACAATCTTTTTTGGGCTGCATACACTCATTCGCGATAAATAACAGGCGTGATTTTATTGGAAAAATTGCGTCTCCCGGGGTCGAACCCGACTTTTGGGCCGTGAGGCGTTGAACCCGGCCGTCCGACTCGGAGCCGCCTTCTGGGCGGCGAACCGGGTCACCCTTCGAAATTTTCGCGATTAAACGAGATTCCAGTTTCCCCCGCCCGCGGCGACTCAATCTCCTCATGCTGAGCGGGGAACAATTCGTCTTGTCATTGCGCCTCGGCCGGGGCCGCTCCTTCACCCTCGCCGAGATCGCCCGGGCCACGGGCAAAAGCGGCCCGACCCTGAACATGATTCTTCACCGTTTGAAAAAGAAAGACTGGATCATTCCGTTTTCCCGCGGATTCTTTCTGGTCCCGAACGAACATTCTTCCGGCTCTCCGATTCTCGACTCCGGGGGCATCATCGACGCCTGGGCCCGACACATGGAAGCCAACTACTATGTGGGCGGGTTGAGCGCGGCCGCGCTCCATGGCGCCTTCGATCCGTCTCCGACCATTCGCCGCGCCCCGGACCGGCAAGTCTTCCTGGACAAACGAATCCTTTCGGTCGATTACGACGGCGGCCGTTTCCAAACCTTCTACAAAAATCACATCCCTGAATTGCTTCTGGTTGATCGCCGGTCCCCGGATGGAGTTTTTCGCCTGAGCGGGCCGGAGCTGACCGCGCACGACCTCGTGGCCTATCCGGCCTGCAGCCCATCGTTGGCCGTCACGGCCGGCATCCTGGCGGAGCTGACGGAATCGATCCAACCGACAAACCTGGTCATGGCTTTCCGACGAAACGCCCGTCGATCGGTCTTGCAGCGCCTCGGCTGGCTTCTCGAATTGTCGGGAACGAGGAAAGCCGGCTTGCTCAACAGAATGCTTCAGACGCGTCCGCTCGCCTGGCGGCCCCTCGATTGCCGTTTGCCGGCGCGCGGCCCCAGAGACCCCCGGTGGAAAATCATCGTCAATGCGGACATCCGTCTTTGGAAAGTCAGGGCGAAGTTTTGAGACTAAACAACGCCGATACCGCCATTTCGCGAGCTTTGGGAGCAAACCGGGAAAAAAGCGGCGGGAAACAGGCGGCCAAAGAATAGAGAAGCGCCCTCAGGGCGAATCCCTTGACCGCGATCATCCGGAAGAGAAAGGCCTCGGCCCCGCCCCGGTCGCGGCGGACATACTGGAACACCCGCTCGATCCATCGGGTGTTGATTTCCTGATGGATCGTTTTGGACGTGACGCCGTGATAGTGGACGACGCCGATTTCCGGAAGAAAATAGAGCCGCTCCCCCGCCCGGGTCATTCGAAGACCCCAATCGATGTCGTCGGCGTACAGGAAGTACGCTTCGTCCATCAGCCCGATTTTGCGGACAACTTCGGCCCGGACCATGAAGCAGGCCCCCGAAAGCCAATCCACCCGCCGAGGAATTTTTCCGGCTGCCCCGCCTCCCCCATCGGAATTTCGCGGCCGGAACGCGCGAAGGCCGACAGATTCGGCGGCTCCGGAAGAAGCGTCGGACACCCGGACAATATTTGAAGGGTGTTCCCGCCCTCCCGCGTCGTGCCCTCCCGCACCATGCCCTCCCCCGCCAGGCCCGCTCCTGCCGGGATCGACAAACAGCGGCCGGGCATTTTTGGGAAACAGCCGGGAGATAAATAAAAAATAGGAAAAGGCCGAACGGGCCGTCGGGGCGAATCCGCCCGGCCCGGTCTGGGATCGGCCGTCCGGGAGGCAAAGTCCGGGCGCCGCCCCGGCCGCGTCGGGCCGTCCATCCAGGAAATCGGCCAGCCGGTCGATCGCTCCGTCACGAATCACGACGTCGGCATTGAGAAGGAGGAGATAGTCCGCCGCC
>CAYPKX010000127.1:0-2231 GCA_964411395.1 uncultured Eubacteriales bacterium | reverse complement strand
CCCCGGTTGGTTCCGGCGACGAATCCCTCGTTTTTCGCATTTCGCAGAATCGTCACCTGCGGGAATTCGGCCGCGATCATTTCCGCCGTTCCATCGGTCGAAGCGTTATCGACGACCGTCACCCGCCAGGCGTGGCGCTTCGTCTCCGCGGCGATCGATTTCAGGCAAGCGCGGAGATGATCCCGGACATTCCAGGCGGCGATGACGACAGAGACGTTCTTTCCAGTTCCCGTCTTCCCGCTCTCGCCGAAATCCGCGGCTCTCCGCTCCGCGCCTTTTCCGTTCCCGGCGCCTCTCCCCTCCATCACGATTCGCTCCGGCTCTCCGTCGGCGCTCCCGCCCCGGCCGCTTCGATTTTCGCAAACTGCCGGGCATAATAAGCAAAATAGATACCGGCATCGAGCCGCGGCACATTCTCCGCATTCATTCCCGTCCACTGCTCCGGATTGAGCTCGAGTATCTCCTCAACACTTCCCGGCCCGCCGCTTTTCCTCCCGGCCGCCACACCCCCCGCTCCGCGCTCTCTTCCTCCGGCCGCCCCCTCTTTCCCCTCTCTCCCCTCTTTTCCCGCGCTCCCCGCCGCCCTCCACGCCCTCCCCGCGCTCCACGTCCTCCGGGCCTCGGCCCGCTTGTCCAACACATCCGGCAGCGTCAGGATCAGCGATCCGTAAGCCCGCAGATACGCCCAGGCCTCCGCCTTCCGCCCGTGTTTGACGAGCGAAAGAATGTTGATGAGATCTTCCTTGAGATACGACCGCAGGAAGGCGCGGCGCAGGCGGCCGTCGAAATTCTTCAGTACGAAGCGCAGGCGGTTGCGGGCCGCCAGCTTGAGCTTGCGCTCCATATTTTTCCAGAAAGCGCTGAACTTGTGGTACACGAGGGCCTGCGGCGCGGCGTTGATCGTCCACCCGGCCCGCCGCATCCGGAAGCTCCAGTCGGCGTCCTCGTAATAGGCCCGGTAAGCGGCGTCGAACGGCCCCGCCGCCTCGATGGCCGCCCGCCGCAGCAGGGCGGCGCTGACGCAGGCCGACGGGACTTCGGTCAACCCGGCGAATTGGCCGATGTCGACGAGCCCGACGAAGTTGTCGCTCCCCCAGCCCTTCGTCCGGACGTGGTTTCCGATGCCGTTGATGAATCCGCGCAGATAAAACAGCTTCATCATCGGGACGACGGCGGCCGCCCGCGGCGCGTCCTCCATCACCCGGACCATTTCCGCCGTAAAACCCGGCGTCAACTCCACGTCATCGTTAAGGACAAGGATATAGGCGCCGGCCGTGGCCGCAATCCCGTAATTGACTCCGCCGGGATAGAACAGATTCTTCGCCAGAGCGTGGAGCCGGGCTTCGGGAAATTCATTCCGGACGATTTCGAGCGTCCCGTCGGTCGAACCGTTGTCCACGACATGAATATCGAGCGGACCGAACGTCTGGGTGCGGAGCGACGCGAGGCACTCGCGGATGTGAGCCTTGCCGTTGAGAGTCACGACGACGACGGAGACGCGGGGCTGCGCCGCCGAATCGCCGGAGACGGCGCGCCGCGAGGGAACGGCCGATTGATTTTCAGCGCGCCCCTCCGACTTCGCATAATCGAGCGGATCACCGGAATCGCCGGACTCGCCGGAGCACAACTCCGGAAATGCGCCCGAAAGCGATTGCGAATAACGGAAAGCCGCGGCGGGTATAGCTACGGGTTTTTCGGCATCCGCTGTTTTGTTGATCGCTTCAAACGCTTTAAAATCGCCGGGGCCCGCGGAACCCCCGCATTCTTCCCGCTCTTCCGCACCGGCGCCGCCCGCCCTCCCCGTCGAAGCGACGGCGATTTCGGCGCAGACCATCAGCCGGAGAAACTCGTCGAGCATCCGCCCGGAGACGTCCGCTCTCGCCGAGACGGCGATTCGTCCGCCGATTTCAACGGCCGTCCCCGGCATCGCCGCCCAGAGCATCGCCCCGAGCGCGTCGGTCGCGACCTTGTTACCGCTCGTGTGAACGAAAAAGAAATTTCCGACGCCCCCCGCCGCCCGCGCCTTCTCACTTTCTCCCGCCCGCGCTTTTTCGCCTGCGCCCCCCGCCCCTTCCAGCCGAAAATTCGGGCTTCGGCCGAACACCGTACGTTTGTCTTCGCTCGGTATCATCATGCTGTTAATAGCGCTCGATCCGTAATACACGCATTATCTCGCGTCGCTCCCCCACCGTCCCCCAGCCGTCCGGCAACGCCTCAAGCCTCACCGCCGC
>CAYPKX010000126.1:8230-8768 GCA_964411395.1 uncultured Eubacteriales bacterium | reverse complement strand
CCCCTCCGGAAAGGGAAGCCAGGTTCATCTCCGCATTTTCGCGGAGGACGAAGACCTCGGCCCCGGCCAGAAGGCTGAATTCCGAGAGGGTTTTTTCCCACATCACCCCGGCGGTCGTCACGGCATCCTTCTCCGCATAACGGGTCTGAAACAGGTTGTCGGTTGCGTTATGGGAAAAGGACAGGGTGAGCGTATCGGCATAAGAGGAGGAAGACGCGGCCGGAATCGCGGCCGCGAAGAGGATCAGGCGGAAAATGAGGGGGAAGGGATCCGAGGATCCCTTCCCCCCGCGCCTTGCATTAATATGCATCCCGTTTCCCGGAAGCCGAATCAACGTCCGCCGCGGCGCTTGCCCAAACCCTTGGGACCGGTCCCGTCGCACACGCCGGAGCCGGACATGTTCATGAAACCGCCGCCCTGACCGCGAAAGGAAGCCTTATTCCGGCCGTTCCGCTGCTGTTTGAAGCCCGTTCCGTCCTTGGGCGCGGTCCAGTCCGGGTCCTGGCCGTTGGGGATCCCGTCATTGTCGTGATCCCGG
>CAYPKX010000126.1:0-8220 GCA_964411395.1 uncultured Eubacteriales bacterium | reverse complement strand
AAATGATCGTTGATCCCATCGCAATCCTCGTCCATGAACTGAAGCCGAATCCGGCTTCTCGTCTGGAGCTGATCGCCTGCCGCGGTCTGGGCAACCACGTCTGCGGCGAAAACGCCGAACCCCAGGAGCATGATCGCCCCTGCTAAGAGATACTTTTGGTGACTCATTGTTTTACCTCCTAATGAGTTTCATCGGATGATATTGCAGGAGTCATGCCAATACTTATGATGTTTATTTTAAATAACATAGACGGACAGGCCACATCATATATCAAACAAATTGGTCGATTGCCCGACAATATTGTAGGAGGTGAGCTTCTCCTTGCCGGGAGGATTTTTCTCAGGACGGCAAATGGAAGAGAAAGCGGAAGCGAAAACCGGAGAAGTCGAGCCCGGAGATGATTGGAATTTAAAACATTTCCGAGGCGAGACAAGGAAATTCAAGACCGGCCGGACATACCGGAAGACGCCGAACGTCTTTTCTGGAGATGAACTCCCTTTCCTCCGCTCCTGGTTTGAGGCGGGGCTTCGGCTTCGACTTTCGCCCGGACTTCGCGCACGGCCTCGGTCAGACGCTTGGCCGAGACCGGACCCGCCGCTCCGACCTCGGGGGCGAAGACGGCGATTTTGAATTCCTCGATCAGCCAATGGATCTCGTCCAGGGCCGCCCGCGTTTCGGCCGAACCCGCCGAGCCCAGCTTTTTTCTCAGGCCGGCCAAGGCTTCAACAAACGGAGCGATTTCGGCCGCCTTGCCCCGGTCCTTTTCCGGACTGTTCTTTCCCCGCTCGGTCCGGATGCGGAGGGCTTCCAGATAAGCCGGCAGCCGGTCGAACCGGGACGGCGGATATATTTCCGGGAAGTTCCGGGGCATCAGGGCCTCCAGCTCCGCCCGGACCGATTCAACGATTCCCTCGACGGCCTTATTTCCCTGATGGGTCATGGAAATCGTGTACAAGTCGGCCCGGACGCCCTGATAAGCCGACAACGCCCGCTTGACCGCATCCAGGAGAACCTGCCCTTCGGCAAAGAGCGCTTTCACCACCCCGTCGGCAAAGGCCCGGTAATCGCCCCTCGTCCGGATGTTTTTCCGAAAGACCCGGACGCGCAGAGCGTCGAGCATGGATTTTTCGATATTCGCTTTCCCGCCGAAATACAGGGCCGCCCTCTGCTGCTCTTCCGGCAGGACCAAAACGCGCTCCATGAACTTCAGATCCTTGGCGAACTTGCGCGACAACAGGGCTTCCACGCCGCAAGGATGGGCCGCGGCCGCTTCCTCGACGGTTTTAAAAAGCCGGAGGGCGGCGTCTTTTGTTCCGGCTTCAAGACCGGGATAGGCCGCCGCTCCTCCCCCGAGCCGGACCGAATCGGGAATCGCCTCCCATTCCCACTCTGTCGCCGCCGGCCGCTCCCATTGATCGCAGGCCTTCTTCCAGGAGAGCGAACCCGTATCGGCTTCCGGCGCTTTCGGCCGGACGCCAAGGAGCGGACCGTAGTCACGGCCCGCGGCGACTTCGTTTCCGGCGGCATCCAGAACGATCAGCCGGATTTTCAGATAAGCCGGAAGATCGACCGCCTCCCAGACATCGGCCGGAACATCCGCCCGGAACCGCTTGCGGACGAAAGCGGAGATCGAAGCGTAGAGCGAATCCGGCGTTCGCGGAAGCTCCCGGACGATGATGTCCGCCCGTTCGGCCGCAGGAACGAGAGCTTTTCGATAACGCTGGGGCAGGCCCCGGACCAACGCCTGAATTTTTTCGCGAAAATATCCGGGGATCCCCCACTCGAGTATCCCGGCCCGGACTTGCGGCAGGAGGTCGGCCCTGATCCGGACCGTCGCCCCGTCCTCAGGCGCCGCAGGCATAAACCGGTATTCCAACCCGACTCTTCGGCCGTTGAAATTCAGCTCGTCGGGAAAGAGCGCGATTTCCGAGACGGGCGGACGGTAGCGGACGATGTCGTCCTCTTTCATATGGAGGAACGCATCCCCGCCCTGTTTTTCGATCCGCTTCCAGAGACCCTTGAGATCATAAATTCCGGGAAGGCGCTTGGCGTAGAAGGCGGCCGCCTCGGTTTCCGGGACCAGGATATCCCGCCGGCGCATCTTATCTTCGAGCCCGGCATAACGGGACGAAAGCTCGAGGTTGTTTTTAAGAAAGGCGAATGATTCCTTGACCTGGCCGGCGAGCAGCGCCTCGCGGATGAAAATTTTCGCGGCCGCTTCGGGATCAACGGGTCCGAAGGGCGTGTCGCGGCGGGCGACGATCTCCAGGCCGAACAGAGTCACCCGCTCATCGGCCCGGACTTCGCCCCGGTTTTTATCCCAACGGGCATTTCCGTACGACCTCTGGCAGAGATCCCCGGCCAGATTCTCGAGCCATCCGGGCTCGATGCGGGCCGCCGTCCGGACGTAGACGCGTCCGGTCTGAACGATTTCGGCGGCGACGATCCAGGCCGGCGGCTTGCCGAACAGCGATGATCCCGGGAAAAGCATCGCTTCCCGTCCGCGGGCCGCAGTGTACATCTTCCCTTCCTTGAGCACCGCGATGCGGGAGAGCAGACCGGCCGTCACCGACCGGTGAATCGCCCCCGCCAGGGCCGGGGACATCGGCCCGGCCTGGGTTCGGGTGAAGGGAATTTTCTGTTCGCGAAGGATGTCCAGGATCTGGTCGTGGACATAAACCCATTCCCGCATCCGGGGGAACGAAAAGAAATGCTCGTGGCAAAAGCGCCGTTTCCGGGCGGTCGACCGGAGCCCCTGCCAATCGCCGTGGAAGCGGTCCCAGATGCGAAGGAGTGTGAGAAAGTCCGATTCCGGGTCGCGGAACGGGGCATGGCTGGCGTCGGCCTGGGCGGCTTTTTCCGGAGGGCGCTCCCGCGGATCGCGGATGCTGAGGCCCGAGGCGACGACGGCGGCTTCCCGGAGGCAGCCCTGGGCGGCCGCCTCGATCAGCATCCGGGAGAGGCGCGGATCGAGAGGGATGCGGGCCATGCGCCGCCCGCGGTCGGTCAGATGATAGTCGGTTCCGCGCTTGCGGACCGCGCCGAGCTCGACCAGCGTGTCAAACCCATCCTCGATCATCCGAGCGGTCGGTTTGTCGACAAACGGAAACCGGGCCGGATGCCCGAGGTTGAGGTCCATCATCCGGAGAATGACTTCGGCCAGGTTCGACCGCAGGATTTCGGGCGGAGTAAAGCGCGGCCGCTCCTCATAATCTTTCCGGTCATAGAGCCGCAGGCACAGCCCCTCGGCCACCCGGCCGCAGCGGCCTTTGCGCTGGTCGGCGCTCGCTTTGGAGATCGGCCGGATCGGCAGACTGTTGAGGCCCGCTCCCGGCAGGTACTGGGAGATCCGGGCCAGGCCCGTATCGACAACGTAGCGGATTCCGGGGATCGTCAATGACGTCTCAGCCACGTTGGTCGCGACGACGATCTTGGATCCGGTCACGCTGTAGACCCGGCCCTGTTGGGGACCGGGGAGGCGGGCAAAAAGAGGCAGCACCGTGACCCCGGGATAATGTTTGCCCTCGAGGATCTCACAGGTTTCCAGGATATCCTGCTCCGTGGGCATAAACACCAGGATATCGCCCGGCGGTTCCCGGCGCATGATCTCGTCGACCGCCCCGGCGGCCGTGTCGACGTAATCCTGGTCCTCCTTCTCGCCGGCCCCCGGAACGCGGTATTCGACCCGGACCGGATACATCCTTCCGCCGACCTGGAGAACGGGAGCGCCGTCGAAAGCCGCGGCGAATTTCTCCAGATCCAAAGTCGCCGAAGTGATGATCAGCTTGAGGTCGGACCGTCGGGCCAGGAGCGTCTTGATGATCCCGAGGAGAAAATCGATGTTGAGGCTCCGTTCGTGAGCTTCGTCGATAACGATCGTGTCGTATTCCCGAAGCCGGCCGTCGGCCTGGGTTTCAGCCAGCAGCATCCCGTCGGTAACGACCTTGATCCGCGTCTCGGGCGAACACCGGTCTTCGAACCGGATCTTATAACCGACGGTTTGGCCGAGGCGCTCCCCCATCTCCTCGGCGATCCGCTGAGCGATGGTCACCGCGGCAATTCGGCGGGGCTGGGTGACGGCGATCCGGCCACGCGTCCCTCGGCCCGCTTCCAGGCACATTTTGGGGATCTGGGTGCTTTTTCCGCATCCGGTTTCGCCGGAGATGATGACGACCCGGTGCCGGCGGATGGCCTGAACGATCTCGGCCCGGCGGCGGGAGATCGGGAGGGCGGAGGGGTAGCGAAGCCGGAGAGGAGCGGGCGGTCGAGGGCCGGGAGCCTCGGTCATCGAATGATCCCCGGCGTTAGATTCTTCATGCGGCTTCATTCTGGCATGGGGGAAAGGGCGAGTCAACAGAATCCGGCCGGCCCGTGGGGAAAAGTTTAAAACGGGAAAAACGCCGATCCGCGGGGGAGGATCGCCTCGAGTCGCCGGAAGCGGCGGCGGACTCAGGTCTTGGACATGTCGAGCGCCCAGCGGGCCATGTCGGCCTCCGGCGGCGCGTAGGACGCAAATCGATCCAGGAGCCGCACGGGATCGGCGTCGGCCAGGATCATTCCCCGGTGCTCGGGTTGGAGGAATTTCAAACGCTCGGCTTGATCGAGAAAACTCAGAATGGGATTGAAGTATCCGGAGATATTCAACAAGCCGCAGGGCTTGCGGTGGATGCCCAGCTGAGCCCACGTCGTGATCTCAAAAAATTCCTCCATCGTCCCCAAGCCGCCGGGCAGAGCGATGAATCCGTCGGACAGCTCGGCCATCAAGGCCTTCCGCTCGTGCATCGTCTCGACGACCCGCAGGTCGCTGGGGGCGGTGTAGGCCAGCTCCCGCTCGACCATGTCCCGGGGAATGACGCCGGTCACCCGGCCGCCGCGCTCGTGGATCGTCCGGGCGATCTCAAACATCAGTCCGACCCGCCCGCCGCCGTAGACCAGGCCGATATCGCGCTTGAGAAATTCCTGTCCCAGCGACCGGGCCGCTTCGGCAAACTGCGGTTCCGAGCCGGGGCTCGAGCCGCAGAAAACCGAGAGGCGCAGGCTCCTGTTCGGGGCGCTCATGGTCAATACACGACCAGGCCGAAAAAGGCGGCCCCGACAATCAGCCAGACCGGATTGATTCTGGTCAGAGTCAGGACGGCAAAGGCCGCCGCGACGATCAGGATTTTATCCCAGCCGGAGGACAGCGCCGGCGTCCAGCCCAGCTTTTTCGCCCCGAACACACCGGCCGCCATATCATAGGCCGTCCAAAGCAGGAAACCGACGACGACCGGCCGGACGGCCTTGAGCATCGAGGCCACCGCCGGACTGTCCTTGACCTTGAAGAAGAAGATGATCATGACCAGCATCAGAATGGTGGTCGGCAGCACGGTCCCGGCCGCGGCCGCGACGGCTCCGGGAAAGCCGGCGATTTTATACCCGACGTAAGCCGAAACCTGGGGAGCGATCGGGCCGGGAAGGGCGTTGCCCAGGGCCACAGCGTCGGCAAACTCGCTCGAAGTGGTCCAACCGGCGGCCGTCACCTCCCGCTGCATCAGGGCCAGCGAGGCGGGGCCGCCGCCCCAGGAAAAGAGAGCGACCCGGGAAAAAACCGCAAAGAGTTTCCAAAGAAGCATCCTCGACTCCTTGAAAGGCAAAGCGGCGCGAAAACCCTGTCTCCGCGCCCGGACATCGTAGTGCCTCCCCGGCTCGTTTGTCAAAACGGATTCCTCTTCTCCCCCGTCTGTGCGAAAATAGCCGGGCCGGGTCCTGCCCCCATTTCATCGGAGGTGAACCGTCATGACCGACTCTCCTTCCCTCAACCGCCGCGATTTTCTCAAAGGCTCCGCCGCGGCCCTGGCCGCAGGTCTGGCCGGCGGGCTTTCCGGCCGGGCCGAGGCCGGCCAGAGTGAAGCGATTCACGAAGCCGCGGCCAAGGTCGGAATCCTGCCGCGCCGGAAGCTCGGGTACAGCGGCCGCGAGGTTTCCATCCTCATCGGCTCGGGCGACATGGCCGCAGCGCCCAGAGAAGCCGGTATCCTCTGCGGCATGAATTACTGGCATAAAGGCGAGGGCTGGGCTCGGGACGGGGCGCCCGAGACCATCATTAAAAATCGCGAAGCGCACTACTGCCAGGTCACGGTCGACCGCGTCGGCGGGAACCAGGCCACCGGCCGGATCGACGAGGACTCCCATTACGCCTTCGTCAAGGATGTTCTCGCCAAAACCGGCCTGGGATACTTCGACGACATGCAGCTTCACTACGGCTATCGAAGCACCGCCGAGCTGAAATCGGAGCGGGGATTCGTCCGGGCCTTTGAACGATTGAAAAAGGAAGGGCTGGTCAAGCACCTTTGCGTGTCCCAGCACGGCTATGCCGGAAATGCCCAGGTCCCGGGCGGAGAGAGCGCGGCCGAAGTCCTGACCGCGATGATCGAGGACGGTCTGCACGAGCACGCCCAATTCATGTACTCCTACGGCCCCGACCCGGCGATGAATTCCTTTCTGGAGCTGGCCCGAAAAAGGGAATTCGGAACGATCGCCATGAAAACGGCACGGGGGATCGGCCGGATGCGGGAAGACAAGGCTTTTATGGACGCCCTGCCGGAAGGGACCGCGCCTCACAACGCCCTGGCCCGCTGGCTGACGACCTCCACCCTTCTCGACGCCGCGGTCATCCGCGTCCGCAACCTTCAGGAATTCACCGAGACGTATTCCGGAGCGGGAAGGGCTCTGCGGGAGGGCGAGGCCCTCGCCGTCGCCATGATGGCCGCCCGGGCTGACCGGACGGCCTGCCGCTTGTGCACGGAGTGCCAGCCCTCCTGTCCGCAGCGGATTCCGGTCGCCGATATTCTGCGGTTTGAACGATACGCGCTCGACGACAAGGATTTCCGCAAAGCCCGGACCCTGTACGCCGGATTGGTTCGGAAGGCCGATGCCTGCCGGGCCTGCGGGACGTGTCTTTCTCACTGCCCGCAGGGCCTGGCCATCCCCCAAAAGCTGGCCGCCGTCCACGCCCTCCTCGGCTGAAGACTACCCGTCCGCCCGGCTTCCGAGTTCGGTCCCCGTCCGTCCGAAACCGGGTTTGATTCGTCGACCGGTATCATCCCCGCCTCTTTGCATTTCCGGCCGGTCTCGAGTAACCTGAGCCCGGTGAAGCGGGCCTGATCCCGCGGAGGATAAAATCATGTCTCGAAACACCCCGAACCGGACATCCTCAGAACGAAACCTTCGTCCGAAATTCCGTTCACTTCAACGCCCGGCGATTTTATTCCTTCTGCCGGCAACCCTCCTGGCCCTGCTATCCGCCTGCTCGCCCCGCCCTGCGCCGCCGGCCGCCGACCTCGTCATGAACAACGGCGTCATCTCCACCGTCGACGGAGTTTCCCGCACGGTCGAAGCGGTCGCAATCAAGGACGGCCGGTTCATCTATGTCGGAAGCAACGCCGGAGCGGAAGTCCATATCGGGCCGCAAACGGTTGTGGCCGACCTTGGGGGCCGGTTCGTCCTCCCCGGCTTCATCGACAGCCACACTCATGCGATCAGCGCCTACCGGATTTTCTTCGGGGTGGACCTCACCGGCTTGAAAACCGTCGAGGAAATTCAGAAGGCGATTCGTGATTTTCTCGCGGCCCATCCCGATGCCGGTTCCGTCCGGGGCCGGGGCTGGAGCAACACCGACTTCCCCAAAACCGGTCCGGACCGGAAAATCCTCGACGCCGTCGTCCCGAACATCCCGGCTCATTTTTCTTCCGAAGACGGGCACACCGTCTGGGTCAACACGAAAACGCTCGCATCCGCCGGGATCACGAAAGCGACCCGGAATCCCCCCGGAGGCATCATTGAGCGCGATCCGGCGACAGGCGAGCCGAACGGGACTCTGCGCGAAGGCGCGGCCGTCCTCGCCGTCAAGGTCTTCCCCCCGCTGACGCCGGGAGATTTTGTCCGAGGGCTCGAGGCGTATCAGAACATGGCTTCCGCCTTCGGGATGACGACGATTCATGAATCCGACCTGACGCCGGGCGCCGGAGAAATCGAGGCCTTTCAAATTCTCGAAAAAAGCGGCCGGCTGAATCTCCGCGTCCGGGCTTCGCTGTCGGTCGACCCGGGGAAAGGCCCGGAACAGGCCTCCGCCCTCGCCGCCGTGCGCGCCCTCCATACCGGAGAACTGTTCCAAACCCGCGGGGCGAAAATTTTCGTCGACGGCGTTGTCGAAGGCGGCACGGCCTACTTGAAAGAACCCTA
>CAYPKX010000125.1:5440-8880 GCA_964411395.1 uncultured Eubacteriales bacterium | reverse complement strand
CGGCCGTTCCGACGATCGGGCTTTCGCGGACGGTGCTGAACTTCGGGGCGGAGCAGAACGGCGCGGTGACGCCGGCCGCCGCCGTCCGGGTGCGGAACACCGGGACGGGGACGTTGAGCTGGACGGCCGCTTCGTCGGCCGGGTGGCTCACCGTCGCTCCGGGCTCGGGAACCGATGCCGGAATCATCACCCTCAGCATCGCCGATACCGGCCTGGCCCCGGGCGCTTACCAGGGAACGGTGACGGTCTCGGATCCGAATGCGTCCAATAATCCCCAGGCGATCGCGGTCAACTATCAGGTCTACGATTACGGGACCAACAGCCTGCCGTTCGGGGTTTTTGAAACGCCGGCCGACCAGGCCGCGGTCTCGTCGTCGATCGCGGTGACGGGCTGGGTTCTGGACAACACCGGGGCGGCGTCGGTGAAAATCTACCGGGGAACGGGAACGGATGACCGGGCCTATATCGGAGACGCGGTTTTCGTCGAAGGGGCGCGGCCGGATGTCGAGGCCGGGTATCCGCAACATCCCCTGCATTACCGGGCGGGCTGGGGCTACATGATGCTGACGAATTTCCTGCCTCTGGGCGACGGGCCTTACAACTTGTTGGCGTATGCCACGGACCTGGAAGGCAACGAGGTCCTGCTGGGACAGAAGGCGATCACGGTGAACAACACGGCCGCGGTCAATCCGTTCGGGGCGATCGATACGCCGACTCAGGGCGGGACGGCCGCGGGGAATCCTTATTTCAATTTCGGCTGGGTCCTGACGCCGCAGCCGAATTCCATCCCGGTCAACGGCTCGACCTTGAACGTCTGGGTGGACGGACTGCCCGTGGGACATCCCTCGTACAATCATTTTCGGGCGGATATCGCCGGACTGTTTCCCGGCTATGTGAACACGAACGGAGCGATCGGGGTGTTCAATCTGAATACGACGAGCTACGAGGATGGGGTTCACACGATCGCCTGGAGCGCGCAGGATTCGGGGGGGAACGTGGACGGGATCGGGAGCCGGTACTTCCTGATTCAGAACACGGGGGTTCCGGCAACGCCGGCTTCGGTTTCGGAAGACCGTCAAGCGGCGGTTGAGGCGGGGGAGGATGTGGAACGGCTGCCGGTCGATTTTCAAACGCCGGTTTATGTGAAGCGGGGGATGGATGGGGGGAAAAGGGCGGAGTGGGTCTCTCCCGAGGCGGACGGATCGATACGAATCGCAATTCCGGAAGTGACCCGGGTGGCGGTTTATCTGGAGGAAAGCGCGGCCGAAGAAACGATGGACGGCCTGCTTCGGCGGCGGGAACGAATCCTCGGCCGGATCGCGGCCGGCGGAAAAGTGGATGGATCGGGCGAATGCCGCAGCTCCGCGGCCGATGGGATCTTGGGCGCGGTGCCGCGCTACGAAGCGTATGCCCTGGTTTGCGGCGAGCTGCGGAAGCTTCCGGTCGGGGCGTCGTTTGATGCGACCGACGGATCCCTTTACTGGCAGCCGGGCCCGGGCTTTTTAGGCGAGCATGCGTTCGTCATCGTCGACCGGGTCGCGAAGACGAAGAAGGTCATAAAAATTGTGATTGAGGTGGGACCTCAGGAAAATTATTAAATTCAATTGGATCATATAGAAAATAAATAAGTTCGTGAGGTCCGGCCCCAAACCGGAAAAAAGCCCCTTGACTTTTATTTTTAAATGAAATATACCTATACGTATAGGTATGATTAAATAATAAAGCCAATAATACGCGAGGGTGTAAATGGGCAAGGAAATCATGACAAAAGCCGAGTTGGCCGAGAAGGCCGGAATTGAGAACGTCGAGCTTGATCTTTGGACCAAGGCGAAGATTCTCAAGCCGGTCGGTTTCTCCGAGGATAAATCGCCTTTTTTCGCCTTTCAGGATGTCGCTCGCGCCGCCCATGTCCGCAAGCTCCGGGATCTCGGCTACGGTCTGGAAGAAATTCAGAAGATCGTCAAAAAATACGGCTGGCCGGGAGAAGGGAGCGGCGAGAAAAAGCCGGCTGAAAAAGACAAGCTCCTGACCGTCGGCCTCCTGGCCGAAAAAGCCGGGGTCAGTCCCCGCACGATCAAGCACTGGGAGGATGTCGGCATCCTCGACCCCGATTTGCGAAGCGAAGGCGGCTTCCGTCTCTATGACGAAGCCTATGTTTTTCTATGCCAGCTCATTCGCGATCTCCAGCTCTTCGGATATTCGCTGGAGGAAATCAAGGCCGTGTCCGAATCCGTCCGGAATTTCCTGGCCCTGAAGAAAAACCTCGATTCTTTTTCGCGGGAGGAGGCCGGCCGCAAGATCGACGACCTGCTTGCGGCCGTCGACGCCCTGAATATCAAAATGAAACAGCTTCGGGAGGGCGTCGACCGGTGGGAAGACCTCCTGAAAAAAAACAAGAAAGAAATCGTCGGCTTGAAAAGCCGGAACGCCAAGCGTCCGGCCCAACCGGAGAACGCCCATGCCTAAAATCGTCCTGATCGAACCCCAGTCGCCCAACCTCCATATCTTTTCCAAGTTTCCCTCGCCGCGCCTCGGGACGGTCCTTCTGGGAACGATCATGAAGGAACGAGGGTGGGAGGTGGAGCTGTTCGTCGAAGATTTTCGGACACTCGACTTCGGGGTGATCGGAACGGCCGATATCGTCGGAATTTCGACCATCACTTCGACCGCACCCCGGGCCTACGCCATCGCCGAGCGCGTCCGGACCCTGGCGATTCCGGTGCTCTTCGGCGGACCGCACGTCACCTTCCTGGCCGAAGAAGCCCTCCAGCACGGAGACTTCGTCCTGCGCGGCGAGGCCGAGGAAACGCTCCCGGCTTTTCTCGAGGCCTGGAGGGCGGAGACGGACCTTTCAACCATCCCCGGGCTATCGTTCCGGTTGAATGGCGAAACCGTCCATAATCCCAAAGCCAGGCCCCCTCACGACCTGGATGCTTTCCCCATCGCCGATTTCGACCTGCTCAAACCCGACGCGAGATGGCGGAACAAGCGGATGGTCCTGCCCGTCCAGACCTCCCGAGGTTGTCCGTTCGACTGCACGTTCTGCTCGGTCACGGGGATGTTCGGCAAAGCGTATCGTTTTCGCTCGACGGAACATATCCTGGAGGAGTTGCGCCGGCACAAAGGCCGCGAGAGGTATCTCTTTTTCTACGACGACAACTTCGCCGCGCACAAGCCCCGGACCAGGGAGCTTCTGGAAGGGATGATCCGCGAGGGATTAAAATTCAGATGGACGACCCAGGTCCGGGCGGATGTCGCCCGCGACCAGGACCTCGTCCGGTTGATGAAAAAAGCCGGGTGCCACACGGTCTGTATCGGCTTCGAATCGGTCAATCCCAAAAGCCTTCAGGAATCGCACAAGGCCCAATCGCTGGCCGAGCTCAACCGGGCGGTCAAGGTTTTCCGCCGCAACCGGATTCATATCCACGGAATGTTCGTTT
>CAYPKX010000125.1:0-5430 GCA_964411395.1 uncultured Eubacteriales bacterium | reverse complement strand
TTCGACCAGGACGACCGGGGAACCGTTCGGGAGACCGTCGACTGGGCCCGCAAATCGCGCCTGACGTCGTCGCAGTTCCTGATCCTCACGCCTCTTCCCGGAAGCGAATTCTATAACAAGGTGACGGAAGAAAAGCGGATCGCTTTCAAGGACTGGTCCCTCTATGACGCCCATCACGCGGTCTTCCGTCCCCGGCGGTTCTCGCTGGCCGAATTGCAGAAGGCCCAGATCTGGGGCCACAAGCGGTTTTATTCGTTCAAGGAACAGATCCGCAACCTTCTCGGAGGCCGGTGGGTGGCGATGGCCATCAATCAATACGCCCGGAATCTCAACCGGACCTGGCGGAAGAAAAACAGAACTTTTCTCAAGGTTCTGGATTTGCTCCGCCCCCGCCGCGGCGGACGGGTTTGGGCGGATTACCGCCAGGACATAAGTCTGGACTGATTTCGGCTGTTGCTTTTCCCCGGCGAAAAGCCTACCTTAAACCTATCGCGGGGTCGGACCTCAGCATTTTATGGGTCTGGGACTCTTTAGCTGATAAAGGGTATCCCGTTTCAAATGGGAATGAAGGATGGCGGGGAAAGGGGAAACAGCATGAAAAGTCATTTTCCGTATCGTCGTCGTTTGGGCGTTTTCCTCCTGGTCCTTGCGTCGCTCTCGATCCGGCCGCTTTCGGCGGAGCTGATCGCCAAGGTCCCCCAGGTGATGGACCCGTTCTTCATGACGATCGCCGAGGGCCGGATGTTCGTTGTCGAGAATTCCAGCAACGCCCATATCTTCAAGCTGGGGGACGGGGGCGCGGCGTTCCTCAAGACCATCGGCCGCGAGGGTCAGGGGCCGGGCGAATTCGACTTCATGTATGCGATCCGCTTCCGGGAGGGGAAGCTGGATGCGACCGCCTCGCACAAGATCGTCTGCTATACCCCGGACGGCGAGTATCTGGACGAGTTTAAAGTCCCCGTCCCCTTTTTTAAGGGCGGCATCGACCGCGTGGGAAAGGGCTTTCTGGTCGGGGATTATGACTATAACCAACCCAAACCGGTCAAGACGATCCGCTTGTACGATTCCTCCTTCAAGCTGATCAAGGAGGTCGGAGCATGGGAACAGCCTCTCTTATTAGGAAAAATCAACCCGGCCGCCGATTATCAGACTTTCCGGGTGGCCGGCGACCGGATTTTTATCGTCGAAACGGCCCGGGACACGAAGGTCACGGTCCTGGATCCGGGCGGAAATGCGATAAAGGAATTTCTCCTGCCCCTCGAGTCTTTGAAAATGACGGCCGCTTTGAAAGCGGCGATCACGAAAGCGCTCAAGGACGGATGGGGGACAGATCCGGGATGGAACATGGTCGAGGAGCGCCTCGCCTTTTCCGACTATGCGCCCGGGCTCGATTGGATCGATGTCGCGGATGGGATGCTCATCGCCCGGACCTATCGGTACAAGGGGGACGAGGTGGAGTTCGTCTTTTTCGATCTCGACGGGAAGGAGATCAAACGGATGTTCCTGCCGTTCACCGGCCGGAATTCCGACGGCATTCCCTACTGCGTCCACCAGGGGCGCTTTTATTATCTGAAGATAAACGAGGCCGACGAGACCTACGAGCTCCACGCCATTCAAGTTCGGTAGGATTCCGGAGAAATATTTTTCGGGATTGATACGAGGAACGATCGGAGGCTGAAGCCGTGGGGCCGTCGCTATCTTATTAATTATAAATAAAATCGTGAGGTCCGACCCCAACAAGAAGACCGTTTCGGCGGATAGATGCAACGAACGGAGCGGGTCGCGAGTAATAGAATTCGAGTATGTTAAAAAATTAGCACTAAAGTCCTTGACAAAGAAGAGCGCAGGTGCTAAATATTTAGCATGCTAATAAATTAGCATCGATGAGTCCTGCAGCATCGGAGGTCCGCATGAAAAACGAAAAAAGCCTGAGCCGGCGGGAACGCCAGATCATGGACGTCATATATGAAATGAAAGAGGCGACTGTTTCCCAAGTCCTGGAACGTCTCCCCGATCCGCCTGGTTATTCGGCGGTCCGGGCGCTTCTCAGGGTCTTGGAAAGAAAAGGCCACCTTTTGCATGTTCAGGACGGCCCCCGTTACGTCTTTCGGCCTCAGGTGGCCAAAGAAAAGGCCCGGCGCAGCGCTCTCAACCACCTTCTTCAAACATTTTTTGAGGGATCGCCCGAGAATGTGGTTGCGGCGCTTCTGGATCTCTCCGAAGAAAGCCTCTCGGAAGCGGATTACCGGCGGCTGACCGAGCTTATCGAGAAAGCGCGGCAAGAAGGCCGTTAGATGCTCAATTTCATGGGTCCTGCGGCGGCGGCGATCGTCTCGTATTTTATTAAAACGACGATTCTGCTCGCCCCGGCCCTGCTCGCGGCCAGGCTGGCCAAGCGGCGGCCCGCAGCCTTCCGGCATTTCCTCCTTTCCTTTGCCTTGATCGGATTGCTCTTCGTTCCGGTCGTTTCCCTTCTCCCGTTCGGCTGGCGGACTCCCTTTCTTCCGGCCGCGCCGGCTCGTGAGCGAGCCGATCTCGTTTCGCGGCAAACATCCGCTGATCACGTTTCACGCGGTTGGCAAAACCCGGTCCCGTCCGTTCGGGATATTTCGCCGGATACGGCGGAGCGTTTGTCCGGTGAGCCCCCGGCGGCCATTCTCTGGAGCCGGTTGCCACCGTCCGACGTTTCTCCGGCCTCCGCGGCGAGCGGGGCGACGGCCGTGAAGACGGATTTCGACCGATCCAGTTGGGTATGGTTTGATCCGGCGATTCCGTCCGCGGATATCACGCCGGCGGTATCGACCGGTTTGAGAACGAAGCGTCTCGATCTTGTCCTTGCTTTTATCTGGTTCGGCGGCTTCGCTTTTCTTCTTCTCCGTCTCGCCCTCGGCCTGGCCGGGGCTGTGCGGATGAGCAGGGAAGGCGCGGTTCTCGACGGTCCTGTTTGGAAAGCTCTTCTCCTGCGATATCTTTCGCTGATTTCGCTCCGTCGGCCTGTTCGGTTGCGAAGCCATCCCGAGATCCTGATTCCCATGACGTACGGATGGCGGCGGCCGGTCATCCTTCTTCCCGACGGAGCCGAAGAATGGGCGGAGACTGAGCGATCGGCCGCCCTGTTCCATGAGCTTTCTCATATCAAGCGGGCGGACTTTCTCTTCCTCTTTCTTGTCCGTCTCAGTTTGTCGCTTTTCTGGTGGAATCCGTTATGCTGGATTGTCGGCGTCCGGATCCGCCGGGAGCAGGAAATCGCCTGCGATGAGCTTGTTCTTCGCGCGGGGATCAAGCCGTCGACATATGCCGCCGGGTTGCTGGCTTTTCGCCGCTCCGCCGGAATCGGCTGGAATCCTTCCGCGACTCTCCCGGGATTAATCGGAAGGTCTTCGTTCCAGGAACGCCTGGCGGCCATTCTCAGGCAAAAACACATCATCAAGGAGGTCAACGTGAAAGCGAGAATTTTCCTCGCGGCGGCCGTCGTTCTGGCCGTCGCCCTGATCGGGTCGGCCCGGCCGGCCGTCGGAATTGAATCGAAAACAGATCCGGCGCCAGCTCCGGCGGCGATGATGCCGCCCTCGCCGGTCCCGGCGTCTCCCGGGCAGGAGGTCAAGGTTGCGACGGCGACCGTCTCAGCGAAGGACAAAGAGAAAGTCGAGGCCGAGGATCAAGAAAAGATCGAGATCACGATCGTCCGGGACGGGAAGGAGAAAAGGCTCGTTCTGACCAAGCCGCTGACGATTTCGGGCGGCAAGGACGGCGCGTTCTTCATCCTCGACAAGGACGGCAAGGAGATCGAGAGCCTTAAGGGAAAAACCTGGAGTCTCGAAATCAAAGGCGGGCGGGCCCTGAGGCTGGACAAAGCCCATGTCCTCACCGTCGACAAAGACGGCGACAAGGTCGTTGTCTTCGAAAAATCCGGCGACGGAAAAATCGACGCGAAAACCGTCACGGGAATCCGGATCGACGAAGGCGAGGGCGCCCGGATTACTATCGTCGATGGGAAGCCGCTCATCGCCGTCGGGAAGGAAATCAAAATCGACGGGAAGAATGTTTTTTCGATCATCGAGCCCGGAAAGGACAGCGTCGCCGTTACGGTCACCGATAAAGACGGAGAAAAACCGGTTTGGGTCACGGAAGCCAGGCCGGGCGCCGGGTGGACCGTCCTTTCACCGGATGACAAGGACCTTCTCGAAAAGGTGAAGGCCTTGCGCGAACAGGCGGCGGCGGTCAAATCCGGGAAGCTCGATATCGCCGAGCTCGAAAAATCCCTGGAGAAGCTCGAGTCCGGTTTGAAGGACACAAGCGGCGGGCCGAATGTCCTTCATCTTGGGAAATATCACTTTGGGAACCCGACCTTTAAAACCGGCCGGTTCGCGCTTGCGACGACGATTCCGGATCACGAGACGAACGTCACGTATTATGTGATGACGGACAAGGAGGCGAAGGACAACGCCATGGTCGTCTCCGGCGATAAAGGGAAAGCCGGGACGAAGGCGGCCCACATCTCCGGAACGCACGCCAGGGAGGGGACGATCATGATCGTCCTGACCGGCCGGAAAGGCGAGGAAGGAAAAGCCGCTTACGAACGGGCCGAGACGCGTCTAAAGAAAGAACTGCCCCAGGGATATGAGGTGGTCGAATCGAATCGCGACGAGGAATCGGGAGCCGTCACGTTCAGGATCGAAGCCCCGGCCGATAAGAAAAACGACATCGAATTCATCCGAAAGGTCGTCGATGCCTTAAAGGACGAGATCAAGAAATAATCCGGCTTCGGTCGGTTCAGCGCTATCTCCATATGAGAGGCTCCGCCGGTTTCCGGCGGGGCCTCTTTTTTACAGCTGGGGTCGGACCTCAGGAAATATTTTATTATCAATGACTTCTGAAATGATTTCATGTTTCTGCCCGAGTTGGTATTTTCCCATTTTATTTATGTGACGCAAAAATAATAAGATACTGAGGTCCGACCCCGATAAAAGCGGTCCGATCCCAAAAAAGAAGAGGAGGCCAATATGCGCAAACTCGGGTTCGTATTCTTCTCCGCAATCATTCTCGCCGGTTTCGTCCCGCTCTTCTCGGCCGCGGATTCCGGCCAATCGACCATCGCCCGGTTCATTTCTTATACGTTTCCTTACGAGCTGGTTGCGGCGAAAAAAGCCGACCGGATCGCCTGGCTGGCCAACGACCAGGGAAAACGAAACATCTGGACGGCGGCCGGTCCGGAATTTAAACCCGTTCGGCTGACCGGATATAACGCCGACGACGGCACCGACCTCTCGAGCTTGCGCCTTTCCGACGACGGATCGGTTCTGCTTTACGTTCGGGGCCACGATCCCAACGACGGCGGCTGGGTGGCCAATCCGTCCAGCTTTCCCGACGGCGCCGAGCAAACCATCTGGGCCATGAAAATCAACGACAAAACGCCGTTCCGCCTCGGCC
>CAYPKX010000124.1:0-8923 GCA_964411395.1 uncultured Eubacteriales bacterium | reverse complement strand
CTCCGGATCCTTTCGGCCAGCATCGGCGGGCAGCCGGCCGAGACGTACATCATTCCGATTCCCGAAGACCGGATGATCCTGGTGTGGTTTGAGCCGAAGCCGGATAAAGGAGAGCGGTCATGAAGAAATGGGCATTCATTGGACTGGCCGTTTTTCTAATGATCGGCTTCCCGTCGGAGGCCTTTTCCCAGGCGGATTCCGGATTTCTCGAGTGGGGAACGATCAATGTGCGAATTTTTGAAGGGTCGACGGGGGCGGGAGCGCCTCCGTCCCGGACCTCCGTCTCCTCGTTTGCCCAAACCAGCCTTTTGGAGGAGGGCGAATGGGAGGAGGACCCGGAGGCCCAGGCCCTTCGAATCCGGAAAGCGTTCAACCTCAAATCGGTCGCGATCACTTCCGCTCAAAGAATCACACTGGAGAAGGGCGTCCGCGGTCCGGCCTATGTCACGCTTCGTATTCCGAATAAAGCCGACCTTTCCCTGGAATTGACCGTGACCGATGCGTCCTCCCGAAAATTCCTGGTCGAGGTCTTCGAACATAACGACGGAACCCGGAGCAATCTCCTGTCCACCGAAGCCGGCTTGCCGAAGTCGACTTATACGGTTTTCGGATTCAAGGATCTGCGGGGAAATCCCTATTTTGTCGCTCTCCAGATCGGAGAATGGATTCTCGGGCCGGGCGGGGCGGCTCGGGCCGTCGGCCCGTACGTTCAGCCGCCGAAGTTGATCAAAATGGTCGAGCCGATCTATCCCCGGACGGCCCGGGAGGCAAGAATCGACGGATCGGTCGTGATGGAAGCTCAAACCGACATTTACGGCCGGGTTCAGAACGTGAAAATTCTGCGTTCGATTCCGTTGCTCGACCAGGCGGCGATCGACGCCGTCCGTCAGTGGGTGTACGAACCGATGGTGATCGGCGGAAAACCGCAAAGCGTGATCTTCACCGTCACCGTCCGTTTTGACCTGAAAGATTGGCCTCTCAAATCGGCTTCGCCGAATGTCCCGGCCGAAGGTCCGGTCCGGGCGATCGGCGAGATCAAGCCGCCCGTGCTGATCAAACAGGTGGAGCCGAACTATCCGAAAATCGCCGCCGAGGCCAGGGTCGAAGGCATTGTCATCCTGGAAGCTCAAACCGATATCCTGGGCCGGATTGCGGCGGTCAAAGTCCTCCGATCGGTCCCGCTTCTGGACCAGGCGGCGATCGATGCCGTCCGGCAGTGGCAATATGAACCGATGGTCATCAACGGCAAGCCCAGGGAAGCCGTTTTTACCGTCACCGTCCGCTTCACCCTGGACAAGGGGCAGCCTTCCTCCGCCTCGATGCGGATGATCCCGGCCGACGGCGGGGGGACGATTCGCATCCTTACTTCGGTCGCGCCGCGATATCCTGAAGAAGCCGAAAGGACGAAAGTCGAAGGGACCGTCATTCTCGAAGCTTCCGTCGATGAAGAGGGCCTCCCTGATAATATCCGGGTCATCCGTTCGGTCCACCCGGCGCTCGATCTGGCGGCCATCGAGGCGCTTAGGGAATGGAAGTTCGAGCCCCGGCCGCTGCCGGTCGTCGGAGGAAAAACGGACAGAAGAACCGTCATCATTGCCGCCCTGTTTCAAATCAAGCCTTCCGACGGGCGGGGAGAAGCTCAAATCGGAGGGGTGGTCGGCGGAATCATCGGCGGAGTCGTCAGCGGCGCAGAGGGAGGAGTTGAAGGAGGCGTGATCAAAGCCGACCTTTCCGAGAAAGCCTTCCGGGAAGGCGCCGCCCTCCCCCCGGTCCGGGCCCTCGGCGAAATCAAGCCGCCCGAACTGGTCAAACGCGTGGAACCCGCCTACCCCGACATCGCCCGAGCCTACGGCAGCGAGGGACTTGTCATTCTGGAAGTCGTGACCGATGTTTACGGGAGAGTCCAGGCGGTCAAGATCCTCCGCTCGGTGGCCAATCTGGACCAGGCGGCGCTCGAGGCGGTCAGGCAGTGGGTCTACAAACCTCTCCTGGTCGAGGGCAAACCCCGCGCCTGTATCTTCACCGTGACCGTCCGTTTTACTTTAAAATAAGGTTCTCTTCCCCTTGGCGCGGGCAGAGACGTGAGATTTTGTCGGCCGGAGCGAAGCCCCCTCCGCGCCGCAACGATCCGTCCGGGTATTGCTCCGACTATCGGTTCATGGCGGTGTAATCCAGCTCCGAGCCAAGCAGGCTGTGGGGAATGGAGTACACGAGAAGAAGAATGATCGAGGCGGCCAGCACCCAGCCGCGGGCCGCTTTCCCCTTGCGGCCGGCGACGAGAGCGGCGACCCAGGCGATCATCGCGATCAGGGTTTTGTTGTCGGTCAAATCCGTCCCGAAAGGAATTCCGGTCCAGAATTCACCGAAAGCGTATTTCTGCATGATCGGGCCGAGAAGGAAACCGCCGACAAAGAGAAGGACACAGGTTGCGATCACAAGCTTTCGGGGATTGTGAGACTTGTCCAGGGCGGCGAGTCCCGCCCGGGTGGAAAAGAGCATGGCCAGAAACATGATCAGGATATGGGGAATCTGGACAACGCCGGGCACCGGATCCTTGAACCGGATGACGATCGGTTCTTCGCCGGAAACCGGGTATTCGCGGCCCCCGGACGAAACGACGAGGCGATAGGCCAGTTTCCCGGCCGCCGGTTGTTTGGGAAGAAAAGCGGCCAGACGCTCTCCGTTCCGGACCATTTCGATCCTTGTCCAGGGATCGTCGGTTTTATTGCGCCGGTATTCGACATATCCCGTCAATCCCCGGCCGGGAGCCCGGACGCCGATCGGGCAATCGCCGGTGGTGTCTGCGCTCCGGGGGAGGCGGAAGGCCACGGGATTTCCGCCGGCGTCGATCCGGCCCATGACGGCATGGGTCGGACCTGTCATCCTTTGATACACAGCCGCCCCGAGAGTCAGGACGACCGCCAAAACCCAGAGAAGAGCTTTACGCACGATCTCCTTCCGATCCGTCAGTTTTTGATCGTAACGCTGCCGAAGACGGCGGCCCCGCGGACATAGAGTGTTTCCGTCGCTTCGCTCTCGACCGGGTTCTGATGTTTCATGACGTACGAACCGAGAACCGGGGTGCCGTCGGAAACGATCCGCCAATTTCGGGGAACAAAAATCGTGATAGTCCCGAAAACGGATGTCGCCTCAAGGGTGGCCTTTCCCCCTTCCAGGGAAGTCGACAACAAGTCGAGCTCGACGTTGCCGAAGACCGCGGCGACTTCTCCGCCTTTGAAGCCGCGGCTGTCGACCCGGCGCTTGAGCCCGCTGAAAACGGCCGAGGCGTCGATATCATGGCCCTGGACCGGCGCGGCGGCCGTGTTCGGCCGCGGCCGGGCCGCGGGCCGGAGAAGGATCCAGAGCCCGAGAATGATGAGGCCCGCCGGCCAGAGGTACCGCCACATCTCGTAGTGGAGGATGTCGAGATGCCAGAGCAGGACGACCGTGCCGAAAAGTATGAAAAAGATCCCCGGCCCCGGATTCCGGAATCCGTTTCCGATGAGGATCGAGAGGCCGATCAGGATGAAAATCGCCGGCCACCAGGTGGCGAACAGGTACCCGAAATCCCAAAAATCGAAACGGTACGCGAGGATCAAGGCTCCGACGAGGATCAGGACCAGACCCCAGAAGATCCGGCCGGGATTGCTGCGGCGCGTTTCATTTGTCATGGCGCTCTCCTTTTCTCTCCGGCATCGCTCTCGAGGCCGCGGCTATCGGTCCGGCCCGGGAACTTCGCCTTCTTTCAAACCTATGTACGAAGGACGGCCCGAATTAGTTTTATCAGCGTTGAATCCGGCCCGCGCCCGAACCCGCGGCCAGAGATTCGATTTCCTCCCGGGAGGCCAGATTGAAATCGCCCGGGATGGTTTGTTTCAGGCAGGATGCGGCGGCGGCAAATTCCAGGGCCGCCCGGTTGTCCCGGCCGGAAAGAGAGGCGAAGATGAATCCCGCGCTGAAGGCGTCGCCGCCGCCGATCCGGTCGACGAGCCGGATTTCATACGTTCGGCTGCGGTGAAAGTCCCGGCCGTCGTGGAGGCAACCCGACCAGACATTGACCGAGGCCGAGCGACTTTCCCGGAGGGTGAGGATGACTTTCTTCAGCTGGAACCGCCGGAGCATCTCTTCGGCGACCCGGCGGTAACCGTCGAGCTCGATCTTTCCGGTCGAGACATCCGAACCCGGGGCGGCGATTCCGAAAATATCGGCCGCATCCTCCTCGTTTCCAAAAACGATATCGACGTGTTCCAGGAGCGGAGTCAGGACCGACCGGGCTTTTTCTCCGGGCCAGAGCTTTTTGCGGTAATTGAGGTCGCAGCTGACGACGGCTCCCGACCGTTTGGCTTCCCGAACGGCTTCGGCCGTGGCCGCCGCCGCGCCCTCGGAGAGGGCCGGGGTGATACCCGACCAGTGAAACCAGGCCGCCCCTTTGAATATCGCCGGCCAGTCGAACGACCCGGCTCGCGTCTGGCAGAGAGCCGAATCCGCCCGGTCATAAATCACCTTGGACGGCCGTTGAGCGGCGCCGGCTTCGGCAAAATAGATCCCGATCCTTCGGCCTTGCCGGAGAATGCGGGATGTGTCCACGCCCTGGGACCGGAGCGCGTCCACGGCAGCCTGTCCGATCTCGTGGGCGGGGAGGGCGGTGACGAAAGCCGAGGACAAACCCAGCCGGGCGAGCGAGACGGCGACGTTGGCTTCCGCTCCGCCGTAATTCGCTTCAAACGACGAAGCCTGGACGAACCGGCGGAAGCCCGGCGGCGAAAGCCGGAGCATGATCTCGCCGAAGGCGACGACCCGGGGCGGGGCGGCCGGGGCGGCGAGGATTGTCGTCCGTGAGGGCGGAGGAGGCCCCGTGTCCGCCGCCGCTTTTTTCACCCCGGTCTCTTTGAGAATCGCCAGCCAGCGCTCGGCTTCCGCCCGGATTTCCGCCGGATCGCCGGCTTTGGCCGTAAGAGCCGAGCCGCAGAAGATCCCCTTCGGATCCCGGGCGTTGAGCTCGGCCAGATTGGCCAGGTTGATGCCTCCCGTGTAGACGACGGTCAGGTCTTTATAGGGACCGCGCCAGGCCTCGGCCAGCCCGAGGTTATTGGAGCCGGCGGCGACGGCCGGGAAAAGCTTGTAGATCCATTGGTGGGGTTGTTCTTCCCGGAGATCGTTGAGCGAACAGCCGTAGGCCTCCGCTTTTCGGGCGAGCTGTTTTCCGACGTCCGACAGTCCGCCGGGAACGCACATGATGTCGGCCTGGGCGCAGATGTCCACGACTTCGGGGATGAAATCGGCCGAGATGATTCCGGAAACGCCGGCCGCGATCGCCTCCTCGGCCTGCGACCTGGTCATGACCGTCCCGGCCAGAACGAGCGTCTGGGGGTGGGCGGCGATGATCTTTTTGATCCCGTCGACCGCCGCGCCGGTCCGGAAAGCGATTTCCAGGACGACACCCGTCGGTTCGAGGGCCTCGTAAACAGACAGGCACTGGGCGGGAGACTCCGGGACGAGCAGGGCGATCAGGCGGTTCTTTTTCAGGCGTTGATAGACACGTTCGGATTTTCTCATCGTGGTCTCCCGGTCAGAGCTTCCGCAGATTCATCCCCCCGCTGACTTCGAGGACGAGTCCGGTCGAATAGGCGAACGAGCCGAGGGCAAGAGCCGCGGCGGCTTTCCCGACGTCTTCGGGAAAGCCCCACCGGGATTGGGGAACGAGATTTCCCTCGGCGATCAACCGGTCGTAGCGCTCACGGACGGGCGCGGTCATGTCCGTCCGGACGATCCCGGGACGGATCTCGTAAACGTTGATGCCGCTTTTGGCCAACCGGTCGGCAAAGAGCCGGGCGGCCATGCTCAGGCCCGACTTGGACAGACAGTATTCCGGCCGGTTGGGCGAGGAGGTCACGGCCGAAATCGAGGTGATGAAAATGACCGCCCGGTGAACGGGCGGCCGGGCCGGGGAGGTCTTCATCATCCGCCGGACGGCCTTCTGGGTCAGAAAAAACGGACCGCGCAGGTTGATCTCCATCACCCGGTCGTAGCTGTCGGGTTTTGTTTCGAGAAGGTCGGCCCGGACGAGCGGGGCCACTCCGGCGTTGTTGACCAGAACATCCAGCCGTCCGAGTTTTTCATAGACGGCGTCGAGAATGGCATCCTGGCCGTCGAGATCAGCGATGTCGCCCGGTATCGGCAGGAAGGTTGCGCCTTTGATTTTCGCCGCGGCTTTCCTGACTTCGAACAAGCCGGATTTCGCGTTTTTCGGTTCATAGATGATATCGCACCCGGCGATGTCGAATCCGGCCGCGGCCAGCTCCAGGGCGATGCCCCGGCCGATGCCCCGGCCCGCTCCGGTGACGAGGGCGACGGGTCTTTGTTTCATCGCGGTGCTCTCCTTGTCCTTCCGGTCACCGGTCGGTTTCCCCGGCCCGGAAGGCGCTCCAGACGTTCTCAAACCACAGGTCGGTCTCCGGAATCGGCCGGATTTCGGTCCAGCGCGCTTCTGTCCGGCCGGAATCCGTCAACCGAAGCTCGAGGATCCGGCGGCCGACATCGTCGTCCTGTCCGGCCAGAGAAAAGGCCTCGTTCGGCCCGAGAGCGGGAACCGGCTGGCTGCCTTTTGAATCGAGGACAAGATATGAGCCGCGGCTGCGTCCGCCTTTCCTCAGGTATTCGCGAATGGCGTCCAGGAACATGGCCGAGGTCAGGGCATGGTCGAGCGCCCGAAACGCCGCCGGGAGCTCAGCGGCCGAGGAAACGGCCAACGATCGTTCGGCCCGGCGGAAGAGACGCCAGGCGGCGTCGCAGGCTTTGTCGATCGTCCGCGGATTGCGGATTTGAGCGCCCTCGGCCGTCATCCGACGCCGGATCTCGCGGAGCGTTTTTTCAGGGTCGAGGGCCGGTCTTTTCCCTCCGGCGATCATCCGCTCGGCCCGATTGCGGATTTCCTCGACTCGAGCGGCGCTCGAGGCGGCAAAGTCGGCCGGACGGAGAGGGGCTTCGGAGTAATGAGCGGCGATATAGCCGGCGGCGCGGGCGCTGCCGACCTGGCCGGAGTTGAGGGCCGAACCCCCGGGACGGTAAACCCCGTGGGAGCCGTTGACTTCGCCGACCGGAAAGAGGTGGGCGATCTCCGCTTCCCACCAGATGTTTCCCGCCAATCCGCCGTTGTTATGCTGGGCGCAGACCCGGATTTCGAGCGGCTCCCGCTTGAGGTCGATCCCGTGGGAGAGAAAGAGCTCGATCGCCTGGGGATTCATCTTCTCCAGCCGTTCGACCGGCGTCGGGAGGAGTGCGCCGCTTCGCTCCAGGTAGTCGCGCGCTTCAGCATTCAGACGGTTGAAGGCAAACGTTCCCTGCGGGCCGGCGCCTTCAGGATTCCGGCGAAAGTCGATAAAAACCCTCCGGCCGCGAAGAACAGTCTCCCGGTGGACGAGAAGGTCGATCAGCGACGATCCGTATTCGGGAACTTTCCGCGGGTCGAAAGGCCATTGGTATCCCTTGAGAAAGACCGCCCGGGCGAGTCCGGAAAAATCAGGAAAACCCTCGGCCAGGAAGTCGCGTTCGTCCCGGCCCCGGCGGTCGGTTGAGAAATAGCGGGGGATGACCTGTTGATATGTCCCGGAGAGGTTCCACCGGAATTTAACCGAAGCGATCCCGAACTGGGATTCGGTCAGGTTGCGGCCGGGAGCTCCGATTTCAAAGGCCAGGCCGTGGGATCCGCTCTGGCTTTCGGGATAGACGGAGGCCTCGTAGATTCCGGCCGGGCCGCCGGTTCCCAGGATGATATTGACCGCATTGAAAAGCGCCAGCCCTCGATTCGTTCGCCCGGAGGAGTCCAGGTCGAGGGCGACCGCCCCGATGACCCGTCTCCTTCCGTCCTCGTCCTTTGGAATCAGGCCGATGACCTGATGGCGTTCAAGGACCGGGATCCGCTTTCTCCGAATCTCCCGGATCATGGCTTCAACCATCAGCCGCGAGGTCAGCGGCCCGGCCGAGGTCGCTCTCTGCCGGGGATCGTGGTCGGTTCGATATCCCGGGTAAGCCCCGAAGCGGTCGCGGGGAAAGGGAATCCCGAGCGAGACGAGACGGAAGAAAGCCGGAAGCGAGCCCAGGGCTTCGCACAGGGCGATGTCGCCGTGCATGGACCCGCCGGCGAAAAGATCCCGGGCCATCTGGAGCGGAGAGTCCGGCGCGTCGCCGGCGACGGCGGCTTTATAATAAGTCTGCTTGTCGGAACCGGCCTCGTGGGATGTACCCGCCCCCAGGCGCTCGGTGACGATCAGGATCCGGCGTCGGCCCAGGTCGTGAAGGAGGAGGGCGGCGTTGAGGGCCGCCGCTCCGCTTCCGATAACGAGCGTATTGACGGAGGTCAGCGGATAACGAACGCCGCCGATCCGGATTTCGGATCTCAACATGCCTCGGTCAGGCGCCCTCGATCAGGAGGAACGGCTTCCGGCCGAAGTGGGAATAGAGAGGCCGGAGGCGGTCCCGGTCGTAGGACGTGTCGATATCGACGACTTTCTTTTTACTGGTGACGATATCGAGGGGGATATCGTCGTACTCGCCCTTGCGGAGACAGGCCATCCGGCCCGACTTACCCTCCAGGATCAGGTCGAAGGCGATGTTGCCGAAGGCCATGGGGATGATGTAATCCAGGGCATCGGGTTCACCACAGCGGACGAGGTAGCCGAGCTTCTGGTTGAGAACGTCGATTTTCCGGCCGTTGTTGTATTTGGGGGAGAGCTCCTTCAGCCGCTGGGCGACAAGGTCCCCGATTCCGCCGAGCTTTTTATGGCCGAACATGTCGGTTTCCTGGTTGCAGAAAACCATGTCCCCGCCTTCGGGCACCGCCCCTTCCGAAACGATGACGATGGAGTAGTGGCTGGGATTTTCCGCCCGGTCCTGGCTGAGGAGCTCCGTCAGGCGTTCGAAATCA
>CAYPKX010000123.1:0-8937 GCA_964411395.1 uncultured Eubacteriales bacterium | reverse complement strand
AGCTTCGGTCAATGGAAAGAGCAGCCGGAATTCGCCGAACCGCCGCTGGCCCTGGACGGGGCGGCCGACCACTGGGATTTTCGCAAGGACGATAACGACTACTACACCCAGCCGGGGATGCTCTTCCAGTTGATGGGCCCGGAAAAGCAGGCCCTTCTCTTCGGCAACACCGCCCGGGACATCGCCAAGGCGCCCGACATGGTCAAGATCCGCCACATCGGGAATTGCTATAAAGCCGACCCGGCTTATGGCGAAGGCGTGGCCAAGGCAATCGGCATTCCGATCGGGGACGTGATTAAGAAGTAGGGCTCATTCCCGCCGGAAGCGCTCGAAGCCGCTGACGCAGACAAAGTCCAGCCGGCCGCCCTTCTCGACTTCATCGAGAAGGAGATTGAGGCCGAGGACGTCGCTCGGGATATGCCCGGCGATGACCACGTTGATTCCGGCTTTCCTGGCGTTGGCCAGATGATCTTCGGACATATGCATTCCGACGATCGTGCTGACGCCGCCGGAGGCCAGACGGTCGAAGATGTCCCGGGCTCCTTCGGTCCCGCCGGTCATGTCGACAAAGATCTTGCCGCAGGAATTCGTCTCTTTCCCGCTGATGATCCTGGGCGGAGCCTGGAGGCGGATGGATTTTTCGTACTCGGGGATGCCGCGGAGGATTTTGACCAGGTCCTTGAGCCGGGCCGGCTTTTTCGCCGCGAACAATCCGGTCAAATATTTCGCCACGCAGTTATCGGCGGCCGTGTGAAGGCACATGAGGGGAAGGCCCAGCGCCCGGGCCAGATCCACGGTTCGGGTCGCATTGGCCGGGAGCAGGCGCCGTTCGACCTCGCCGATCCGTTTTTCCATCAGATGTTCGGCCGCGCCTATCGTCACCCCGTGGAGGGCCAGAACCCGGGCCTGGAGGTGCATGACATCAAACATCTGGTATTGGGCCTGTCCCAGCGGATGATGTCCGAGAACCAGGTCGATTTTCCGGTGCAGCTCCCCGCCGTCGATGTCGATTCCGATCAGGATCCGGCGGACTTCCGTCGCCGGATCGCCGCACAAAAGACGCGAGTCGGCGTAGGGATTGAAGAGGCGGTCCCGGTCGAAATATTTTTTTTCGTCGGAACGCGCGCCCTTGAGCTCCTCGGCCGCATCGGCCAGAATCCGGCCGATCTCCGTTTTTCCCCGTAAATCGGCGGCGATACCGGCGTTGATGGCTTTTCTGTAGAATTGCCCGATATTCATGGCGTCCCCTTCCTCCCGGCTTTCTCGACCGAAGGCATTCCGGTCCACAGGCGGTTGACCACCTTGATCAAGATGAGACCGCAAACGATGAAAATCGCCCCGAGAATCGCGACATAATTCCAGCGGCCGTAGAGAATATTACCGACCAGGAACAAGGCCGACCAGATCGTCGCCACGCCCGTGCTCCAGCCGACCAAAGCCAGGGGCACGCTTTCGTGCGTTCCCCGGCCGTCGGCCGCCGATAATCCGGATTCGGCCCGAACCGTTTTCCATCCCGGTCCAAACGGCCGGACCTTTTTATAGAAGTCGACCAGCGTCTTCCGGTTGGTTTGCGGCCCGATAAAGGCCGTGGCCACCCAGCAGAGCGTCGTCACAGCCACGGTGATCAATAAGGCATAATGCGTCGGGACCGCGGTTCCGGCTTTCCTCAGGACGAGCAGCCCGACGGACACGAGGAACGAGCTGACCATGGCCACGACCTCGCACCAGGCGTTGACCCGCCACCAGAACCAGCGGACCAGGTAGAGCAGCCCCGTCCCTGCCCCGACCTGGAGGATGATGTCGAAGCTATCCTTGGCCGTATCCAGGACAAAGACCATGGCGGAGCTTGCGAAAAACAGGCCGATCGTGGCGACCCGGCCCGCCCGGACATAGTGTTTTTCATCGGCGTCCCGGCAGAGAAACCGGCGGTAAAAATCGTGAACGAGATAGGAGGCGCCCCAGTTGAGATGGGTCAAAACGGTGGAGGAATTGGCCGCGATCAGCCCGCCGATGATCAAACCGAAAAAGCCGACCGGCATGAACTTGAACATGGCCGGGTAGGCGATGTCGTGCCCGAGAAGCGACGGGTCGAGGTTGGGGAAGGCCGCCTGGATATCCGTCAAGTTCGGAAAGACGACGAGCGAGCACAAGGCGACCAGGATCCAGGGCCAGGGCCGGAGAACATAATGGGCCAGGTTGAAAAAGAGAACCGCGCCGAGCGAATCCCGCTCCGACTTGCTGGCCAGCATCCGCTGGGCGATATAGCTCCCGCCGCCGGGTTCGGCCCCGGGATACCAGACCGACCACCACTGGACGGCAATGGGCATGATGAACACGGCCAGGGCGATGTCCCAGTGATTCTTGAAGTCCGGAAGCATGCTCAGGTAATTGATCCCGTCCGGCCCGGCCTTGGCCGAGACGGCGGCCAACATCGCCGGAAGGCCCCCCACTTCGCGGACGGCAAACCAGGCCACGGCGATGACCGCGGTCATCATGATGAAGAACTGGATCATGTCGATGACCAGGACGCCCCACAGCCCGGAGAACGCGGCGAAAAACAGGTTCAGGACACCCACCAGGACGAGCGTCTCGAACCGGTTCATCCCGAAGAGCAGGGCGGCGATCTTGCAGGCCGCCAGGTTGACCGTGGCCATGATCATGCAGTTGAAAAAGAGGCCGAGGTAGACCGAGCGGAATCCGCGGACGACGCCCGCCGCTTTTCCCGAGTAACGGAGCTCGTAAAACTCCAGGTCGGTCAGCACCCCCGACCGGCGCCACAAGCGGGCGAAGAAAAACACGGTGGCCACACCGGTCAGGGTGAAGGCCCACCAAACCCAGTTCCCGGCCACTCCGTTTCTCCGGACGATGTCGGTCACCAGGTTGGGCGTGTCGCTGGAGAACGTGGTGGCAACCATGGACAATCCGGCCAGCCACCAGGGAACAGACCTTCCCGAAGCGAAAAACTCAGCCGTGTTTTTCCCGGCCCGGCGGCCGTAAAACAAAGCCGGGATGTAACAAACAAGGGTGGCGCCGATAATGACGATCCAATCCAGGGGAGCAAGACGCATGGGATCGATCCTTACGTCGGTATGGCCGTTTGCACGGAGGCATTATAGAAGAATGAATCCGAAGGAACAATCGAAATCCGGGGCGCGGGACCGGGCGGTTTGACCCCGCCCGGGGAACAAAGATAAACTGCCTCTCCGTCAGGGAGGTTTCCCATGAATTATAAACAACCCGTCGTTTTGGGCCGGACCGGATTGTTCGTCGGCCGACTGGGCGTCGCCTCGGGGTATAAAGCCCCGGCTCCGGCAATCGAAGAAGCTTTTGAGCGGGGCTGCAACTACTTCACCTGGGGAACGGTCGTTAAGGGGTTCTCCCCCGACATGCGACAGGCGATTCGCAACATCGCCGGAAAAGGGATGCGGGACCGTCTCGTCCTGGCCATGTTCACGTACGCCCATAGCAATTTCTTCACCGAGCGGTTTTTGCTTAAAGGATTAAAGAGCGCCGGGCTCGATTACGCCGACGTCCTGATCCTCGGCTATTTTTCCAAGCGTCCGCCCCAGCGGCTGATCGACGGAGCCCGGAAGATGAAGGACAAGGGTCTTGTCCGTTTCATCGGCCTGTCCAGCCACAACCGCAAGCTCATCGGGGAGCTGGCCGGAACGGACGACTTCGACGTCTATCACGTTCGCTATAACGCGGCCCACCGGGGAGCGGAAACCGAAACATTTCCCTGCTTCAAGGGAGAAAGGAAGCCCGGCCTCGTAGCCTTCAACGCCACCCGGGTCTCCAGGCTCCTCAAGCCAAAGAATATGCCCCCCGGCGAAAAACCGCCGTCGGCCGCCGACTGCTACCGCTTCGTCCTGTCCCATCCTTCGGTCGACGTCTGCCTGACCGGCGCCCGCTCGGTCGAAATGATGCGGGAAAACCTGGCCGCCCTGGACCATGGCCCGATGACCGAAGAAGAATTGACCCGGATGCGCCGGATCGGCGATTTCGTTCACGGCTGAGGAGGCCGACAACATGGACCGCCCCCTTCTCAACGACCCGACCGTCTTTCCTGATGATAAAGTTCTGGCCGGATATCTCGGCAAGTCCTTCAATGCCTGGTCGGCGTTCCAGGAATTGCTGAAGAAATCGTTCCCTTCCGCTTCCTTGGAATGGCGCTACTACAACGACGGCAAAAGCTGGCTGGGCAAGCTGACCCAAAAGGCCAAGACACTCTGCTGGATCGCCGTCTGGGACAAATATTTCAGCTGCGCCTTCTATTTGAACGACAAGGCCGATCCCCTGGTCCAAGCCGCTCCCCTGAGCGAGGAGACGAAAAAGGCTTTCATCGCCTCCGCCGGGAAGACCAAATTCAGGCACATCCGGGCGGAGGTGAAAAAGAAAGGCGACCTGGCGGCGGTCGAGGAATTGCTGAAGATAAAAATTCAGCTGAAATAGACCGGGCCGCGGGCAAGAACGAGGCGCTATCTCAGCAAGCGTAGAATCTCCGGCGGCGGCCCGGCGGCGAGTTTCATCATGGCAACGCTCTTGGCAGTCTCCCCCATCCTTCGGAGAGCCAGGCCTTCGGCGTAAGCTCCGGTCCCGCCGCGGTAGGGAAATTTCACCCCGAAATCGACGACGGCCTTGAAGGCTGCGGCGGCCTTTTCGTTTTGCCCGAGCTTTTCAGCCGCCAGCCCGATGAAATAATCGGTCAGGCGGTCGTCGGCGTCGAAGGGACGGCCGCTGCCCAGCGTCTCGGGATACTCCTTCGACCGTTCGAATTCCGCGAGGGCCGAAGTCCAGTCCCCGGCTCGGATTTTTTCCAATCCGAGGACGAAGTGCGTCTTGGAGAACAGGGAGCGGATCTCGGACGCGCCCTCGAAGGGCAGGGCTTTGATCGCTTCAAGAACCGAGGCCGCCTCGGCGAAGATTTTTTTATTCATCAAACCTTTGACCAAGTCCACCCGGACCGGGACTTCGTCGGGGAAAGCCGCGGCCGCTTTCCGGGCTGTCTCCAAAGCCGCATCATGCTCTCCGCGGCCGGCCAGGAACTCGAAAAGGAGATGAGAACCCCGCCAGGCTCCCGGGTCCAGGGCGATGGCCTTGTCGTAGTCGGTTTGGGCCTTGGACGGATTGGATTTCGAAAACAGCATCGCCCGCGAGAGAAAGAGCGGAGCGAAATCGGCCGCTTCGCAGTCCGCCAGGAGCGCTTCCGCTTTCTTAACCCTGCCTTTTCCCCAAAGGACGAGGGCCAGGTAATAACGCGGCTTCCAGTCGTCGGGCCGGAGGGCGGCCGCCCATTCGAGAAGCGGAATCTCCTCCTCGCGATAAGGGAAGACCAGGAGAGGGGAAAGGGCCGAGGCTCTCTCGAGCGCGGCCACGCTTGCGGCCGGGTCCGCGTCCTTCTGGAGAAACGCCAGCCAGTAAAAAACCGTCGGGTATTCAGGAGCGAGCTTGAGGAGCTTTATGGCGTCATCCGTCTGCCCCGTCCTGATGTAGAAGAGGGCCGACTCGAGATAGGTTTCGCGAGGCAGCTCGTTCCGGATCATCGACTGGAAAGCCGCCAAGTCTTCGTTGCGGCCCGTGAGGAGATAGCGTTCGTACCGGGCCTGATGGTCCAGGGGGTCGAAATCGAGGAGCCGGGAGAGGGCCGCTTCGGCCTCGGCCATTTTCTTCTGCTTCCGAAGGGCCGCAGCCAGCGTCTCAAAGGCCGACGAAGACTGCGCATTGGAATCGATCGCTCTCCGGGCGTATTCCTCAGCCCGGGCGAAGTCTTTTTCCAGAAGGGCGATCTCGGCCAATTGGACGGAAGCGGCTGACCGGAATTCGGGCGAGCGGGCGGCCCAGCCGAGCGTTTCCTTGGCATCGATCAATTTTTCAAGGCGGCGGCTGATGATCCCATAGATATAGTTGGCCGCCGGATCGTACATGTCGGCGGACAGGGCTTCCCGCGCCAGGACTAATCCTTTCTCGTATTCGCCGCGCCGGGCATGAAGCTCGGCCGCGCGGATCAGCGCCCGCGAATGTCTTGGCTCCCGCTTGAAACAGGCGGCGTATTTTTCCAAGGCCAGGTCGAAATAACGGGCCTTCTCGAGCCGCAAGCCGCTCAAGTACAAACCTTCGACCGAGGATTCGTTGACCGGCTTGAACTCCAAAGGCCGGCCGATATCGTCTGCCGCCGGATCGCTTTCATAAACGAGATCGTGGCCGAGCCGGACGACGAACGGCCGCCCCTGGCGCGAAACGGTCACGCCCGTAGCGAACGGCTCGGCCGTCTTGAGACTCACCTTTTCCCGATAAACATCCTCCCCGCCCGCCGTCACCACGAGCTCGTCCTCGATGTCCCGCAAGGGATAGATTTTAAGGTTCAGGCCGTCGGCGGTTTCCGCGCCGCCGAAGACCGCCGAAGGCCCGGCCTTGATCATCGATCCGACGCCACGGTACGGAAACCACCGCTCCTCCCAGCGGTCGGACACGCCCGGCCGGAGAAACTCATGGTCGGACTGGTTGAGCAGCCGCCCGGCCTGCGGCTCGGTGTACTGGCCGTCTGTATCGGTGAGGAGATCGACCCAGATTTCGCCCGACCGGGAAAGGTCCCAGATCCAGACCTTCCGGCCGGGCATCTGGTCATACGGCGACCAATGGCCGAAGCCCGCGTCGCTTTTCTCATACCAGGCCCCGTAAAAGTCCGCCCGCTCTCCGACCGCGAAATAGCTTTTTGAGTTTGGCGTGGCGTTGTTTTTATACCAGGACAGGTCGTTTCCGGCCGCGTCGACCGGCCAGGGCTCGAGGGGGACATTGTAGTCGTGGCCGATCTGGAAACGCCCCGGAAAGATGTACTTCAGGTCCTCAGCGGTTTTTATCGCGGCGCAGGACCAGTAGTAATAGGATTGGCTGAACGGCGTCGGGTTGTGCCAGGTGCCGCGCGTCTCGAAATATCCCTTGTCCTTGGGGAGACGGACGGTCATGCTCCAACGCGTCCGCGAGGGCAGGTCCATCGCCCCGACGATAACCGAGGCCGAGCCGTCGGGCGCCGTCCGGAGAACGTAATCGACGGGTGTCGCGGTGGCCGGAGAATGGCCGACGATCCCGAAGTTGAACTCGATCCCGCCCGAAGTCCAGGGCCCGCGAAGGGCGATCTCCCGGAACTTCATGACGTGGTTGGTGTAGAGGAACTCGCGCCCGGAGATCTTGTCCGTCGCTCCCCAGACCTTGCCTCCAACCTGGGGCAGGACGCCGACGGAAATGTAGGGATTCTCGAGGGTGACGACGGTCCACGGCTGGTCGGTCCCTTCCGCAGAAAACCGGTTGAAAAAGTGGTAGGGATAGAGCCGGGCGCCGTTGCCCCACATCGAGGAGCGGGCGAAGATGGGGACCGGGTCGGGATCGCCGAAAGGATAGGTTTTAAAGACGCGGGCTTCCTCCCGGACGGAGGCGGGGCCGGAGGCGCTCCGGCCGCCTGAGGAACAGGCAAAGAATGAAATCAGGAATGAGCCGGTCAGAACAGCGGCAGCCAGGATGATGGGGAGACGGGAGAAAGGGCGGGCGGAACGGACGGTGCGCATGGGAACCTTCCTTTCGACTCGGCCCCCATCTTATGGAAAACAAGGGGAGGACTCAAGCGCCGGATTCGAAAGCAGCACAACAACATCGATCTCTGGGCCGCCCCCGCTTCACCCCGCTTCATTACTGGGTATTGTCGGCCCGGCGGAACTGAATCAGCGTCGCGGCGACGCCGAGGATGAACGTGAGAAAAACAACGGCCAGGCTCCCTGAAGCAAGCGTCTCCGCCCGCGGACCGGCCGTTCCGGCAAAGAGCGGCACGATCGACCAGGGGAACCATTTCCCCCATCCCGTCGCGCCCAGGACTGTGCCCAGGACAAGCGTCAGGATCGCAAACCCGAGAGGCGGCAAGTAGCCCTTGCCGAGCGTCGCCATCCAAGCCGTCACCGGCATGATCAGGAAGGAAATTCCGGACGCGAGCAAGACGTCACCGATGCCCCGGATCGCGATTCCGGCGGTGAGCCCCGGAAGACCCAAGGCGGCCCCCACGGCAAACGATTCGGCCAGGCAAAAGACGATGATCGCGGAAAACCAGGCCAGGGTCACGCAAAATTTCGCCAGGGCAAACCAGGGACGGCCGGCCGGCAAGGCCAGCATGTTCTTGGCCGTTCGCTCGGAGTATTCGCGCCCGAAGAGGTAGGCGGCGATGACGGAAAGCAGGAGCATGCCGACGATCCCCACGGCCTGGACGAGCATCCCGAAGTAGCCGGCCCATGTGGCCTCGAGACCGACGAAGCTGGCCTTGGTCCCAAGCAAGCCCAGCTTGGCCGCCCGGCCCGGCTCGCGGACAATCCACATGAAGAGGCCGCCGCCCAGGGGCACGAGAGAAAAAGCGAGGAGCGTCATCCCAACGATTTTAGAGCGGCGCAGTTTTATGAATTCCGTGAAAAGGACTTGTCCGATCATGACGCGAGGCCTCCCGTCCTCCAGAGAAAATAGGATTCGAGATCTTCTTTCGCGGACGTCAGAGAAAGAAGATCGAGACCGGCCCCGACGATTGCCCGGGCGATATCGGCTTCGCGGCCCGTCGCGTCGAAGATCCGGAGAAGCCCGTTTATCTCCTCGACGCGGGCGAATCCGGCGCCCTCGAGAAGAGACCGGGCCCGCACCTTGTCCGAGGAATTGAGTTCAAGGCGCGGATTCTCCTTCGCCTGGAGACCGGCGCGGTCGAGTTCCTCGCACAGACTTCCCGCGTGAATGATGCCGAAGCGGTCGGCCAAATGAGCCACTTCCGCCAGGATATGGCTCGACAGGAAAACGGTCGTTCCCTCGCGGGCCGAGAGCGTCCGCAAAAGATCCCGGACCTCGACGATGCCCGCCGGGTCGAGAGCGTAGGCCGGTTCGTCCAGAATGAGAAGATCGGGCGCATGGAGAAGGGCC
>CAYPKX010000122.1:0-9098 GCA_964411395.1 uncultured Eubacteriales bacterium | reverse complement strand
CAAGTTGATGAGAGTCACGATGGCCCCCAAATTGCGAACAACAGTTGACATGACCGAATAAAACGCTCTTATTTATATGAATTACAATAAGATACAGAATTAATCAGCTGTTTCTTCGGTCAAGCCGAGAAAATCCCGTCACGTCCCCGATAAAAATATTCGCGCCGCGGCTCCGCGGACCTCCCGACCCGCGAAAAATCCCGGCTTGGAAAAGCAAAATCCGTGTCCTGATCATGAATGGGATCGCCTTATGGGCAGGCATGTCACGCAACATCGCCGGAGGGAGGTGATATTCCGGATTCCGAAGGGTTATTGTCTTCCGGCCCGTTTTGGGATATACATCAAAAATTCGTGAGCATCCCGAAGGCACGAGGGGATGCGCGTCTTAGAGGAAGAGCGCCATGACCAAGGGCAAAGAGGAAGGCGATCCGAAAACACTCGAGAGATTGAAGCAAGGGCCGGCCCCCCTGCCGGGAAAGCCGGGCGGGCCGAAACGGAAGAGGGCCGAACAAGCTCTTCTGGAGACAAATGCCCGGATGAACGCCCTGGTCCGGGCCATCCCGGATATCGTTTATTTCAAAGATGCCGGACGCCGCAACCGGATCATCAACCAGGCCTTCGAAGATGTCTTCGGGCTGAGCCCGGAACAAATCCTCGGGAAAACGGATGAAGAAGTCCTGCCGCCCGGCCTGGCCGCGGCTTGCCGGGAAAGCGATGATATCGTCCTTTCAACCGGAGAAACCGTCCGCTTTGAGGAAGAATCGATCGGTCTCGATCAAAAGCCCGTTTATTTTGAGACGATCAAGGCCCCGCTCTTCGATCCGGCCGGCCGGGTGAGCGGGCTGGTCGGAATCAGCCGGGACATCACCGAGCGAAAAACCGCCGAATCGGCGCTCCGGGAGAGCGAGGAGCGGTTCCGGAGCTTGTATGAAAATTCCACGGTCGGCCTCTACCGGACCACGCCCGAAGGCCGGATTCTCCTGGCCAATCCGACCATCATCCGGATGCTCGGATATGATAGCGCCGAGGAGCTGAACAACCGGAATCTCGAAGAGGACGGCTTTGAAGCCGGCTATTCCCGGGCGATGTTCCGGGAACGGCTCGAGCGCGAGGGCGAAATCCGCGGCCTGGAATCCGTCTGGAACAGAAAAGACGGCACGCGCGTTCATGTTCGGGAGAGCGCCCGGGCCATCCGAGGCGAGGAGGGGACGGTCCTCTTTTACGAGGGGACGGTCGAAGATATCAGCGAGCGGAATAAATTCGAGGAGGCCCTCCGGGCTTCCGAAGAAAAATTCCGCGGGCTCTTCGAAAACAACCTCGACGGGATCTACCAGAGCCTCCCCCAGGGCCGGTTCATCACCGTCAATCCGGCTCTGGTCCGGATGTTCGGCTTCCGCGACGAGCTGGATATGCGCCGGGCCGACATCCGCGATCTTTATTTCAACCCGGAGGACCGGGACGACTGGATCCGGGAGATCCGGAAAAAAGGCGAAACCCGAAACCTCGAAGTCCGGATGAAGCGCAAGGACGGAACGCCGTTCACGGCCATGGAAAACTCCCGCGCCGTCACCGACGTCCGGGGCCACATCCTGTATTTCGAAGGCATTTTTACGGACATCACGGAACGGAAACGGCTCGAGGAAGAACAGGCCGAAAGCGAAGCTCTCTACCGGGCCCTCTTCGAGAGCGCCAACGACGCCGTCTTTCTTCTCGACCTCGACGGAAACCATGTCAAGGTGAACCGGAAGGCGGCCGAGATGACCGGATACGCCATCGAGGAATTGATCGGGCGGCCGATCAAAGCCCTCGTCGTTCCGGGCGAATACTCTGATGCCTGGCAGAAGCTCGGCGGCCTCATCGAAGGGAAGGTCTTTCCGGTCTACGAGCGGCTGTTCCGCAAAAAGGACGGCTCGGAATTCTCCGTGGAGATCAACGCCTCCCTGATCCGGGATGCGGAGCGGAAGCCCCGCTTCATCCAGAGCATCGTTCGGGACATCTCCGAACGCAAGGAAAAGGAGCGGGCCCTCCAGGCCGCTCTCCAGGAAAAAGAAATCCTGTTGAAAGAGATTCACCACCGGGTCAAAAACAACATGCAGGTCGTTTCCAGTCTCCTGAACCTGCAGAGCCGGCACATCAGCAATCCGCGGGATCTGGAAGCCTTCCGGGAAAGCCAGCGCCGGATCCGGTCCATGGCCCTGGTCCATGAAAAGCTCTACCGGTCCCGGAACCTCTCCCGGATCGAATTCAGCGATTATATCCGCCAGCTCGCCGGACAGCTCCTGTCCTCATCGGAGAAGAGGCCGGGGATGATCGGCCTGAAGCTGGACGTGGAAGAGAGGCTGTTGGATATCGAGACGGCGATTCCCCTCGGCTTGATCCTCAGCGAGCTCATGTCGAACGCCTTGAAATATGCGTTTCCCGGAGACCGAAAAGGGGAAATCAGCGCAGCGTTTCGGGCCGTGGACGGAGGAGAGCTTCTTTTGACCTTCCGGGACGACGGCATCGGTCTTCCGCCGCGGTTCGACCTTCGGCAAGCCGAATCCATGGGCTTCCAGCTCGTCTCGCTTCTCATCGAGCAACTCGACGGCCGGGTGGAGATCGAACGGGGAGCGGGAACGACGTTCAAGATTTACATCAAAGAGACAAAAGCCCGGCCCAAGAGCTGAGAGCGGGCGGCCGGGAGCGTTCCGCCCGCCGTGCTTATTTCCCCATGAAGGTGAAGATTTTCCGGCTCCGGCCGTTGGCTTCCCCGCCGACGATGATGATGTCGACGAAATTGCGGCCGGCCGGAAGGTCGTAGGGGAAAGAGAACGAAATCTCCCGGGCGGCTTCAACGCCGGCGACGGGGCCTTCGAAGGCCCGCCGCTCCTCGAACTTGTCTTTCTGCCCGCCGGGTTTGTAGACATAAATGACGAATTCGAAATCGGCCTTGAACACGCCGCTTTCCTCTCGGAAATGGACTCTCTTGGCCGGGAGAACGACGGTGATTTCCTTCCGCCCGGCGTCATAGGCAGCCGTAAACGACTGGAGCCGGGGAGCCGCCGAGCCCTGAACCCGGCCGAAACCGTTGAGCTTGGCTTCTTCGAAGGCGTCAAAAAGATTCCCGGTGACGTTGGCGATCTCGTAGCCCCCGCCGACCCGGGTTTCTTTGAAAATCACCGCGACATCGTAGGTATAGTAAATCCAAAGGAGCGTATACCCCTCCGACGCCGAGGAATACGATTCCGTTTTTTCCGGAGGGCCGAGGAACAGATAGACCCGGCCGCGGTCGGTGTTGATTCCGCGGCGGCCCTCATTGTAGTGGGAATTGGCGTAATCGACGCGGCGCTCGAATTCGACCTTGAATTCATTTTCCGGCGTCTCCGGATCGGGATCGCGCTTGTTCCAGAAATCGTCGATGAATTCGGTCCGAGCCCCGGCATCGGGGAGGCGGCGGAAGATCTCTTCTTCCGCATTCGTCATGATCAGGCGGGCCGTGTCGTAGAAGGCCTTGCTCTCCCCCTCCAGGGGGACGGTGAAAACCTTGCCGCAGGCCGCCGAGAGGATCACCGCCGCCAGCAAACCCGCGAATCGCTTCATCTATTTTTTCAGGTATTCGAGAAAGCCCTGAACCTGCGGCACGCGAGGCTCGTCGGCAGGGGCGATCTTCAGGAAGGTTTCGAAACAGGAGATCGCATCGACCTTATTCTGGGAGGAAATATACTGAACGCCGTGGCGGTAGAGCGCGTCCAGGTCCTTGGGATTGATGGCCACCGCCTGCTTGAAATACTTCAGGGCCGTTTCCCCCTGGCCGATATTCAGATAGTTGATCCCGATGTTGACGAGAACCGTCGAGTCGGTGATCTTGGCCATGTCGATCTTCCCGTACCACTCCATGGCCTTTTCGCTTTCGTTGCGATTGGCGAAGGTATTGCCGATGAGAACGATCGCATCCGCGTTTTCCGGCTCTTTCTCCAGGATCTTCAGATAGGCCGCCTCGGCCTTGTCATACTGCTCCATGGCGAAATAGCAGTTCCCGATATTCTTGTACAGGATGTAGACATCGGGATTTTTTTCGAGCATCGCGTTGAAGGCGTCGATCGCCCCCTGGTAGTTTTCCTGATCAAACAGGACGTTGGCCTCTTCGAGGGCCTTCTTCAGGTCATCCGTCAGCATGAGTCCCTCGGACTTCTTGAGGGCCAGCTTGATATCGGGATTTTTCGCGATTTCGCTGATCTGAATCTGGATGGGCTTCATCTCGAACCCGACTTTGAAGAAATCCAGATTCCAGGCGCCTTTCCGGAGCCAGGCCCCGGTAAATTTGCCTTCCTTGTCGGACTTCACTTCGAACCCGCCGTTTTCCTCGGCATGGGTGAACTTCACCGACACGCCTTCGAGGGGGGCGCCGGCTTCGTCCGTGACAACGCCCTGAACCCGGCCTTTGCCTTTCCAGCCCTGGGCGGAAAGCATACCGGCGACGAGAAGGATTCCGAACAGTATCAAAACGGTCTTTTTCGTCTTCATTGTCCTCTCCTTCACCTCATTAAGATGCAACTTTCGGGCCAAAAGGGCGGAAAGCCCCGCCGCCTAATGGCCGCCCGGTCAGAGCGAAGATACAGGTGAAGTGTAGCACTTGGCGGTCGAAAAGGAAAGAGTTTCCGCCGGAAGTGGCGGTTTGACAAGGCCTTCAAAGCGAATATCCCGGGTTTTTTACCAAAAGATTCTTTACATCACCGAATTTTCCTCGACGCCGAAAAAAACCGCAGAGACGAGTCTCGAAAGTCCGTGCCGGGTGCTTTCACCGGATGCCCTCCGCAGAGGACATATGTGCGTGGGGTGAAACAGGTTTTTCCTGACGGGACGGCATCGCCGAGGCGGCGAGCGGGCCGGCCGCCCCAGGCGGAAAAGAGGCCAAACCGTAATCCCCCGTTCCCGGAAAGCCGAATTCGGGTGAAAGGCGGAAGTTTTTTGCCTTGCGGAGCCGATGAAATTCGCCGCCCTTGACTTTGGGACACGCGGATTTTATATTGCCCGAAGGAGATTTTTGCGGTGGCGATTAAGATGCGGATCAAGGGCCTGGTGGTCGATCCGATTTCAAAAATGCCGATCATCGTCCTTCAGGACCCGGAAACCGAGCGCCTCCTGCCCATCTGGATCGGGGAGTTCGAGGCCAACGCCATCACCCTCAAAATCGAAAATATCTCCAGTCCCCGTCCGATGACCCATGATCTGATCTCCAACCTTCTGGCTCAGCTTTCGATTATCGTGGAGCGGGTCACAATCAACGATATACGGAACAACACCTTCTACGCCGTCATCAGCTGCCGGCGGAAGGGCGAAGCCCTTCTGCTCGACTCCCGGCCGTCGGACGCCATCGCCCTGGCTCTTCGGACGGATTCCCCGATTTTTGTCGAGGAAGACGTCATCGCCCGGGCCCAATGCCTGACCCTCGATCCTTCGCTCGACAATCCGGAAAATATCTGTAAATGGCTGGAAACCCTCCTTCCTGAAGACTTCGGCAAATACCGGATGTAGCCTCCGCCCGAATCCCGAATCTTCGCAAACGAATTTGACGCGTTCGGGCCTTGGCCGGCAAACCCGACGGGTAACTAGGATTTCAAGCGGAGGGAGAGATAGAGCCCGAAAATCCCGAAGAGAAGAGGCGGCCCCCACGCCGCCAGAAAAACCGGCAGGATCCCGACGCCTCCAAGACTCTTGAAAACCCCGATCGCCGTCCAGAAAACGAGGGCGATGCCCAGGCTGACCCCGATGCCGACCAGGGCTCCGCGCCGCCCCATGGCGAAGGCGAACGGAATGCCGAGAAGAGTCATAATCACGGCGACGAACGGGAAGGACAGCTTCGAGCTTCGGTCGACTCTCAGGCGGGTTGTGTCGAATCCGAGCTTTTCGACTTCCTCGATGTAGCGGCCGAGCTCGCCGTATTTCATTTGGGACGGATCTTTCGATTCATTCAGAAAAAGGCCCTTGCCCTCCGGCAAGGCGAAACGGTCGGTCTCGAAGGAAACGGGTTCGGGCGGCCGGGAGGCCTCGGCGCCGAGAAAATCCCGGCTCCAGCCGTTCTCAAGAAGGATCGCGCCATCTTCCAGCCGGGCGGTTTCGGCGAACATCCGCCGCTTCAGCACCCAGGCCGCCGGGTCGATCTCAAAAATCCAGAACTTGCGGAACTGCTGACGGTTCGGGTCGAAGAACTCGTAATTGAAAAACACGTCGCGGGCCTTGTTCGTCCGCCAGGAAAAGCCCTGCATCCCCCGGCTCGGGGCGGAGACATCATTGATCCGGTTCCAAACCTCGGCCGCTTTTTGATTGGACCGGGGCAGAATATTTTCCTGAAGGCCGAACGACAGCATCCCGATCACCGCCGCCAGGACGAAGGCCGGGACGATCATCCGGTTGACACTGACTCCGCAGGCTTTCATGGCCGTGACCTCGTTGAACTTGTAGAAAAGCCCCAAGGTCAGGAGCGTCGCCATCAGGGCGGTCATCGGCAGCCCGAGCTGGAAGAATTCGGGAAGCCGGTAATAAATGTATTCGAGCAGCATCGAGACCGGCTTGCCGTGAGTCGAAATATTCACGAACCGGTCGAAAAACGTCACGATGGAAAAAATGGAAACGACGCTGACCAGGATCAGGCCGCCGATCCAGACATAGCGCCGGATGAAATACCGATCCAGGATGTCCGGAAAGAAGATCCCGGTCCGCAACCGGTCGAGAAACGCGGGCAGGCGGCGCGGTCCGAGCGCCGGGGTCGTCCGCCGGCGGCGGGCCGTCTCCGGTTCTTCGCCGGCTCCGTCCGGCCGGGACCGCTGAACCCATTTGATCAGGAAAGGCCTTTCCCGGGCCGATCGGAGGAAGAGGACCAGACTGATCAGGCCGAAGACGATGTTGCCGCTCCAGATCCCCAATCCCGGCGAGACCCGGTTGTCCAGAGCCAGCCTCTCCCCGAAGGTCAGAAAGATGTAATAGGCCAGGATGATCACCAGGCTGATCGTGAATCCGCTCGTTCGGCCGCCTTTTTTCGTCGAAAGTCCCAGGGGAAGGCCCATGAAAACAAAAATGAGGCAGACGAAGGGCAAGGCGAACCGCTTCTGGGTTTCGACCCGGAGGGTTCGGATCTCGTAATCCTTCAACCCAATCTCATCGTCTTTTCTCGAAACCTCCGGATGGTTCGGAGGAAGGCCGCGGCCGACAATCCCGGCCCTCTCCGATTCCAGCTTTTTTCGCTCGGCCCGGGCTGTGCTCAAGCCGGCCCGAAGCTCGTCGATATTCTTTTCCCTGGCCCGTTTCTCCGAATTGAAGGCGTTGGCCAGTCCGGTGAAGTCGGCTTCCTGGTCCGCCCGGCGGATGGCCGTCCAATCGTAGCGCTGCGGCTCGTCGCCGATGGCATAGTGTTCAACCGCCTCGAAAACCTCAACCGTCGCCCGCTTGTCCCTGGGAAAATAATTCAACCGGCCGCGCTCGGCCAGGACGACGCGGGATTCGTACGGACCGCCATTGAAGCCGATGAAGACTTTTTTCCAGTCGCCGGACGGATCGATGTCCTGTAAATACAAAGCCTGCCCGGGAATCGAACGGTTGAACTCCCGGGGCGTGATTCGGATCTGGGCCTTGTCCAGCACCGCCGTGATCGTCGTCTGGAGAAAGAGGTAATTGAAGCGCGGAATGACGTAGAGGGTCAGGACGGAAGTGGCCGCCCAGCCGCACACGGCGAAAAGCGCCAGCGGCCGGGCCATCCGGGCGTGGCTCACGCCAAGGGTTTTGAAGGCGACCGACTCCGAATCCGAGGACAGCCGGCCTAATCCGGCCAGAATCCCCATGATCACGGCCATGGGAACCGTAAAGCCGAGGATCGAGGGGACGACGTAGACGAGAAGCTTTGTCGAATCGGTGAAGGAGACGCCCTGGGAAATGAACAGTTCCGGATACTGGAGGATCTGGTTGGCCATCAGGACGAAGCTGTACACCAGCAATCCGAGGCCGAACGGCGGGATGATTTCCCGCAGGATATAGCGATCGAAGATCTTCAGCCGGAAGGGATTCATCCCGGTTATCATACCAGAAACGGCGGCGGCGGAAGAAAAAAAAGGGGGACGGCCGCAAGGCCGCCCCCCTTCGGGGAATTCATTCCCGGGACTCAGTACATATCGCCGCCGGGCGGGGTGGGATACGCCGGCTTCTTGTCTTCCTCGGGGAGCTCGGTGATGAGGCCCGCGGTGGTGAGCATCAGTCCGGCGATCGAAGCGGCGTTCTGGAGGGCGATCCGGACGACCTTCGTCGGATCGAGAATGCCCGCCTTGATCATGTCTTCATATTTCTCGGCCAGGGCGTTGAAGCCCATGTCCTGCTTGGCCTCGCGAACCTTCTCCACAACGACCGAGCCTTCCAGCCCGGCGTTGTTGGCGATCTGGCGGAGCGGCTCTTCGATGGCCCGCTTGACGATATCGACGCCGATCTTGAAGTCGCCTTCAACCTTGAGGGACTCGAGGGACTTCTGGGCCCGGAGCAGGGCCACGCCGCCGCCCGGAACAATGCCTTCCTCGACGGCCGCTTTGGTCGCGTGCATGGCGTCTTCGACCCGGGCTTTCTTTTCCTTCAACTCGGTCTCGGTCGCCGCGCCGACCTTGATCAGGGCGACGCCGCCGACCATCTTGGCCAGCCGTTCCTGGAGCTTTTCCCGGTCATAATCGGAGGTCGTGTCGTCGATCTGAGTCCGGATCTGCTTGATCCGGGCCTGGATGTCGGTCACTTTGCCCTTGCCTTCAACGATGGTCGTGTTGTCCTTGTCGATGACGATCTTCTTGGCCTCGCCGAGCCATTCGATGTCGACTTTCTCGAGCTTGACGCCGATGTCCTCGGTGATGACCTTGCCGCCGGTCAGGACGGCGATGTCTTCGAGCATGGCCTTGCGGCGGTCGCCGAAGCCGGGGGCCTTGACCGCGGCGCACATGAACGTGCCTTTGAGCTTGTTGACGACGAGGGTCGCCAGGGCTTCGCCCTCGACTTCCTCGGCGATGATGACCAGGGGCTTGCCGACGCGGGCGACGCTTTCCAGGAGGGGCAGAAGCTCGATGAGATCATCGGGCAGTTTGGCGTGGGCTTCT
>CAYPKX010000121.1:0-9247 GCA_964411395.1 uncultured Eubacteriales bacterium | reverse complement strand
AGCTTTTTCCCGTTTTCCGGAAGGTCGGCGACGTTGACGTTTTCCTGCGGATCCCGGACTTCATCGTACAGTTCCTCGCCCAGGACGTTCCCGGTGTCCATATACCGCCACTCGACGAACCGATGGGTCAACGTCCGGGCGGAATAACCCATCAACGGCGCGCTGATGTGGCGGCGGTAATGCTGGCTGAAGGCGGCTTCCTTGCCCGTCCGTTCCGGCTCCGCCAGCAGAGAGCCCAGGCTGGATCCTTCCAGGTGATCGGGCCGGGGCAGGCCGGCCAAACCGCAGACGGTCGGGAAGACATCGACGAACTCGACCAGGCCCTCCGCCGACCGGCCGTTGCCGGAAAGGCCGGGGGCCCGGATGATCATCGGGCAGCGGGTGTCGTCCTCGAAGTTGGTCATTTTCGACCAGGCGCCGTGTTCTCCCAGCTTGAACCCGTTGTCTCCCAGGAAGACGACAATGGTCTCCTCGGCGATGCCCAGCCGGTCCAGAAAACCCAGAAGACGTCCGATTTGAGCGTCGACAAAGCTGACGGAGGCATAGTAGCCGTGTTTCAGCCGGCGGCGTTTCTCTTCCGAGAGACGTCCTTTCCACGGCGCCGGCGCTTCCGCGAAATCCTCATAATCCCGAAGCTCGTCGTTGGCGTTGAGAGAGACCATCAGGGCATTTTTCGGCGGGAAGGGATTGGCGGCTTCGGGAATCGTTTTCGGATCGTAGAGGTCCCAGTATCTCTTCGGAGCCACGAAGGGAAGGTGGGGCTGGTGGAATCCGACGGCCAAAAAAAACGGTTCACGGGCGGCGGCCAGCCGGTATAATGCCCGGATGGCCGACTCGGCGATCTCGCCGTCCCAACGATCGGTATCCCGGCAGTCTTCGATCTCAAACGCCGGGCCGCGAACATGCTCCCGGATAAAATCCTCGGTCTTCCCCTCGGTCCGGGCCCGGAGGACGAGGTAGTCGAGATGTTCGAGAGTGCCTTTCGAATAAAGTCGGGAGGTCTGGGGAAAGGCATTGGGAAGGTCCCAGGATTTCCGGTCGGGCAGGGTATTGTGAAAAACCTTCCCGTAAGCCTCGGCCCGGTAGCCGTTCCGGCGGAAATGCTGGGGAAGAGTCACAACCTCGGGGACGGTATCCCGGAAATGGACGCGAAGGTCCCAGACCTTGACCGAATCGGGCCGGAGACCTGTCAACAGGCTGGCCCGGGACGGATTGCACAGCGCTTGCTGGCAATAAGCTCGGGTGAAGGTGACGCCCGAGGCCGCCAGGCGGTCGATGGCTGGGGTTTTGATGACCCGGTTCCCGTAACATCCGAGCTCCGGCCGGAGATCATCGACGGTGATAAAAAGGACATTGGGTTGACGGCGGGCCGGCGTCGTCTGGGCCTGGCCCGGCAGGGAAGCGGAGGAAGCCGCCCAGGCACCGGCCGCTCCCACACCCAGGCGGTGGAAAAATTCACGGCGGCGCATCACGGCCATGGAAGAAATGAAAAGCCCGGGCGGCCGGAAAACCGTCCGGAAATTCTCTCCCTTTTAGAATTCGGACGGTCTTATTCTATCGAAGGAAGATGGGTTGTCAATCAATCCCTGATTTTTTCGCCTTGGCTTCGGCGGCAGCCGCCTTCCCCTTCACGGCCGAAGCCAGGTTCGGATTATGGCTCAAGGCCTTGTCGAAATTCGCCACTGCGGCTTCGTAGCGTTTCGCGTCTTTTCGTTGGACGTACAGGATCAAATTCAGATACCCGAGGTTGTTGAAGGCCTCGACCATGTCCGGATCGAGAGACAGGGCTCTCTTGAAGCGATCCTCGGCCTTGACCAGGGCGCCCTGATCCATATAAGCCCGGCCGAGATAGTTCTGGTATTCCGGATTGTCTTCATCCCGCTCCACGACGACTTCGAGAAGCTCGGAGGCCTCGGCCGGCTGTTTGGCCTGAATCAAGGTGACGGCCAAATCGGTCAGAAGCAGGAGATTGTCGGGATTCTTGTCCAGACCGTCCCGGAGGAAGGTTCGGGCGTCGTCGATCCGGCCGGCGCTTCGGCAGATGATCGCCGCCGCCTGATACGCGGTCGTGTAGGACGGCCGGATCCGGATGATGTTCCGGATCTTGGCCAGGGCCGGATCGGGCTTTCCAGCCTTGAACTCGTTGACGGCGATATGCATCTGGGCGATCAAGGGCAGGAGGGTCTTGAGGTCGTCGGCCTGGGTATAGCCTTTTTTGGACTTCGCTTTTCCGGAAAGGTAACCGAGGCTTTCCATCAACGGACGGATATCCTTGCCTTGAAGATCTTGCCGGGTCCCCTTGCCCTTGAGGTCTTTGCGCAGACGGTCGAGCGTCGCCCGCAAGGGCGCCAGGTCGGTCGTCGCCGCAAGGTTATTTTCCTCGCCGGGATCGGCGGTCACATCGTAGACTTCCTTGATGGGAAGGTCGATGAATTTCGTCTTCCCCTCGACAAATCCCTGAAGCGGCGCGGCTTCCAGAAAAAAGCTCGGCGAAAGGGATTCGAAGTAGATCGCCGGCTCCTTTCGGGAACGGCCGCCGGCGATCGGGAGAAGCGATTCGCCCTGAACGCTCTCCGGGATGGGAATCCCGGCCAGGGCGCAAAGGGTCGGGAAGATATCGAAGTGACCGACATTGGCCGCGACCGTCTTATTCCCGACTCCCGGGTAATAAACGAACAGCGGGATATGGATCACCGGATTGTAGGCGAAAAAGCCGTGGGACTCTTCCCCCTTGTCGCCCAAAGCTTCCCCGTGGTCGGAAGTCAGGAGGATGACGGTGCGCCCCATCTGCCCGTTTTTTTCGAGGGACTGCAACAACCGCCCGATCTGGGCGTCCATATAAGCGACTTCGCCCGAGTACGGATCTTTGCGGTATTCGGATTGATACGGTTCCGGCGGATCATAGGGGTCATGGGGATCGAAAAGATGAACCCAGGCAAACCAGTTTTCCGGCTGTCCGGAAATCCACGCCACCGCTGAACCGACCACCAGGTCGGCCCGGCGTTCGACGATTGCGGACTGGCCGTGCATGTCATCATAGAAATCAAAACCCCGGTCCAGTCCGAACTGGGAATCCAGAACGAAGGCGCCGATAAACGCTCCGGTCGCGTATCCGGCCGACTTGAACGATTCGGCCAGAGTCGGGTAACGCTTTTCCAGACGGAAGCCGGGATTATCGCTGACGCCATGAGAGAGCGGCGTCGTCCCGGTCATGATGTTGGCGTGGGAGGGACGGGTCAGGGTACTGTGGGCATAAGCATTGGCGAAGACGAGAGATTTGGCTGCGAGCGCGTCCATGTTCGGCGTTTTGACGAATCGCGGCGACAAGAACGAAATCCGGTCGTAACGAAGGGTATCGACCGTAATCAAGAGAACATTCAGCCCGCCGGCGGCGCCGGACGCCGCGGCCGGAACCCGGCCGGCAAGGCCGATCGAGAGAAAGAGAAAAGCGGCGACCCGACCAACCAGGACCGGATTCATAAAGCGCATGTGTTTCCTCATCCGTTTTTTGACGAGCGTTCCCCGGAAATCTTCCTTATGCCGACCATGCTCTGTCCCTGATTTTAACACAAAAAGCTCTCCTTTCGTTTCCAGCCGGTTTGCGCGGGCAAGCCGGGTTTCATATACTCGTCGGGTCCGAAAGGAGACCCACGATGAACGAGGCTGTGCTGACGAAGGAATTTCGCGTCCGGGCCGTGGATATCGACCAGAGCGGCCGCCTGCAGCCGGTCATCTTCATCGATTACCTTCTCGAATCGGCCTCCGACCAGGCCGGACGATTCGAGGTCGGAGTCACCGACCTTTTTAAGAAGGGGCGGACCTGGGTATTATCCCGGTTCCATGTCGAATTCGACCGCTTTCCGGCCTGGGGCGAGCAAGTCGGAATCACGACCTGGCCTTCGGCCAAGTATCCCCTCTACGCCGTCCGTGACTTTGAGGCCGCTTCCGCAGACGGCCGCGCCGCCCGAGCGACGTCCTCCTGGTTGATCATCGACCTGAAAACCCGCCGGCCGGTTCGAACGGCTGAACACCTGGACTCCTTTCCGCTCTTGCAGAAAAGCGCGCTCGCAGACGACTTCGCTCCCCTGCCGGCTCCCTCCCGCGAGGATGCGCGGAGAGAATTCCCCGTCTTTTTTTCCGACCTGGACATCAATCGCCATTTCACGGCCACGGCCTATATCCACCGGGCTTTGGAAACCGTCCCCCGGGAGATTCTGTTCACCTGCCGGCCGGTCTCGATCGAGGTCAATTTCCGGGCCGAAGCGTTTTACGACGACACCATCGTGTCCCGAATCGAACAGCTCCTGGCGGAAAACGGCGGCGCCCGGACGACGTTTCTCCATCGCCTTTCCCGGGGTTCCGACGACAAGGAGCTGACGCTCCTGCGGACTGTTTGGGAACCCCCCCCGCTCTCGCTTCAATCCTGATCGTAGACGGCAGCGGCCCCTTTCCCTAAATAGCGCCGGAGCCAAACTAAAAGAGTCCGGGGCAGGTAATAGTCGATCGGGAACCGGAAAAAGCGGTATTTCCAGCGGAGCCGGGCCAGGACGATCAAACCCCGGGTAAAGACCGGAATCTTCAAGGACGCGGTCGTCTTGCGCCTGGCCAGGCGCCGGAAATGCTCGATGAGCCGGACCCGGGCCGGGGCGAACGGCATCCGCATTTGGCGCGTTCCCCAGACCATGAAATCCCAATCCTTCGTTCGAGCCGGCGGACGATACCCGAGCTTTGCGGCCAGGTCGTGCATCGGCGTCCCGGGCCAGGGGAAAAACGGGCTGGGGCCGTTGACGACGATTTCCCGGCCGACCTCTTCCAGCCGGTCCATGACCTCGCAGGTCAGGCGCCGGTCGGCTTCGGTCTCTCCGGGAATACCGGTCATAAAGCTGAACAGGACCCGGATCCCGTGCCGCCGGCAGAGTTCCGCAGACTGGAACATCTGCTCGATCGTGACATCTTTTTTCATCAGCTTGAGAACCCGCGGCGAACCCGACTCCGCGCCGATCTGAAGCTCCTGCAGGCCGGTGGCCTTCAGCTCGGCCAGGATTTTATCGCCCCAGCGAACGACCTCGTCGGCCCTTCCGCTCGAGCTCCAGGGCATCCCCAGGCGGCGGGCGATTTGAAACGCCCGGTCCCATTCGCCGTAGAAATGATCGTCCTGAATGTGGATGGCTTCGACGCCGTGCCGGTCGCGAAGCTCATGGGCCATCGCCACGACGTAATCGACCGAATGCATCCGGTATTTCCGCTGGTTGACGGACAGGTTGTAGCAATAGGTGCAGCGCCAGGGGCAGCCCCGGGCGGTCAGAATCGAAGCGATCCGTCCTTCGGAGAGCTCGGACCCGCCGTCGGTCAAAAGATATGTTTTCTTCGGCAGGTACTCGTCGATGGACAGGTGCTGCCAGGCCGGATGATAGAGATCGAGATTGGTGATGAGGGGCCGGGCGGGATTGACCCGGATGCGGCCGTTGTCCTTGAAGGCCAGTCCGGGAATAGACGCCGGATCGAAGCGTTTCCCGTTTTCCTCCCGAAGCGCCCGGACCAGGTCGACGACGGTCTCCTCCCCCTCTCCGACAACGACATAGTCCACCCAGGGCGAGGCCAGGACCTGCTCAGGGAATTGGGTTGCATGGAGTCCGCCCCAGACGACGGGGATCCTGGTCCGGGTTTTGACGATCCTGGAAACGGCCAGGGCCGGAATCAGCGACGGGCCCGAAATCGTCGAAAAACCGACGAGCGACGGATTCAAATCCAGGATTCCGGCGGCCGCCTGGAGAACCTGCGCCCGGTCGAGAACTTTGCGGTGATAAAGGCGGACATCGATCCCGGCCCGGTCCAGGGCGGAGGCCACATAAAGGATGCCGTAAGGCGGCGCAAGGAACGGCCGGCGCGGGTAGGTCGACAGATTAACCAGGACGATGGGCGGCATGGACGGCGATTATACCAGATTCATCTTCATTTTATCACCGCCGCGGCCGAGATTTTCACCTTTTCACGAGACGATAGTCCTCGAACAAACCGTAATCCGCCTGGCTGTACTCCGAGCCCGAAGGACGGCCGTCCCGGGCGCCCCGCTGGAACTGGCCCGGCCAGGCTTGCCCGAGCCGCGGATTGTTGTGAAAAGGCCCGAGGGTGTTTTTCAACGTCCCGCAGACGACGACTTCGATCCGGTTCTCCCCGGCGGTCAGGAGCTTGGTGATCTCGCGGCGGAACGGAGCGAAGGCGATCAGGCCGGCCGATACGCCGTTGACCCGGACTTCGGCCGAAGCGCCCGTCCAGGAACCCAGCTCGACCTCGTATCGTTCCCCGGCGGCCGGAGCCGAAGGAAGGTTCAGCGATTTTCCATAAGCGACGGTCTGCCCGTAAAACGGCATTCCCCGGCTTTTCCAGCTCCCGATCGAAAGATTCGCGGCCGGGACGAGACGGAATCCTTTCTCCGCCGGCTCCAGGCCGAAATTGCCCCGCAAATAGATCGACTCGAGTTCCGAATGGATCGTGAAAGGCGCCGCTTTCAGCACGATCGTATTGCGGCCGGGCCGAAGGTGCGGCCCGACGTCGAAAACGCCGAAGGCCTTGTCCAGCCACCAGGCGCCGGCCTTCGGTTCGACGGGCCGGCCGTTGACCGAAACCTTGAAGAGATGCGGCCGCTCGACGAAGGACTGGATCGAGGCCGTTTCAGTTCCCGGGGCCGCTTCGAAATGAAAGGCCGCGGAAAAGCCGCTCCCGGCCGGGAAGCGATCCAGGTCGAGGATGTTGGTCCGGTACTGGACGGCACTGTCCCAGGGATTGCGCTCCAGACCGTGAGCTTTATAGGTTCGGAGCTGAGCGTCGTAGAAGTAGAGATCCTTCTCGGTCCGGCCGCCCATCGTCAAATCGCAATAATCGAGCGTCAGGATATTTGGCTCGAGCCTCGAGACGGCGGACTCCGCTGTCTCGAGGAGCCGGGGCGCGCTTGATTCCGAAAAACTCCCCTGGCCCCCCTTCCCCGGCTTCAGGCACAGGAGAAGACTTCCCCCCGGCGGAAGGTCGAATGAAACGAGGGATTTCCCGCTTTCTTTGGCCGTCGGATACGGGGTTTTGGATCCCTCGAACGCATCCCAGGATTCCGCCCGGGAAAATTTCGCCGAGGCGATCGATCCGGAAACACCGTTGGCCGGGTCGGTATTGGCCAGAAAAACGAGGTCTCCGTCAGCCAATGACCGGCGGTGATGAAAAAGCAGGTTATCCGCTCCCTCCTCCGTCTGAACCGAAAACTCATACTCCGGAGGAAGAATTTCGAAGATCTTTCCCGGACCGGTTTCTTCCGAAACGACCATTCCGCCCTTTGCCGCATTTTCGGCGGATGGCCGAAAATCCCCGGACGGACGGCCGTCGATAAACTCCGGCGGAGCGCCGTAGACCAGAACCCGGCCGCCGGCGGCCAGGAAGTCCTTCAACAGGCGGGCCGTAGCCGCCTCGATGCTTTTCATCCCGGGAGGAAGGACAACGAGGTCATACGCCTGCTTTCCCAAAGCCAGGGTTCGGCCTTCGACCCGGCCGAGATTTTTCAGGGTGTCCTCGCTCCCCAGGTCATATTCGACCTGGGCGGCTTCCAGGCCGTTGACGAAATTCTGAAACGTGTCGCCGACGGATTCCCATCCGGACCGGTCTCCCGCGGGAGAATATAACATCCAAGCGGTCGTCGTGGGTTCGAGGACCAGGACGCGATTATCCTGGCGACCGGCCGACACGGCGACGGACAGGCGGCCGAGGTAATCCGCCATCCCCCCATAATACGGCCACCATGGCTCATGATAGGAGAACGACTGGGGATGGTCGCGCTTGCGGGCCCCCATGAGAGTCACATAAGACAGGTGCTGGTTGACAAAATTCACGCCCAGGGCGAACTGCCAGTCGGCGATTCGCTTCTGGTCGAAAAAGGTCAGGTCCCACCCCCCGGCCCCGTACGTCTCGGACATCGTCCGGATCCGGCCGGTTTGATTGGCCGCGCTCCGGATTTCCTTGACCGCCCGGGCGTTCCCGAACTGAGACGAGCGATTCCGGGCGAAATCGTTCATCAGAATATCGATTCCGGGCATATGGGCCCAGGCGGCGAAGGCCAGGTTGTCCGGATTGACGACCGGGCGCGGCCACTCATGCTCCCAATAATGACCGGTGAACGCCAGCTTGTTCGTCTCGCAGTAAGCGAAATACGGCTTGGCCCAACCCTCCATGAAGAGGTCGAGCAGGAGCGCATAGAAATCGTGCCGGACGGATTCGCCTCCGGGCCCGCCGTCGAAAACGGCCGGAAGATGGGGACGCAGGTCGTATCCCCATTTCGTCGAAAACGCCTCGAACAGCCGCGGCGTCCAGTTGACCGTCGGGAAACCGTCGCCGCCGGGCGGATTGATCTCCGCTTCGTCCTGGAAAACGCCGGGCACGACGCCGCCGAAATCGGCGCCGAAAGCCCGGCGATACGGTTCGAGAGTGAGCTCAAGAAATTTGGCCGTGACTTCGGGCCGCAAGAGATCGACGTACGTGAAGCCGCCGTACCAGGGGCTCGGCGTCTGCCGGACGATATCGAAAACACGGTAGTCGCCCGGACCGAACGCTTCCGACCCGAGACGGGCGGTCACGTCTTCGAATCCGTTTCCCGTGCGGCGAAGGACGAGAAGCGGCGCCGGATCAGCCGGGCGGGGAGGCGCGTCGGCCTTCTTCATTCTCAGCCCCGATCGGACGGCCTCGGGCAAGGCCGCGGGGACATGTCCTCCGGCAAAGCCCGAGGGGTAGGAATTCTCATCATAAATCCAGACCTTCAATCCGAGCTTGCGTCCCGTCTCGACGGCGCGGGTAAAGAGCGCCAGCCATTCCTCCGACAGGTAAGGCGTAATCAGCCCCGGCCGGGGGTGGACGAAAAGCCCGCCGATTCCCTTGGCCTTGAAATCGGCCATCTGCTCGTCGATCTGCTCCACGGTGACCCGGTCGTTCCAGACCCACAGCGGCGCGCTCCGGTACTCGGCCGGCGGAGATTGGAAATTCAAGAATACGGAAGCCGCGACGGGGCCGTCGGGAGGCCTGGGGCCGCAGGCCATTCCGGCCAGAGCGAAGACGCCGATGGAAATCATCGCGGAAACGGGGGCAGGCTTCATGTGGCCTTCTCCTTTGGCCCTGGAGGCCGCGGACGTCCGGGTTCAACGTATCGGAATTTTCGGGTAAAATCAAATGGCCTTGACTCGTTTTTGACAGGCAGGCCCCGGGTATGGGATAGTTG
>CAYPKX010000120.1:0-9295 GCA_964411395.1 uncultured Eubacteriales bacterium | reverse complement strand
AGACGCGAACGGGACCGGGCAAGCCAAACCAGTCCGGGAAACATTCCGGCGAGATAGATGATCAGGAAAATCGGCCGGGGAGATCGGGAAGAGGACGGCACGGCCCCGGAGGCCTCCGGCCGGAGCAATGGAAAGGGATCCCAGGGCAAGCCGTACCGGTCGCACAGCCCCTTGACGTACAAAAGATGGATGACCGGAATTCCCCGCCGGGCCATCTCCTGAATCAAGCCCCTCCGTTGGACCGGGGGAACGGCGATCTCAGCGGCCGGATTATAGCCCGGCCGGAGCTTGAGGATCTCTCCGTCCGTCCCCATATCGACGTAACTCCCCCCGATGTTGACGAACGCTTTGATCGGGCGATTCCCCGCGCCCTTTTCGTAAAGGGTGAGCCGAGCTTCCACGGCCGATTTCAAATCCGAAGCCCGGAGGAACGGCCGGCCGGAAGAACCGATCTTCTCCTCCAGAATCCGGCGGCCTTCGGCCTTCATATCGGCCCCGATATCCCGGTCCCCCCCGAGAGAATAAGCGATCGGAGCATTGCGGATGATACGCGCAGCGAGAAGGCCGTCGGACATTTCCTGCCAGGTCCAGTCGGGGTGATTACCTCCCCAATTGGAGGCTCCCAGGGAGGAAATGACGAGCGGCCGAAGCCCGAGCGACTCCGCTGCGCAGAGCGAAGCCAAAATCAATCCCGGGAAAGAACCCGAGGCCCCGAGGGCGACGAAATCTCCCCGGACCAGCCCGGCCTCCCGGTACATCCGGACAATGGCTCCGGCAAATTCCGGATTCGTCGTCGTCCGTTTTGCTTCCAATAGACCGAGCGAGGTCGTAATCGGGGAAAACTCGACCCCGACCAGGCCCGTCCGGTTGAGGTCGAAGCGGGCGTCGATCGGAGGTCCGTTTTTTTCACGGTGCTGCCGGAGGACGTCGATCGCCCGGGACATGAGAGTCACGGCCCGGCCGGCGTCCGTGTCGGAATTCCCGGAACCGCGGGGGGGCGAAATCCAGACGGCCAGGACGAAAACCAGGCTCCAGGCCGCCAGGACGTTCAAAGGCCGGAAGAAGGATCTCATCGCTATTAAAACAAGGCGATCAGCTTGGCCACACCGTAGGTCAACCCGGTCGCCGCCGTCATGGCGGCCAACGTCCGGCCGATATTCTGCCGGGCGAGGTTATTGGCCAGAAGTCCGGGGATGATCCAACCGATCACCCGCAAATCGATCGTCGCCGGGATCAAACGCGGCCAGAGCAATAACCAGCCTTGCCCGACAAGGGCGCCGGCCAGAAGGAGAAAAATAAATCTCCTTCGGCCGAAGAGAAGAACATACCGGGCCGCCGCCCGGTAAAGTCCGAGAGCGGCAAAGGCGGCCGCCAGGGTCGCCGCAATCCGGACCGGTTGCTCCACGTACAGGGCTAAAAAAGCCGGTACGATCAACCCGCCGGGAAGAACGCCGGCGATTTCGGCCGTTAAAAGGGCGACCGGAAGCCCGATCAAAATCGTGGTCAACATGCGACGATTGTCCCCCGATCACTCCAGAATTCGACAAGCTCCCGTCCTATTCCGGCGATGTTTCCGACTCCGACGACGACGGTTTCTCCGCCGGACATCGTCCAGAGCGAGGACATCACCCGGCCCGACGTCCGGCCCGGAATCGCCCCGATCTCGGGACCTCCTTCTTTCCGACGTATGCGCCGCCGGCCCAGGGCCGAGGCCTGCTCGCCGATAAAGATCACCCGGTCAAAACCCGAGAAAAAACCCGTTTCGAGGGCCGAAAGCCACCGCCGGGTCCTTGAGGCCCGGTCGGCCCGGAGATTCAATAAGACGATCGAGGTCTTCCCCGAGAAAGGAAGCCGCTCTCTGACCCGCACGAGAGCCATCCGGGTGGACTCCGGCTCATTGGCGGCAAACAGCCCGGCGAATTCCCAGGTTAGACCGGAAACAGGGGAAATCAGCGACCAGATTTTAAGCCCGCCGAAATCGGGCCGGGCGGAAGCGATTCCCTTCAAGGATGTGTCTCGATCGAGGCCGAGATGAAGCGCCGCGGCGAGCGAAAGCCGGACGTTATCCGGATAATCAAAGCCCGGAAGAGGATCTTGTTCGCCGTCCGAAGCCAACCGAACGATCCGGCAGCCCCCGGCCGCGGCGGCCCGGTCAAAAGCCGGATGGGCTTCGTCCTCCGGAATTAAAACGACGCTCCGCCGGGAGACCGCGGCCGCCATGGCCCCGGCTACGGCCTCGACCGTCCCACCCATTTCTTCCTCGTGATCCAGGCGGACATTGGTGACGACGAGATAATCCGGCTGAAGGATCTTTCCGGATTCCACCGCCAGGCACTCCGGTCCGATGCTCATCATCTCAGCGACGAGGGTATCCGCCTTCAGCCGGGAGGCCAGGGCCAGGACTCTCTTCTGCTCCAGAACCGAGGGCAAGCCGGGACGAATGATTTCGCGTTCCGATCCGTCGGGAAAGATCAACATGGGTTTGGAACCCGTTGTCTTACTTAAAACCCTTCGGCCGGAGGCCCGGAGGGCGGAGGCGATCTGCCGGGTCACCGTCGATTTCCCCCGGGTTCCGGTGACGCAGATGACTAAAGAAACCCTGCGGCGGCCACGGCCGAGGATCGCCTTCTCGACAAGGAGCATGCCGATAAACCCGGCCAGGATGATGAGATCGAGAATCAGGAGATCCACGCGCGTATTCTAGCCGTCGGATGTCATCCAGGCAAGATGCCGCCCGAAATGACCAATGGAGCCAAAAAAAAAGAGGCGGAAGCTTGGGCTTCTTCCGCCTCCCCACTGAAAGGAAGAGAGTTGAAGGATATATGGGAAGGCACTCTTTAGGTGCCTGCCCTGATAAATGCACAATTCGTGCCAAAAAGACTATGAGAAAGTGAAAATTTCTCCCCATATGGAGACAAATTTCCGGGCAACAATCCATCGACGGCGTAAACTTTCTTAAAAAGACGTAAATTATCGCTGCAGCGAGCTGGGATTTTCAGAAAGACGCACCCCTCCGACTGATTTCCTCGGGGTGCTTGAGGCTGGACTGGAGCGCCCCATCCTTTTTTCGGCTCCCTCATTACCTAAGACCTTGTTTTTCTTGATTTTGTCCCGCCCTTTCAGGAAAAAATGACGAATGCTTGCGAACGGGAAGCCCGGGGTCTTGAAATCAGCCTTCATTATCAATAAGATGGGCTCTGTTCACAGGATCAATATGCCGGATAACTTCAATCCCCTAAAAACAAAACGGTTTCTGGAAGAGGTCACTCAAACCGTGCGGCAAGTCATCCGAACCCGATGCTCGTCATTGAGCCAGGACGACGGCGAAGATATTTCCCAGGACGTGATGATCAAGATCCTGAGGGCGGTAGAAAACGGGACAAAAATCGATAACCTCCGGTCTTACATATGGAGGGCGGCTTATACCACCGCACTCGACCTTCTTGCTGAACGGGGTCCGATGGAGTTGATCGCCCGGCCTGAGGAGCGGCCCGAAGTCGATGCCCTGATCGGGGCCGTTTCGACCGAAGAACTGTTCGAGCAAAAAAACACCCGGCGTTGGATCGAGGCGATGATCGAATCCCTCCCGGAGGGCCGGAGGCGTGTTTTCCGGCTCTATTTAATCGGCCTGAGTACGAAAGACATCGCCGCACATCTCGGCTGGAGCCATTCGAAGGTCAGGCATATCTTCTATCGGGGGGTGGAGGAGATGAAAAGAAAATCGCGCCGCGACGAGGGGGGGCGTCCGATTATGGTGATTGGGTATGATTGACAATCCGGTCGGGGCGGAGGAAATCGTTTGCCCGACGGACGAACGGCTCCTGGAATTGTGTCTGGAAAAATCCCACCGGCCCGAGAATGAAGCGTTGCTGGATCACTTCCGGACATGTCCTGATTGCCGGACAAAATTCAGGATTCTTCTTGATGTCGACTCCGCCCTGCGGAAAGACGCCCGTCGCTTGCGCCCGCTGGCCCGGGCCAGTCGCCGCGAAATCAGGAGAGAACTGCGGGCGACCGGAACCGCTCGGCGCAAAAGGGCCATCGGGTGGATGGCTGCCGCCGGTTCCGCCGCCGCGATCCTCCTGGCCGTTGTTTTTCGCCCCGGCCTTCTCCCTCGGGAAGACGGCTTTTCCATCCGGGGAGAAGCCGCCGATGTCGCGGCCCTGCCCTCCGGACGCATCCTCGCCCCGCCGCTTTTGTTCGTCTGGGAGCCCGCGGCCGAAGGCGAGTCGTACAGATATGAATTGATCGACGAGGATCTCCGCCTTCTTTCCGCCCAGACGACCTTCAATCCCTGGATTCTTCTTCCCGCCGAAGTGAAGCCCGTCCTGCAATCGGGACGGACGTATATCTGGACGGTGGACGCGGTCAATGACGAGGGGATCATTATCCGGCGGACCGTCCGGCATTTCGAAATGGAGTAGCCGGGCCCGCTCCGATCTCACTGCCCCTGAAGAATGAACGGGGCCCAATAATACGGATGGCGGAAGGAAGATTTCAACATGTCCAGCTTGGCCTGCCGCAGAGAGGCCGCCTTGCCCCTTCCGGCCGTAAAGTGCCGGTAAAAAGAGGCCATGAAGACCGAGGCGGCTTTATCGTTGATGTTCCACAGGCTCATTAAGATCGAGCGGGCCCCGGCATAGAAAAAGGCCGAAGCGAGACCGGTCAATCCCTCCCCCTTTTGCAGATACCCGGTTCCCGTCTGACATCCCGAAAGCACCAGGAGCTCGGGCCGGAGCTTCAGCTCATAAATATCGTTGGCCTGGAGAAATCCGTCCTCGAGGCCGTTGCCGTCGGGTTGGAGCAGAAGCGCGGAACGCTGCCAGTTCCGGTCGTCGTAAAATCCGTGGGCGACGAGGTGAATGATCCGAAATTCGAAAAGTGGCAGAGACTTGAACACGTCTTCCCGGGCTTCATCTCCCCAAACCGCCCGAGTCCGGGACCGCGGAAACTGATCGCGGATCGCCCGGATTTCCTTGACGCCGAAGGGAAGCTCGAAAAACGGAATTCTCGTTTTTTCCGAAAAACCAAAGACGACCCGGGCCCGGGTGTTGGCAAATCCCAGAAAATCCTTCGGAAAAGCCGTCGGGGCCGGCCGCTCCGCCAGACGGATGAGGCCCGAAGCGGACGGGCCATACGCGATTTCCAAATCCTCGACCAGAAATCGTTCCTTCCCCCCGAGGGGAGAGAGCAAGGTTTCGAACGGGAGATAATGGAGGGCCCCGTCGGGAACGATCACCAGGGATTTAATCCCGTTCGCAAGCCGGGTGCGAAACGGATCGAGGAGTATGCGCGTCAGGATCCGGCCGCCCTCCCAGCCCCGGAACTCCCCGGTTTCCCTCAGCGTCAGGAACTGCAAATACCGGGAGACCAGCGGACGAAGTTCATCGGCCGGAGGCAGAACGGCCGTATCCAGCCCGTCGGCGGTCAGCAGAAAAGCATAGGAATTCCTCTCTCCGAGAACATATTCCAAAAGCCCGGCCCCTGGCCCGAGAAGCCGGGCCCGGATGTCCTCCGCCCGGAACGGCTCGGGAAACTGAAACCGGCCCGATTCGAGATCCCGGCGCCTCATGTCGAGAATCTGGGCCGAGCGGTCGCGCTCCGTCCGCTCCAGCCGGTCCAGGAGCTCATTTCTTCTTTCCGCGGGCAGGTCAGGATCTTGGAGCGAAATCTGGAAACGCGAGACATCCCGGCTTCGCTCTTTTGACCGCGACCTCAAGGCCTTGAGGTCGGACGATTCCGCCGCCGGATTGAGCAGGGTCAGGCCGATCATGAAGCCGCGAGCCCGGGATTTTTCGGCATACCAGAGAGCATCCCGGCCATATCCCCCGCCGGGCTCGGCCCGGTGGAGGTCGATCAAATGGCCGATCAGATTTTCATAGATGCCGATCTTATCTCCGCGGAATCCTCTTTGAAAGGCCTGGACGGGGATCGTCGCGCCGATTCTCTCGGTAATCTCCACCGCTTTCATGAGATAGGCGACAGCATCGGAATAATGATCCCGGGCTTCGGCGACCGAAGCCAAACCGAGCAGGGTTCGCCAGATCACATCGCCCCCCGGCTTGGCCGGGTCCGTTTTCTGGGCTCGGAGGTAATGATCGGCCGCAGCCGACATGTTGCCGTTCCGGTAAAAAAGATCGCCGATGACAAGAAGGAGCAGAGCTTCGCGACGGCGGCCCTGGACATCGGGATACGCCGGATCATTGGCCACCGCCTGAAAAATGCGGTTGAGAACCCGCGGCAACGTCTCCCCGCTCGGACTTCTCCCCTCGGAATTGAAAGAGTGAATCCGGGGTTCCAGAGAGACGCGATCGGTCGCTGGAGGCGGGAGCTTGGCACCCCCGCGCTCGCTCGTCAGGGCCCGGCAGTTCAAGGCGACGATGTCGCGGGCGTTGAACGAGAGATGGTTCGAGCCGACGAAGACGCTCTCGACATTTACCGCCAGGGCTCGGGACACATCCATGCTTCGGGCATCGTTTGTGACGAAGGCGCATTGGCATCCGACGACCACCACGTCGACAAGGCGGGCCGCGCCCCAACGGTGATTCGGGTCATCGACGGCCACCGCCCGTTCCATTCCGAACAAGGCCAGGCTCCGCCCCTCCCAGCCGACATCCGGACTGTCCCGTTGGAGGAGGCCGGTCCGGGCGGCTTTGAGAACAAAGCCCTCGATCCGGCAGGCCGCCCGGACAAGGAAGATCGCCTCGGCCGCTTCGTCCGAGCCGTAGATGACCGCGCCGTAGATATTTTTCGATCGAAGGGTGACGGCTTTATCGATAACGACGTTTTTTTCGAAATAAAATCCGTCGGCGACCTCGATGACATCGCCATCCCTGGATGCGCGGATCGCCTGAGAGATCAGCGGATGATCCCCGGGCACACGGATGACCGCGGGCTTCGCGGCCGATCCCTGACCGGAAACCGGCGCCGACAGAAGACCCGGGATAAACAGGAAAACGAGCAGACGGACGACCACGGCCTTCATCGTGCCGATATTCTAGCACAGCGGCCCCTTCCGGACCGAAGGAACCGAACGGGACCTCGCCCGACACGGAGCCGGACGCCGGGATATAAATTCTCTTTAGAAATCAGGCCGGGCGGCCGGCGACAAATTCGTCCTTGTTCAGGAGGTAGGCGATCGACCGGTTGAGGGCGTTGAGGTCGAGCGGTTTGGCGAAGAAGTGACTGATCCGGAGGCGAGCCAGCGTATCGGGCTCGATCTGTTCGGCGAACGCGGTAATCATGATGACCTCACCGCTATAACCCGCCCGGCGGGCGGATTCGACGAGCTCGAGGCCGGTCATATCGGGAAGCCGGTAATCAGCGATCATCAGGTCGGCCGAACCGCTTTTAAGCCGGGCCGCCGCCTCGGCGCCATTTTTCGCCAGGAAGACTTTATAGGTCTTCTTGAGGATGAGAAAGAACGTTTTCCGAATCGACTCTTCGTCATCAACGATGACGATTTTCTTGGTGGCCATGATCACGATCCTTTATAAGCACGCTTTATTATGAATGCACCCATATTAATGCAATTATCGTGCCATTTTCTACTTTCATTTTCAGGGGGGCGCCCCTCGCCCGGAACCGGAACCGGCCCGGATTCCGTAAGAGAACTTTATAATCAGGGTAAAAAGCCGGACCCCGCCTAAACCGTCAAGTTATAATCCTTGATTTTCTTATCCAGCGTCGGCCGGCTGATCTCGAGGATCTGGCTGGCCCTGGTTTTTGATCCCTTGACCGCGGTCAGAACATATTGGATATAGTCTTTCTCGACCTGTTCCAGCGAGACGAGCTCCCGGGAACACGGCTTCCTCTCATCCATTTCCAGGGGGAGGTTTTCGTTTAAAATCACGTCCCCCTTCGCCAGAATTACCGCCCGGATCAGGGCGTTCTCCAATTCCCGGACATTGCCCCTCCAGGTATTGTCCATGAGGGTGGCCATCACCTCCGGAGGAATCTTCCGAACGTTCTTGCGCAGGTCCCGGTTGATTTTTTCCAGGAGATAAGCGACCAGATCGGGGATATCTTCCTTCCGTTCGCGAAGCGAGGGCAGCCGGATCTCAACAACCTTGAGCCGGTAATACAAGTCCTCCCGGAAGCGGCCGCTTTCGATCAGAGCCCGGAGGTTCTGATTGGTAGCGGCGATGATCCGGGCGTCGGTTTTCAGGACTTTTTCCCCTCCCACCTTCATGAAGTCGCGGCTTTCGATGACCCGAAGAAGCTTGGACTGGAGATTGGGCGAGACGTCGCCGATTTCGTCCAGGAACAGGGTTCCCTTGCCGGCGATCTCGAATTTTCCCTTGGTCTCGGAGACGGCATCGGTAAACGCCCCCTTGACGTGGCCGAACAGCTCGCTCTCGAGGAGCGTCTCCTGGATGGCCGAACAGTTGATGACGATGAACGGCTCTTCCTGCCAGGGGCTGTTATAGTGAATGGCTTTGGCCACCAGTTCCTTGCCGGTTCCGCTGTCGCCCTGGATCAGGACATTGGTCCGGGATCCGGCGACCGATCCGATCAGCTTGAAGACATCCCGCATCTGGGGGGAACGCCCGATGATATTGTCGATCAGGTATTCCTTCTGCATCTCGGAAACGAGGTAATCGACCTTTTCCTCGAGGGCTTTGACCTTGAAGGCTTTCTCGACCGTCAGGTCCAGGGCGACAAAATCAAGCGGTTTGACCAGATATTCGAAGGCGCCGCTTTTGACCGCTTCGACCGTCGTCTTCATGTCGTCATAGGCGGTCATGATCACGACCACCGCCCGGGGAGACTTTTCCCGGATCCGGCGGAGGACCTCGAGGCCGTCCAGGTCGGGCAGGCGGACGTCGAGAAGGATCAGGTCCGGGTTGTGCCCGGCCTGAGCTTCCAGACCGCTTCCGCCGTCCTCGGCGAGGCGGGTTTCAAAACCCTGTCGGCTGAGGTGGGAGCTGATCGTTTTCCGGATCAGGGGATCATCGTCGATAATCAGGATGGATTTCATGTTTCACTCGTAAGAGGGATGAGGATTTCGAAGGCCGTACCCGGGCTTCGTTTGGCGACGACCCGGATCGTGCCTCGATGGAGCTCGATCAGTTTTCGGGCGTTGGCCAGTCCGAGGCCGATGCCCCAGGACTTGGTCGTGAAAAAGGGCTCGAAGACGTTTTCCCAGTCTTTTTCCGGGATGCCGGGGCCGTTGTCGGATACGCGGAGACGGAGGCGCCGGCCGGATCTGTCCTCGACGGCGTCGGCCGAGATGACGATCCGCGCGCCCGTTCCGACCGATTCGGTTGCGTTTCGGAACAGGTTGAGGAGGACC
>CAYPKX010000119.1:0-9318 GCA_964411395.1 uncultured Eubacteriales bacterium | reverse complement strand
GGCGCTCGGATTTTCGACCGGTCGGGCGTCCCCTGTCTTATCAAGGGCGGACATCTCACCGGCGACCCGGTCAACCTGCTCTATGACGGTTTCCGGACGGTTTTATTCGGGCACAAAAGAATCCGGCGGGACGTCCACGGGACCGGTTGTTTTTTTTCCGCCGCCCTGCTCGGTTTTCTTGTTCGAACGGGAGACCTGACCGCCGCAGCCGAAGCCGCCACCGACTGGACCCATCGGGCCATCAGATCCGCCGTTCGCCTCGGGCGCGGGCGGCCGGTCTTTTCTCCGCTCTCGATCCCCCGACCCTGACCGGTCGACGCTCCCGGTCGAAGAAAGCCGAACTCAGAGGAATAAAGGCCCTGATTTTCCCCTCCCTCGGGGAAAAAGGAAGGCGTGATGAATGAAGGATATGATCAGGCGGCAAACCCTGAAAAAAGGATGAGACAGGGAAAGCTCAGGCCTCTATTTGAGACCCGTCAGACGGGTCCAAAGAATCGGGTCGATGTTCCCGCCGCTGGCAACCAGAACGACCGTCCTCCGGCGGAACGCCGGCGCAAATTTCAAGAGGGCGGCCAGGGGCAATCCGCCCGCCCCTTCGATGCGGCGCTTGTGGAAGCGGCCAAACAGCTTCAGGGCTTCCCTGAGGCGGGCCTCTCCGACAAGCCGAATTTCGTCGACATAAGCCTGGCAGAGAGGAAAAGTGATCGATCCCGGTTCGATGCCTCCGGCGACCGCGTCGGCCAGTGTCCGGCCCTCCTTGATGGAAACGAGACGCCCGGCGGAAAAGGAAGCCTGCATGAAGGCTGATGCCGACGGCTCCGCCCCGACGATCCGAATCCGCGGATTCCGGAGCTTGAGACAAGCGCCGATCCCGGCGATCAATCCTCCCCCGCCGATCGGGACAAAGACCGCTTCCGCCTCCGGGCAATCCTCAAGAATCTCCAAGCCGATCGTTCCCTGTCCGGCGATGATCTCGGGATCGTTGTAAGGAGAGATAAAGGTCCGGCCGGCCGCGGTCGCAGCCCGCCGGGCGGCGATTTCGGCCCGCTCACAGCTCGCGCCGTGAAATTCGATCTCGGCCCCGGCGGTCCTCAGCTTGGCGATTTTCGCCGCGGCCGCGGATCGGGGAAGATAAAGAACGAGCGGCATGTCGGCCATGGCGGCCGCCCGGACGACGCCCAACCCGTGGTTTCCGGTGGAAGCGGAGATCGCCCCCGCCCGCTTCTCCGCCGCCGAGAGCGAGCGGACTTTATTTAAAGCTCCGCGGAATTTGAAGGAACCGGTCACCTGGGCCGCTTCCCACTTGACAAAGACTCGAGCGCCGGTCAAACGCGAAAGAGGAGTCGAGTATTCCATAGGGGTCCGGACGATGTCTTTTCGGATCCGTTCCCGGGCCCGGCTGAAGTCAAGAGCGACGCTCATGCGTTTTTTATCCCATATCTTCGGCCGGGGATCAAGTCTCGCCGCCCTCCCGACCTCAACCGGCGGTTATCGGGTCGGACCCTTTTCCACGAGTTGAATTCTTCTCGATGAGGCGACGCCGAAACCCGGCGGCCGCAGAGTCTCCGTCGATCTTCGCCCCGGGGCCTCCTCGACTCCCGCCCCGGCAAGGCCATCGCCTGGAGGGGCGGCGGCATTTGGATTTATTTGAATCATCCGGGTTAAAATAGACGGCGATGGCAAAAATCTGGGTCGGCCCGGCCGGTTGGAGCTATGAGGACTGGGAGGAGACCGTCTATGCCGCCAAACCGCGCCGCCTCCATCCCCTGGCCTATCTCGCCCGCTTCATCGACGGCGTCGAGGTCAACAGCACCTTCTACCGAACGCCGTCCGTCTCGATGGTCGAAGGATGGGTCCGGGCCGTTTCGGACCGGCCGGATTTTCAATTCGCGGTCAAGCTCCATCAGGTTTTCACCCACGAACGGAAGGACTTTAAAGTCGAGGATGTCGACCTCTTCAAGAAAGCGGTCGATCCGATCGCCGCAGCCGGAAAGCTGGCCGCCCTCCTCCTCCAGTTCCCCTGGTCGTACCGCAACACCGAGCCGCACCGGGAATACCTGGCCGGTTTGTTCGACCTGTTCTCCGGCTATCCTCTCGCCCTGGAAGTTCGGCATGGGACCTTCGAGGACCCGGCCTTTTTCGATTTTCTAAAAGCTTCCCGCGTCGCGTTTTGCAACATCGACCAACCCGTCATTGGGAAGTCGCTTCGCCCGACGGCGATCGTCACAACTCCGCGCCTGGCGTATGTCCGCCTCCACGGCCGCAATTATGCCGACTGGTTCCGGCAGGACGCCGGCCGCGACGCCCGATATAATTATCTCTATGCCAAATCGGAACTGGAGGAATGGGTCGGCCGGATCAAGGAATTGGGACACTCGACGGACCGGATCTACATCGTCACCAACAACCACTATCGCGGACAGGCTCTGGCCAACGCCCTCCAAATTAAAAATTTGACCAGCGGGAAAAAGCTCGAAGTCCCGGAGGGGCTCCTCAAACAATACCCCATCCTCGAGGAGATCATCGACCGCATCCGCAAAGGCCAGTTGGACCTGTTCGATAAAAAAGACGAGTAATTTCTTTTAAATCAGAAAAGGAACAAAGCGCTTCGTCTTCCTCATATACGCGAGATATTGGTCCCCGAATTTGCTCTTCATCTCCCGCTCTTCCATCAGGGCCGTGATCCAACAGGCCGCCAGGTCGCCGGCCAGGAGAGCCGCTGTTACCGGCCTCCTTCCTTTGAGAAACACGCCGATTCCCATATAAATCAGGGACGCGTACATCGGATGGCGGATGAAACGGAAAATTCCCCGGTTCACCAGACGCGTCGTCTTTTCGAAATTTCGCCCCTGCGGGCGGCCGAAACGATGGAGGGCGAGGAAACCGGCGGAAACGACGGCGATCGAGACAAGGAGAAACGCCCAGGAAAAAATCTGGGAAAGGGAAAACGGATCGCGAAACCAGACGGGCCGATTGAAGAGGACGAGAACCAGGACGCTTTCGAAAGCGAAAAACCGGGGATAGCCATGGTATCGCTTCTCCCGGATCGAGGAAATCCAGCTGAAAACAAGAAGAAAAGCCGTCCCGGCGATGAGGGCGATCCAGGTTCCCCGCGTCATTTTTTCTCCTCCTCAAGCGAACGGCCGAAGCGGTTATCAAAGGCGAATTCAGCCAGCGGTTTGCGCTCGGGCCGGGTCGATTCCTGCTCGATCTGCTTGGGGGAAAGGTCCGGGCTGATCTCCGCGGCGCGCTTGCCGATATTCACCAGGGTGATCACTTGATAGTCGTCCGGGATGCCGAGAATCGCCCGCGCTTTTTTCGGGCTGTATCCGGCGATCGGATGGGCCACCAGGCCCAGCTCCGTGGCCCGGAGGAGGAGGAAAGCCGTCGCCAGGCCGTCACCGAAGAGATGATATTCCCGGTCCTTGATGAGACAGTCGTCTTCTCTCCGGCTGCAGACGGCCACGATGAGAGAGGCGGCCCGGGCCCAGTTGTTCCCGGGACTGCTGAGGGCCGGGTGGAACCGTTCGAGGTCTTCCTTCCCGTGAACAAAGACAAACCGCCAGGGCTGATTGTTATTGCAGGAAGGAGCCAGCTGGGCGCAGCGGGCCAGGTCCCTTATAAGATCCGGGGTGATGTCCGCCGGTGCGAGGGATCGGTAAGCGCGTCGGGCTTCGATGGCTTCGAGGACGTTCATGAGTCTCTCCTCCGATGAGACCCGAAATATAGTCGCATTCCGGCGGGGAGTCAAAAGGAAAGGAATCCGGATGACCGGGAGAAAAGCGAAAGACTTACGCCGTCACGATTCAGAAAAGTTGGACAAAGGCGGCAACGAGAGTCGGGCTTATTCGAGCGCGGACCTCAGGAGATCCTCGATCATCCCATTTTCTTTTAACGCTTTTGTTTTCCAATTCGGGTCCAACCGGTCCAGCAACCGGGCCATCGCCATTCCGCTGAGATAGAAGCGGAGGTCTCCGTTCTGGCGTCCCAGGGCTTTATCCAAGCGGGCGAAATCGGCCTGAACGAGGAAATGGAGCCCGTTTCGGTATCGGGCGTACGACTCTTGATCGGACCGGGCCACGGCCAATTCATCGGCCCGGATTTCGACATATTTAGCCAAACCCTCGAGCCATTCGAGCCTTCGTTCAAAATTGATCAGATCATCCGTTAATCCGGCCGCTTTTCGTCTGGCGTCCCGGGTCCTGAGGAATTCGTCCGCCCCCGCCCGGATTTCAGATCGCCCGCTCGCTTTCATCGCCTTTGACAGGGCCGCGCCTTCGGCGTTCCAGGCGGCGGCGAACTCCTTGTCCTGGAACGGATATCGGGATTCCAGGGCATAAGCAGACCGGGCCGCGGTAAAGGCCTTCGGCGCGGATTCGGCCTGGAAGGCATGGAAGATTTCGTGAATGAGCCCGAGGTTGTACCATTCCGGGTCCAGTCTCATGGGAATCTTTCGTTTCATCCGGCTCAAGGAGGAGAGACTCCCGGCCCATCGCCGGCCCAGGTCGACGGCAAAGGACTGGGGGCTGACGGCCGGACGGCGGAAATAGGGATTTCCCAGAAAATCGTCGCTCTCGACGATTTCCCACGGCGCCGGAGGATTCGGTTCGCCGAAGAGATATTCGAAATCATCGTCATAAATGATGACGGGGATCTCCATTCCCCCGAACCCCGGCCAAAGATCCTCACCCCATTCGATTTTTATGCTTAAAGCCTCAGCCAGAGCTGTTTTATCCGATAGGGGAATCCGTGCTCCATCCGAGGAAACCGTCGACCCGACTGCGCAAAAAACGGCGATGAAGATCGTAACAAGCCCAGGTTCCGGCCCGGCTTTTCTCATGACATCAGAACCGGTTTCCCCAAATTGTCATCATGACATCCTCATTCATATGAAAGAAACCAGGAGATGTCAATTCCGATCGGAGGCCGGCCGGCGACTATGGCCGGCAAGGATCTTTTCTCGATCAAGGACGGGACCTCGGCAAAAAAGGGAAAAACCTCGCTTTTCTTATCTTTTGAATACAGAATGATCATTTGAATCATGAGAATTTTTAGGAATAATTCAGGTTAGAACGCCCGCAGAAACTCGCAGTTCTGGATCTTGACCCCGCCCCGGCCGTCGGCCCGGGGCTCGCCCCGGAGGCAGCAGACGGGCGGCTCCCCCATCGTCAGGCACATCCGGTCGCCCACACCCTCCAACGTCCCCGTCTCGTCCTCGAAGAGGAAAAAGTACTTGATCCCGTCGCGGACCTTCTTCCCCCGGGCGTCGACGACCCGGACGACAAGCTCCACTTTCTCCCCTCCTTTCTTCCGCAGGTCGCGGATGCGGAGGTCGGGGCGCTTGCCCTCATAGAGGGCCAGGGAATCCGCTCCCGGGCTGAAGCCGAGCGACTCCACGAGGAGCTTGGCTTTCTCCCGGGGCTCGATGTCTCCCGGCGGCTCGATGCCCTCGATCCCCTGGACGTAGCGGAGGACCTGGCGTGTCCGCCGGGCTTCGATCGAATCGAAGACGCCGGCCTTGACCAGGAGGAAAAGCTCCGCCCGGCCGGCCGAAACCCGGGCCAGAAAATCCTGAAGCGAGGCAAAGCCCCCCCCGGCCGCCCGCTCGTCTAAAATCCGTTCAACCATCTTGTCCGACAGGCTTTTAATCGAGCCGAATCCCACCCGGATCGCCTCCCCCTCGACGGTGAATCCCGGCCCGCTCTTGTTGATGTCCGGCCCGAGGACGGCAAGGCCCAGGCGTTTGGCCTCCTCGACATAGGCGGACGTCATATAGTAGCCGCCTCCGGCATTCAGAACGGCCGTCAGGTACGGGACGGGATGGCGAGCCTTGAGGTAAACGGCCTGGTAGGCCATGAAAGCGTAGGAAGCGCTGTGGGCCTTGTTGAAGGCGTAGGAGGAGAAGGTCTCCATCATCTGCCAAAGCTTATCGACCTCGCCCGCCGAGTAGCCGCGGGCCCGGCCCCCCTTTGAGAATCTCTCCTTGTCAGGATTGGGGGCCGACCCATTCCGCCGCTTGAGGCTCCGGCGGAGGAGGTCGCCCTCCCCCGGCGGCATCCCGGCAACCCGCTCGGCGATCTGCATGACCTGCTCCTCGTACAGCAGCAAACCGCCCGTCTCGGGCAGGATCCGGTCGAGAAACGGGTCGCGGTACGTCCCCCGGCTCTCCCGGGCCCGGAGGACGTTCTCCTTCACCCCGCATTCGGTCGGACCGGGACGGATGAGGGCCAGGGCCTGGGTCAGATCATCCATGTTGCCCGGCTGCATCCGCCGGAGCAAATTCATCATCGCCGGGCTTTCGACTTGGAAGCAGCCGATCGTCGCCGCCTTCTTGAGCAGGCCGTAGGCGGCCGGATCGTCGGGCGGCAGAGATCCGAGGCCGAGACCGGTTTTCGTCTCGGAGATCGCAGCCAGGCCTCGGATGGAAAGAAGGTCGAGCTTGATGAGCTTGAGGTCTTCGACCGCGTCCCGGTCATAGTGGGACATCAGGAGCCCCTTGGCCGAGGTCTCCAGCGGCAGGTAACGGTCCACCGGCGACGGGGTGAAGATAATCCCGCCGACGTGGAGGGCGATCTCGTGATGGACGCAGGCCAGTTCCGAGGCCGCCCGCCAGATGTCCAGGTAACCGGCCGGGGCGGATTTGTTCTTCATGAATTCCGGCGTCTCGTAGTACGGGGCTTTTTTGCTCAGGGTCCGGGCTTCGTCCGGGGGCAAGCCAAAAGCCCGGCCGGTCTCATAGAGGGCCGAACGGGCGCCATAGCTTTTCAGGCAGCAGACAAAGGCCGCCCCGGTCCGCCCCCGGCCGTAACGCTCGAGGACATAAGCCAGGACCCGGTCGCGATGCCGGGAGTCGAAGTCGAGGTCGATGTCGGGGGGATCGGAGCGGCCGCTGTTAAGGAAGCGCTCGAAGTAGAGGTCGAAGACGACCGGATTGATGTGGGAGATTCCCAAAAGCCAGGTCAGGAACGACGAGGCCCCCGAGCCCTTGAGGTTGTGGAGGATGCCGTTTTTACGGGCGAACTCGACGATGTCGTGGACGATTAAAAAATACGGCCCGAAGCCCGCACGCTCGACGACCTCCAGTTCCCGGAGAGCCCGCTCGCGCTCGGTCCAGGTCAGCCCGGAAGCCGATCGAAGCCGTCGCTGAACTTCGTCCCTGAGCGTCGTGGAAAACAGGTCGGCCGGAAGCGGCGGGACAATATCGCGGAAGTCGTACCGGCATTTTTCGGCCACGTCCCGGGTTCGGAGGAAGAGGGGATCGATTTCGGTCCCGAATTTTTTCCGGGCCAGAGCTTCCTGCTCCGGCCCGAACAGGCGGACTGTCCGGCGCAGCTTCTCCCAAACCGGGGGGAAGGGGATTTTTTTTTCGAGGGCATGGAGGAGGACAAGCCGCTCGGGCGCCCGGACGTATTTCAGCGGCCCGGCCCAGACCAGGGGCAGGCGGAAGGCCTCCGCCGCAGCCTTGGCCCGATCGACATTCAAAAAATCCAGGCCGACATAGAGGTCGGAGGCCGACGGGCCGTCCTTCAGGGAGGCAAAGAGAGCGTCGATATCAAGCCGCGCCGGCGACGGATTTTTTTTCGCCTCGACCGGCGTCCCCCCACCGGTGTCGATATCCTCCGCCTTTCCCCGGCCGCCCTCCTTCGGCCAAGGAATCCAGATCATAACCAGGCCCTCAAGACCGTCGCCTTCCCGGATCCGGCGGCGGTTGAGGATCTCCATCAGGTTGCCGTAGCCTTCCGTCGTCCGGACAAGGAAGAGAAGCGTTTCACCGCCGATGTCGATCTCGCAGCCGAAGAGCGGCCCAAAGCCGGCGCCCGCCGCCGCCCGCTTCCACTGCGGCCAGCCGTAAATGTTGCCGACGTCCGTCAGGGCTCCGGCCGGAAGGCCGCGCCCGGCAAACTCACGGGCCAGTTCGTCGACAGCCGCCCCTCCCCGGCCCCGGCTGAAGACGGAATGGACGCGCAGAGGGACAAACACCGCGTCACCGGGTCAACGAGGCCGTTTTGAGGACGAATCCCCGGTCCCGGTCCTCCGGGTAGACTTCATCGAGCATCTTTTCCCGGATGGTCAGGACCGAACCGAAGCCGAATTTCTCCCGGACCGAGTCCAGAGCCGTGCCCAGCCGCTCCGGCCGGTCGGAATACGGTTCGAAAAGCGACAGCGGCTTGAGACGGGTGAGGTCCGAGGCCTTGACTCCGACAAGCCGCAGGGGCAGGCGCGATCCGCCCCAGAGGTCGAGGAAAAGCTCCTCGGCGATCCGGTAGACGTCGGTCATGTCGCGGCGCGGGACGACGAGCAGCCGGCGCCGGATTTCGGTCCGGAAGTCGGCGTAGCGGGTCTTGACCTCGATGACGTGGGCGTAAAAACGGCCCTGGCGGAGGGCCAGAGTCAGACGGTCGCAGAGATAGGCCAGGTGGGCCAGAAGAAGACGGGGCTCCCAGAGGTCGTGGAGAAACGTCGTCTCCCGGGAAACGGACTTGGGGTCGCCCCCGGTGACCAGGGGCCGGTTGTCGATGCCCCGGGCCTGGAGATAGATCTCGTCTCCGCCCAAGCCGAAGATCGAATGGAGCGTCGACTGGGGCAGGCCCCAGAGGTCCCCCACTTTTTGGATATTGAGCATCCGCATGACGACCTGGGTTTTGGGACCGATGCCGGGGAGGCGGTCGATCTCGACGTCGCGGAGGAATTCCTCCTCCCGTCCCGCTTCGATTTCGAAAAATCCAGCAGGCTTGGCCCGGGCCGTGGCCAGCTTGGCCAAAACCTTATTCGGCCCGACCCCGACCGAGACCGAGAGGCCGGTCTCTCGCTCGACCTGGGCTTTGAGGTCCCGGGCCGCGGCCGAAAACGAGGCATAAAGCCGGTTGCAGCGGGTGAAGTCGAGATAGGCCTCGTCGATCGAGGTCGCCTCGACGTCGGGGGTGTAGCGGCGGAGAACGTCGAAAAACTTCTCCGAGAATGACTGGTAGACCTGGTAGTTGCCCCGGACGAAGACCCCCTGAGGGCAGAGTTTGGCCGCGGTCCGGAGAGCCATGCCGGAATGGACGCCGTAGCGGCGGGCTTCGTAGGAACAGGTCGAGGCCACGCCCCGCTCGTGGGGCAGGCCGCCGACGATCAACGGTTTGCCCTTGAGGGCGGGGTTGAGGAGAACCTCGACGGCGGCAAAAAAAGCGTCAATGTCGACGTGGGCGATGAAACGGCGGCGGCGGGGGCGGAAAGACGGGCCAAACACCTTCGGTTCGGCGGCCGCCGAACCGGAAGCCGCAGGAAAGGGCGAAGGGACGGCCTCCGAAACCCTCGCCGCCCGGACAGAGGTGC
>CAYPKX010000118.1:0-9406 GCA_964411395.1 uncultured Eubacteriales bacterium | reverse complement strand
CGCATTGTACGTGGTGGGCGGATCCGACCCAAACTTCAACGCCGTGAAAACCGTGGACAAAGGCACGATTTTAAAATAGGGAAACAGGACCGTAACCTATTTCCAGTCGGGCAACCGCCCGGGCGTGTACGGCGCGCCCAGTTCGTCCAATTTCTTTTCGATCGCCTTGACGTCCTCGGCCAGAATCTTCTTGAGTTCCGCATACACCGGGGCGAATTCCTCCTCGGCGATGGCGTAGGCGTCGCGCTGAGACTTGGTCGGGGCTGAAGACGAGCGGCCCTGTTCGCCGGCGATTCGGGCGATCCGGCTCGCGATTCCCGGAAAAGTCTCCATGTCCAGGGTAGCCGCCAATCGGTCGCCGGACATCTTGATCTGGATGGTTTCGAGCTTCTTCTCGAGGATTTTAATCGAATCCAGGACGTCCTGATGCGGCGCCGTCAAGCTCTTGAGCGAAGCCCGGTAGCTCTGGGTGAGGGTTCCCAGGTCGCGGAGGACGCTGGCGGCGGCGGTGACCGAATGAGTCAGCTTTCGGACTTTCTTCTGGAACGCGGCCAGCTCCGCACGGTCGGCCGCCGGGAGCGAGAGCTCGCTCAGAGCTTTGACCTTGAAGGGAACCGGCCCGGCCAGTTCCTTGACCTTTCCGTCCACGCTCAAAGCCAGGGATATTTTATAGGTCCCCGGGATGACGAAAGTGCTCGAAGGGCCCGAGGAAACCGGCGAGGCCTGGGCCGGATTGGCCGGAGTCAGGGCCGGATAGCGCATGTCCCAATTCACCCGGTTGACGCCCCTCCGGGCGGGTTCGCGGAGGATGCGGACGACCTGGCCGTCTTCGTCGCTGACGGTGAAAATCAAGTACGCCGGCTCCTGCTCCTGCTCGGCTTTCAGCTGCTCGATCGTGGGATAGGTGTTGGGGTCCTTGTCTTTTCTCAGTTCGGCCAGGCTTTTGGGAGCGCTTTTCAAATAATAGGTGAAAACCGCGGCGACCGGCGGATTAGGAACCGTGAAGTAGCTTTCCCCTTGGAAACCCTTGTCGCGCGATCCGAGGCTTCCGAGCGGTTGGGACGGAACGAACATCCAGGCATCCTTCACCGGGAAAAGCTTGGCTTCGGCGGCCAGCCCGGCCGGGTCGATTTCCCGAAGCGGACTGTAATCGTCGAGAATGTAGAAACCGCGGCCGAAGGTGGCCAGAACCAGGTCATTCTCGCGCTTCTGGACGGCCAGGTCGCGGACCATGACGGTCGGCAGTCCGGCCGACATTCTCTTCCAATGCTTCCCGCCGTCGAGGGTGACAAACAGGCCGAATTCCGTTCCGGCGAACAGAAGGTCCTTGCGGACATGGTCTTCAGCCAGGGCATAAACCGAGCCCCGCTCGGGCAGGTCGGAAGAAATTGACATCCAGGTCTTGCCCAGATCCGCGCTTTTCAGGATGTAGGGCTTGAAATCGCCCCGTTTATGGTTGTTGAAGGCGGCGTAAACCGTGCCCCGGTCGTGATTTGAAGCGATAATGTCGTTGACATAGGTCAGATCGGGAACACCGGGGAATTTTTCGATTTTCCGCCAGTTGGCTCCGCCGTCCTCGGTGACCTGGATGAGGCCGTCATCGGTGCCCGCGTAGAGCAGGCCTTCGGCGACCGGCGACTCGTCCAGGGCGACGATGTTGCCGTATTGAGACGTCGAGGCGTTCTTGGCCACGGCGTCCATCGGCCAAATCCGGCCCATAACTTCCAGCTTGTTCCGGTCGATTTGGCGGGTCAGGTCGCCGCTGATGACCGTCCAGGAGTCGCCCCGGTCGTCGCTCCGGAAGACCTTATTGGCCGCAAAATAGAGCCGGGTGTGGAGATGGGGGCTGACGAAAAGCGGGGCATCCCAGTTCCAGCGGTATTCGGCCTCGCCTTTTCCGGGTTTGGGCTGGATGGCCATGCCTTCGCCGGTCTTTTTATCGAAGCGGATGATGTTGCCGTGCTGGGACTGGGCGTAGACGATATTCGGATCTTCGGGATCGACGGCCGATTCAAAGCCGTCGCCGCCCTGAGTTTGAATCCAGTCCGCGTTGACGATGCCGTGCTGGCTGATTGTCCGGGACGGCCCTCCCAGGCTGTAGTTGTCCGGGGTGCCTCCGTAGACGTTATAGAAAGGCGTGGCGTTATCGAGCGCGACCTTATAGAACTGGGTTACGGGCAAATTGGGCATGAACTTCCAGTTCTTGCCCCGGTCGAAGGACTCGTAGACGCCTCCGTCGTTTCCGGTCAGATAATAGTCGGTGTCCTGGGGATCGATCCAGAGGGCGTGGGCGTCCCAATGCTTGCTTTGGTCGCCCAGGTCGGACCAGGTCGCTCCGCCGTCGTCGGTGACCTGGATGAAAACATCCATCGAATAGACCCGCTCGGGATCCTTCGGGTCGCAGACGATTTCCTGGTAGTAATTGCCGCTGGCGGTATAGGCGTTCCGCCGTTCCCAGGAGGCGCCGCCGTTACGGCTGCGGTAGAACCCGCCCCGGTCTTCCTGGGCTTCGACGATGGCGTAAAGGAGATTAGGCGTGACCGGCGAAACGGCCAGGCCGATCCGGCCCAGGTCGCCTCCGGGCAGGCCCCGGACGATCTTGGTCCAGGTCTTGCCCGCGTCGACGGATTTGTAGACGGCCGAGCCGGGTCCGCCGCTGATCTGGGTGAAGACGTGGCGCCGCCGCTGGTGGGCCGCGGCATAGAGAATGTCGGGATTGCGGGGATCGAAGTGGACCTCGTTGATCCCGGTGTTTTCATCGATGGTCAAGACGGTTTCCCAGGTCTTGCCGCCGTCGACGGTCTTGAAAAGGCCGCGGTCGCCGCCGGGGCTCCAGAGGGGTCCGTAAGCGGCGACGTAGACGACGTTGCCGTTCCGCGGATCGACGGCGATCATGCCGATATGTTCGGAATTTTTCAGGCCGACGTGCTTCCAGGATGCCCCGCCATCCTCGGATTTATAAAGGCCGTCGCCGTAGGAAACGCTCCGCTGGTTGTTGTTTTCGCCCGTGCCGACCCAGACGACGTTGGGATTGGTCGGATCGAGGACGACACAGCCGATGGAAAAAGATCCCTGGCCCTCGAAAACCGGAGTAAACGTCGTCCCGGCATTGATCGTTTTCCAGACGCCGCCGGAAGCCGAGGCGACGAAGAACTCCTGACGCCTTCCCGGAACAACGGCGAAGTCCGAAATCCGGCCCGACGTGAGGGCCGGGCCTATCGAACGGAGCCGAAAGGCGCCGAGGTTCAGCCCGGCGTACGGATCGACCTCTTTCGGCGGGGCCGTCTGTTTGCCCCTGGTCTGGGCGAAACCCTGGCCCGGCGGAAGAAGGAGTGCGATCAGGGCGAGAGCCGTCGCCCCAAGAAGGAGCTTGCCGGCGAGGGAGCGGATATTCATATCGACCTCCGAAACGGGATTGAGATTTTCGGCAGACCGCCATCATACCGGAGGCCGTATTGCGGCGTCAACGCCGCGTCGGAGAAATGGCGTCCGCTTAGCGCTTCTCCAGGATGAGTCGGCCGTTCTTGAAATCCATATGAACGCGGTAGGGCCAGAGGACGGGATGGCCCAGTAATCCGGCCGTGTACCGGCCCCCGATGGAATTCAGCACGCTCATATCGAATTCATGGACCGTTTGGCCGGTAAAGGCGAGCGGGCCGAGCGAAATCGGCAGGTTGTCGACGCGGACGGTTTGCTGGGGCCCTCCCGCTCCCTGGATGCCGCCCTGGATGATCCGGGAAGGATCCAATTTCGGCCGGATGTGTTCGGTGAAGAAGGATTTATCGGAGAGGTTGGTGGACGCGGCCGAGTCGAGGATATACAGCGCTTCAGGCGCGCCGCCGACCGAAGCGGCGACGACGGTTTGGTCGAAAACATACAGGGGAATCTCGGCGGCGACGGCTTTCCGGTCGATCGAGGCGGCGAGGAGATCCGGCCGGTCGATCGGATAGAGGGTCATGACGTCCTCGCCCGGATCGATCGTGACGTTGAAGCGCTTGAGAAAGCCTGTCCCGATCAGTCCTTTTTTTTGGCCCCGGAACGATTGGAGGTCGGAGACCTGAACGGGCACATCGGTGAACGTCACCGGCCCGGCCTCGACTTTGTCCAGGACGGCGAAGCGGACCCGGGACACGCGCGTTCCGACGCCGGTCGCGGTCGCGTTTCCGGTCTGGGCCAGTCCGAGCTCTTCGGCCAGCTGCGGGCTGACGGTCATGAAATCGGCCAGGGCCGAGTCGATGTCGAACGGGTATTCGCCCTTGCCGTTGATTTTGAGCGAGACCATCCTCAGGCCGAAGCTGTCGCGGAGGGTCAGGGGCAGAGTCGCCTGTTCGAAGCGGCCTTCCATCCTGGAAAGCTCCTTCCCCTTGCCGGCCTGCAACTGGATGAACGCATCCTCCAGCCAGGAAGGAAGAGGCCGGCTGTCCCGCTTGTAGCGTTCACCGGCCAGGGAGCGGAGCCGCCTGATATCGTCGACCCGGCCGCACTCCTTGACGGCTCTTAAGAGGTGGCGCAGCGCTTCCTCGTGGAGGGTCGCGGAAAAAACGGCTTTCTCCAGGCGGGGGATGGCCGCTTCCGTGCTGTTCCGGATGCGGGCGATCCTCCCCAGGCCGAGCTGGGCTTCGGGATTACCGGGCGCCAGGGCGGCGGCCTTTTTCAGAATGGTCTCGGCTTCTTCGACCCGGCCGGCTTTCAGCACGGCCAGGCCGCAAAGGGCCAAGGTCGGAGGGTCGATGTCGGAATTTTTCAGGAGGGCGGCGGCGAGCCGGTCGGCCTCCTGAAAAGAATCGGATTTAATCAGGGAAAGGAGCTTGGTCTCATCCGGGTTTGCGGCCTGGGCTGCAAGGCCGAAAACGGACAACGCCAGTATCAATATCGAACACAGGGTTTTGTTCATTCGGCGCCTCGGGGAGAATACGACCGGGAGAGCGGGAATGTTTATTTTAAATTTTGCCAGGGAACCTTTCTCCGGGAATAGGCGTACTTCCTGACGGAACGGCTTTCTTTCACGGGGAGGTTCCCATGTTCCGGAATTATCTTAAAATCGCCGTCCGGAGTCTGTTCCGGCACAAAATTTACTCCCTCATCAACATCCTCGGCCTGGCTGTGGGCATCGCCGCGAGCGTTCTGATCTTTCTCTTTGTCCGCGACGAAAGAAGTTTCGACCGGTATCACGAGCGGGCCGATCGGATCTGCCGCATCCAGGCCGACTGGTCGAACAAGGGGGACTCGAAGATCCACCAGCTCGGAACTCCTTCCATCCTTGCCCGAACCCTCCGGGACCGCTATCCGCAGGCCGAGGCGGTGACCCAGCTCGGCGGCCCGCTTGGGGACGTCGTCCTCCGGTGGAACAATATCGGCGTCAAGGAATCCGATGTCTTCGCCGCCGATCCCGATGTTTTCCGCGTTTTCACCTTTCCGCTGGTCCGGGGAGATGCCGCGACGGCCTTGAGCAACCCGGACACCGCCGTTCTTTCCGAAGCCCTGGCCGCGCGGATCTTCGGTCAGGACAATCCCCTCGGCCGCTCGCTCGAGATCCAGGTCTACGGCCAGTCGAAGCTTCTTCAGGTCGCCGGGATCGCCCGGAACGTTCCCCGGAACTCGCATTTTCGGTTCGAGATGCTGATCTCGATGAAGACCTTGTTCAAGGGCGACGAACCGGGCTGGACCTCGAATAACTTCACAACGTATCTTCTTCTCCGTCCCGGCGTGACGCCAGCCGCGATGGAGGAGAAGCTGGTCGAGGTCGACAAGATCTATTTCGAGGGGGGCCGGGCCCATACTCCCTGGATCTGGACGCTGGAGCCGCTCGGTCGCATCCATCTCCACGCCGACCTGGCCACGGGCAACCAGCCCAACGGCAGCGCGGCCTATGTGAAAATGTTTTCGGTCATCGCCGTCCTCATCCTCCTCATCGCCGGGATCAATTTCGTCAATCTGGCCACCGCCCGCTCCGCCCGGCGGGCCCGCGAAGTCGGCATCCGGAAGATCGTCGGATCGCTTAAGCGACAGCTTGTCGGCCAATTCCTGGGCGAATCCGTCCTGATCGCCATGATTTCCCTCGTTTTCGCCGTCGGAATCATCCAACTTGTCCTGCCGTCGTACCGAAACCTTACGGGCCGGTTCCTGGCCCTCGACTATTTCGGCGATCCGCTCGTCATCCCGGCCCTCGCCGGGTTGGCTCTGTCCGTCGGAATCCTGGCCGGGCTCTATCCCGCCTTCTTCCTGACGTCCTTCCGCCACGCGGACATCCTCAAAGGTTCGCCTCTTACCGGCAAAGGCCGCCGGTCGCTTTGGCTCCGAAACGGACTCGTCGTCTTCCAATTCTCCATGTCGGTCCTCCTGATCATCGGGTCTCTCACCATCGGCCGGCAGCTCGATTTCATCGAAAACCGGCGGCTCGGCTTCGAGACGGAGCATGTTCTCGTCGTCCACAACGCGGATGTTCTCGGTTCGAGCCTCGATTCCTTCGCGGAGCGACTGAAGGAGCGATCCGAAGTCCGCGGCGTTTCGGCGGTCCGGTCGCTGCCCGGCGTCCGCACCCCCAACTGGGGGATCGGCGTCGAGGGGGTGTCCCGCGAACGTCCGCTCAATATGAATTTTCTGGTCTGCGACCAGGACTTCGCCTCGACTCTGGACATTCGGATGCTCGAGGGCCGCTTCCTGTCCCGGGAGTTCCCCTCGGACAATGAGGCCGTGGTCATCAATAAAAAAGCCGCCGAATATTTCGGCATCCCGGAGCCCCTCGGGAAAAAAGTCCAGATCTGGACCTTCCGCAAGGCTTATACCGTTGTTGGGATCATGGACAATGTCTTTTTCGAATCTTTGCACAGAGATGTCAGGCCCATGGGGTATCTCCTGCCGGAAGCCACCCGCTCGTCCAACCGTCCGTATCTTCTGGTGAGGGCCGCGCCGGGCCAGGCGCCGGCGATCCTGTCGCATTTGCAGACGGTCTGGAATTCGTTTTCCCCGGGACTGCCCTTCGATTTCAGCTTCCTCGACGATCGAGTCGACGCCTTTTATCAGAACGACCGCCGCGCCGGACGCGTCGTCACGCTTTTCTCCGTCCTGGCGATCTTTGTTTCCTGCCTCGGGCTTTTCGGCCTGGCTGCCTTCGTGACCGAAAGACGAACCAGGGAGATCGGAATTCGCAAGGTCCTGGGGGCTGAAACCGCGGGAGTCGTCTGGCTCCTGACGCGGCAGTTTGTCAAATGGGTCGTCCTGGCGACGCTCGTCGCCTGGCCTCTCGGCTATTGGGCGATGAGCCGCTGGCTTGAGGGATTCGCGTTCCGGGCCCGGCTCGGCGCCGAAATATTCCTCGTGAGCGGCCTGGCCGCGCTGGGCATCGCGATGCTGACCGTCAGCCTGCAGGTCGTCAAAGCCGCCCTGGCCGATCCGGCAAAAAGCCTGAAATACGAGTAATCCGGCCGGAAGGACTCGAGGGAGCCTCGGGCGTTGGATGGAGCCCGCCTGACGAAGGAAAGTCCGAAATCCGCTTCAATCGGATTGATAAAACGACGGCCAACCGCCGTCTTTCCCTTTGGTTTAACCGGCGCCATGCTCATCAAAACATTCAGTTCCGCTCTCCAGGGGGTCGAGGCCTATATCGTCGAAGTCGAGGTCGACATCGGCAACGGCCTGCCCGATTATATCGTCGTCGGCCTTCCCGACGCTTCGGTCCGCGAGAGCAAGGAGCGGGTCAAGGGGGCTCTAAAAAATTGCCGGTATGATTTTCAGTCTCACAAGGTGACCATCAATCTGGCTCCAGCCGCCCGCCGCAAGGAGGGTCCCTCGTTTGACCTGGCGATCGCTCTCGGGCATCTCGTTTATCTGGACCTCATCCGGCCGGAACCGCTCAAGAATTATTTATTTCTCGGGGAACTGGCCCTGGACGGAAGGATCAAGCCGGTCAAGGGAGTTCTGTCCGCCGCCCTTCTGGCCAAGGCCCGGGGATTCAAGGGAATCGTCGTCCCCAAGGATAATGAAAAAGAGGCGGCCCTGATCGAAGGCTTGGATGTCTTCGGCGTATCCGACCTTCCTCAGGTCGCGGCCTTCATTCAGAATCCGGCCGTCGTTCCGCCGGGTCGCTTTGCCCTGGCCGAGCTTCTCGAGGAGCCGCCGCCCGGGCCGGACTTCAACGAAGTCAAAGGTCAGCATCACGTCAAGCGAGCCCTGGAGGTCGCCGCGGCCGGAGGGCACAACATCCTTCTCATCGGCCCTCCCGGCTCCGGGAAAACCATGATCGCCCGGCGGTTGCCTTCGATCCTGCCCGACATGACCTTCGAGGAAATCATCCAGGTCACCCAGGTTTACAGCGCGGCCGGTTATCTGAAAGGAAAAGGGGCCGTCGGTCAACGGCCGTTCCGTTCACCCCATCATACCGTGACCGATGCCGGATTGATCGGCGGAGGCGTTGTCCCGAGGCCGGGGGAGGTGAGCCTGGCCCATCTCGGTGTTTTGTTTTTAGACGAGCTTCCGGAATTCCGGCGCAAGGTTCTGGAAGACCTCCGCCAGCCCCTGGAGGACGGCTTGGTCAATGTCGTCCGGAATGCGTACAGCGCGACCTTCCCGTCCGCCTTTATGTTTGTCGCGGCCATGAATCCCTGCGAAGACGTTTTCAAAGGGCTTGGGAACAAGGACGCGGAATGCACGGACTCCCAGCGGGCGAAATATTATTCCAAGATTTCGGGCCCGTTGCTCGATCGGATCGATATCCAGGTCGAGGTCCCCGCGCTCAAATTCGCGGACTTCAAGTCGAGGGCCGAGGCCGAATCGTCGGCGATGATCAAGGCCAGAGTCATGGCGGCCAGACGGAGACAGCGGGGGAGGCTCGAGGGGACGGGACTGTTCGCCAATGTCCAGATGGGGCCGAAGGAGATCAGAACATTCTGCCGGATCGGGCCGGAGGCGGAAAAGCTCCTCGAGGCGGCGGTGTCCAAGCTGGGCTTCAGCGCCCGGGCGTATGACCGCTCGCTCAAAGTGGCCCGGACGATCGCGGATCTGGCGGGAGAGGAAGAGATTTCCCCGGCCCATCTGGCCGAAGCCATCCAGTACCGGGCGATGGACAGGTACTATTAATGAGCTGAGGAGAAAAAAATTAACGAAACATATTAATAGTATTATATGTAATACAGAGGTTTGCGATATGTCTTTAATGGGCTTGCGCCTTCCGGATGAGGCTTTCGCCCGGCTCTCCGCGCTGGCAAAGAAAACGCGCCGGAGCAAGAGTTCCTTCATCCAAGAAATCATTGAAGAATCCTTGGACGACTGGGAAGCCGGTGATCTCGCTCTCGAGAGATTGAACGAGAAAATCGCCAAGTTCCTGACCACCGAGGAGCTGGAGAAGGAACTTGGCTTATCATGTTGTCTGGAACGAACGGACGGTCGGTGACCTGAAGGCGCTCGACCG
>CAYPKX010000117.1:0-9450 GCA_964411395.1 uncultured Eubacteriales bacterium | reverse complement strand
CCCAAGGTTACCTCGGGCCCGGGATCCGTAAGGTCCGCCCGGCGGAGCATGAAGGAGATGAAGGCCATGGCCGGGACGAGAAGAAGAAGATCGACGCCATAAAAGGCCGCCGTCGATTCGAAGAACGTCCGCGAGGTTAGGAAAACGACAATCAGGACGGATTCCGTGAGAAGAATTTGGTCCTCGCCGGCCAGGGATCGCGTGACTTTAAAAATCCTTTTTCTCAACATCGAAAGCCAGATCCCGGCCAGGGCGGCCAGGAACAGAAGGGCCCCGACGAGGCCCTCCTGGATCGCCGCGTGAAGGTAGGAGTTGTGCATATGGAGGCTGCGGAGCATCATCCGGTCGGCGTTAAAGCCCCAGCCCAGAAAAGGTGAAGCCTTGATTTTGTCGATTCCGGCGCTCCAACCCACCTGGCGCCCCGAAAGATCCAGCAGCTTTTCGAAATTGCTCTGGGCCCGGCCTTGAAATCCGGAGATATAGATGACGCCCAAGGCCGCCAGACCGATCAGGAAAAATTTGATGTTGATCCCCTTCAACAGGACGAAGAACATCATCACCAGGGCCAGGCCCAGCAGCGAGGTTCGCGATTCGGTCTGGGCCAGCATGAAGAAGGACGGAGGAAGAGGAAGGAGCCAGATCCAGCGGAATTTCCCCTGCCCGGCGGCCAGGCGGACGACGCTGACGATGATGACGATCAGGGCATAACGCCCGACCCCGTTTCGGGTGACTTGCCCCAGGCCGAAAGGAATCTCATACAACTGGGTATACGCCTGGTATCCCCGCCCGATGCGGATCGCCGAGGGCAATAGGGAAAACGTCAAAGCGAAAAAGACGGCATAGTTCAATTGGATGGTCACTTTGAGCCGATGGAAATTATCCTCGCCTTCGGTGACCATCCAGAAAACCAGGAGAGGCGACAGGTACAAACCCGCCCAGTAGGCCGATTCCCAGGGTTGGGTCGACAGGAGGAAGGAGACGAGCAGGCCGACAAATCCATAAGCGAAGAGGAAGCCGAGCGGATTTTTCAAATAGGGAAATTTCGCCCGTTTGACGATGATCCACATCACGGACAGATAGATCGCCAGGTGGGGGAAGAAGGCCCGCACGCCCTGGAAGAACGTCTTGAAATCGGAAAAGAAAATCTCCGCATAGGGCGGATGGATGTATCGGGTGTCGGTAAACATTCCGGCCCAGACGAGCAGCCAGAGCAGCAGGGTGAAGTTCATGGAATTCGGGCGGCCGCGGGGGAATGGCCATCTCCCCTCCGATTCAACTTGAAACCGGTCATCGCGGCCAGCTCCCGGAGGAGGCCGCGGCCTTTCCAAAGAACGAGCCCGCCATAGACGGCCGCGCCGACCGCCGCCGAAGCCAGAAGGTCGGGAAGAGGTCCGAAGTTCAACGGCTTCCACAGAAGCGCCCGAAAGCCAAGGACCAGGCCGATAATAGCCAGGGAGCCGGCCGCCGGAAGTTGAAATTGACTCAGGAACGGCCGCCAGCCCAGACGAATCAGCTTATTGGTCAGACCCTGGATCACCGGACTCAGGGCGGCCGTCCAGACGGTGAAAGCGATCGTCACGCCCAGAAGACCGTAGCGCACGCCGATGAAAAACGCGGCCAGATTCCCGACGAGGGCGACGGTATTCAGCTTGAAGCTGAGATCGGACCGTCCTTTCGCATATTGCACGGCCGAGGCCGTGCTGAGGATGGACTGGATGGTCCCGACGAGACAGAAAATTTCCAGGACGGCCGCGGCCGGAAGCCATTTCGTCCCGTAGACCGAGGCCACGAGACTTCGGCTCACGGCGAACATCCCGGCCATGATCGGGAACGTGGCCAGAGAAATGAATTTCACCACCCGAAGATAGCCGTCCCGGATCCGGGCGTCATCGTTCTGAATCAGGGAAAACGCCGGGAAAATGACCCGGGTGACCGAATCCGAGATTTTCCAGGCCGGCGTCAGCATCAGGCTGTAAGCCAGGGAATAAAATCCCAAGGCCTCCATCCCGAGAAACCGGCCGATGATGATATTGTCGACGTTTTGGGAGGTAAAGCTGACGACCTGTTCGCCAAGGACAAAAACGCCGAACTTGAGAAGCGGCCGGACGGAATTCAAATTGAATTGCCAGGCCGGGCGCATCGCCGCGGAGATCCAGAGGAGAGCGACCCGAAGGACCGCCCCCAGGATGTAACCGTAAACGATGCTCCAGATGCCGAAGCCCAAAACGGCCAGGACGATCGAGGAGCCGCCGCTCGTCAGGGATTCGGCGATCTCGATTTTAAACCGTGTTTTGAAATCGAGCTTCTTCTGGAGCAGGGCGGCGAACATCGAGCCGAACGAACAGACCACAAAGGCCGGGGCCATCACTTTCAGGATCGGTCCCAGACGTTCCTCCTGGAAAAACGCGGCCAGGGTTCCCGAGGCGAGAAACATCAATCCGGCCAGGACCACGCCGCCCGCGACATTCAGAAAGAAGATCGTCGAGAACTGTTCCCGGCTGACATTCGGCTCGTGGACGATCGCCGCTCCCAGTCCCATATCGGCCAGGAGCGTGAGAAGGCCCATCATGATGAGGATGAGACCGCGGAGGCCGAAATCCGAAGGCTCGAGGATATTGGCCAGAACGGCCAGGACAATGAAGGTCCAGGCCGTCACAAGCGCCGCAGACCCGCCTTTCCAGAGGATCCCGTTGGCCGTGCGTTTGGTTAAAGACATCAAATTCCAGGCTACCGCCGTCGGCTCGCTTCGCTTCGCTCAAACCATGCGAAAATCCAGATCGCTTCCGGCCGGAAAGGACAGGGGCCGGCTCGCGGCTCATCATAATCCGGGCCTGCCGGGGCGAACAATCGCCGGGGCGGATGAGGGCGGGGGTGATATTTGAATCCCCGGGCTCATCGCAGAAGAGGACGGCGCCTTCGCCGGACGCCGATTCCGTCTTTTGACATCAAGCCCGTCTTGGCATATATTTTTGAAGAAAATGAGCGGAATGTCGGCAGATAAAAGAAAAATCGCGGGCCTTTTCGCTCTCGGTCTCGTCCTTTCGATTGGGCCGATCTCGAGTCTTTTATCCAGCGACTCCCCCATCCAGGACGCCGCCGGCCAGATCGAGCCGTTTTATCTTCGTCTCTATAAATCGGGAGAAAGCGCTTTCCTGGCCGGAAAATACCTGGAAGCGGCCCAAAACTTGAACGTCGCCGTCTTCGGCCTTTATCCCGACCGGCAACTCCTGGCCCGAGCCCAGATCTTTCTCGGCTTGAGCCGGGTCAAATCCGGCGATGAAGACGGCGGCCGGCAGGCGATCGACAAAGCGCTGGCGGCTCTCGGCGGTCCGGATCGGCTCGAAACTCTGGAACTGCCCGGCGGCGCCGCGACGGACCTGGCCGGACTGTTAAAAAAGTGGAAAATTCCCGGTGCCGCCCCCCCGGCCAAATCCGCCGGAGTCCCGCCGCCGACACGGACGACGGAATCGTCGCCGTCGACGCCTGTCCCCTCGAAGCCCCGAAACCCGGCCGATACCGCCGTCGCACCCTCCCGGATCGGAGAGCTGAAAGCGGCCATCGATCTCGACTCTCGTAACGTCGGGGCGTATGTGGAAATGGCGGACCTTCTGCTTCAGGCCGGAAACGCCGCCGCCGCCAAAGACACTCTGAAAACGATGCTCAAGGAAAACCCGGCCGAGATCGACGGTTACATGTCTCTGGGCCGGATCTCCTATGCCGAAAAGAATTATAAAGAAACCGAAGCGCACCTCGGAAAATTCCTCGACCTGGCCCGGGCGATCAACTCCGGCCGCGACCGGGTCGTCGAAGCCCGGGCTCTTCGTCTCCTCGCCCTGCACCATCGCGGCGAGACCAGGAAGTTGCGCAAATTCGTCCTCGAATACCGCGCCGAGCTGGATGAGGCGGCCATCGAAGCCCTGGTCCTCTCTTCGGAGGACAAGGGCCTCCTCCGATCGCTCCTTCTTTCGGAAAAATAGCGCCGAAGCCCGCATCCCCGGCCGGTTTCCTTGTAATTCCCTCCGCTGGAAGGTAAACTAGATCGCTCGGAACAATCATGACCCAAATCGAATACGCCAAAAAAGGAATTCGGACGCCGGTCCTGGAAGCCGCGGCCCGGGCGGAAGGCCTTCCGGCCGAAGACCTCCAAGCCCTGGTGGCCGAAGGGTCGGCCGTCATTCCCGCCAATCCCTTCCATCCCCGCCTCCGTCCCATGGCCGTCGGGAAAAAGCTCCGAACCAAAGTTAACGTCAACCTCGGGACGTCCAAGGACGATGTCGATTTGAGCAACGAGCTGAACAAAGTCGACATTTCCCTGGCCTATGGGGCCGATACGATCATGGACTTGAGCACGGGAGGAGATCTCCGGACGATCCGCCGGACGATCCTCGACCGGGCTCCGATCCCGCTGGGGACCGTGCCGATTTACCAGGCGGCCGTCGAAGCGATCGGCCGCCACGGATCGGTCATCGAGATGACGGCCGACGATCTGTTCACGGCGATCGAAGACCAGGCCCGGGAGGGCGTGGACTTCATGACCGTCCATTGCGGCCTGACGCTCCGGGCCATCGACCGGATGAAATCCCAGGGGCGGGTCGCCGATATCGTCTCGCGCGGCGGCGCTTTCCACCTGGCTTGGAGCATCCACCACGGGAAAGAAAATCCGCTCTACGAGCAGTTCGACCGCCTGCTCGAGCTCGCTTCCCGCTACGACTTCACCTTGAGCCTGGGCGACGGCCTCCGGCCCGGCTCGATCATCGACGCCACCGACCGGCCTCAGATCGAAGAGCTGCTGACCCTGGGCGAGCTCGTCAAGCGGGCCCGGGAACGGGACGTTCAGGTCATGGTCGAAGGCCCCGGACATGTCCCTCTCGATCAGGTCGAGATGAACATCAAGCTGCAGAAAAGCGTTTGTCACGGAGCGCCCTTCTATGTCCTCGGGCCCCTCGTGACCGATATCGGCGCGGGATACGATCATATCGTCGGGGCCATCGGCGGAGCGATCGCGGCCTCGGCCGGGGCCGATTTTCTCTGTTACGTCACTCCGGCCGAACATCTCGGCCTGCCGACGGTCGACGACGTCCGGGAAGGATTGATCGCTTCGCGGATCGCCGGACACGCCGCCGACATCGTCAAGGGGCTGCCCGGCGCGCGCGAGCGCGACCTGAACCTCTCCCGGGCTCGGAAAAGGCTCGATTGGGAAGGCCAGCAAGCCTTGGCCCTCGATCCCCGCAAGTTCGAAGCCGTCCGGAAGAAGCACCAGTCCGGATCGCCGGCCTGCTCCATGTGCGGCGACTTCTGCGCGATGCGGCTCGTTTCCGAATTTCTCGGCACTCCCGGGGACGCGGATGCCGCGAAATGCTGAGAAGCTCCGCTTCGGCCCGGCCGGCGTTCCGGACACGGCGCCCCAGACCTCGACCGTTGCCGCTTTGGCCTACGTCCGCAGCCTGAATCTCGACTGCCACGAAATGGAATTCGTCCGCGGGGTGAAGATCGGCTCGGACACCGCCGCCCGGATCAAAGCCAGGGCCGAAGAGCTCGACATCGGGCTCAGCGCCCACGCCCCGTACTACATCAACCTGAATTCGCCGGAAGCCGGCAAACGCCTCCAAAGCCAGGACCATCTTCTCCGCGCGGCCCGGGCGGCCGCCTTGTGCGGGGCCAAGAGCGTCGTTTTCCATGCCGGATACTACGGGACGGCGTCGCCGGAAGAAACATATGCGGTCATCAAGCGGGAGATCGGCCAGGTCCTGTCCGTCCTCCGGGCCGAGCGCAATTCCGTTGTCCTCCGGATCGAGACCATGGGCAAGGCCTCCCAGTTCGGGACGCTGGACGAAGTGTTGTCGCTCAGCCGGGAGTTGGAGGGTTTGGCCCCCTGTCTCGATTTTTCCCATCTCCACGCCCGGGAGGGACAGATCAACTCTTATCAGGAATTTCAGCGCGTCTGGCGAAAAGTCGAAAAGCGCCTCGGCAAGCCCGGAATAAAAAACGCCCACGTCCACCTCTCGGGAATCGAATACGGGCTCAAGGGCGAACTCCGGCATCTCAACCTTCCGGATTCCGATTTCCGTTATCACGAGTGGATCCGGTCGGTCGGCGAGGCCGGAGTCGAAGGCCACATCGTCTGCGAGAGCCCGGCCCGGGAAGTCGATGCCCGGATGCTGCAGGATCTCTACCGCTCGTTCCGCTTGAAACACTGAGGATGGAATCAGCCGGCCGAGCGCCGGTAGATCCCATCCAACTCCCGGGCTTTCCCTTCCCAGGTAAAATCCCGGATGCGCCGCAGGGCGCCTTCGGCCAGCCGCCGCCTCTCCGCTTCGTCGACCGCGAGCCTCTCGACGGCCGAGGCAAAAGCGGCGACGAGCTGCCGGGGCGATTGAACCGGCAGCTTGATTCCGCAGTCCGGAGTGATGACGTTGGAAAAGCCGCAGCAATCCGGACAGACGACGGGCAATCCGGACGATAGAAATTCAAGAAGAACCGTCGAGGTCAGATCCTTCAAGCTGGTAATGACGCCGACGTGGGCCTGTTTCATCATTCCCACGGCCTCGTCCCGGGGTATCCAGCCGGGCCAGAAACACCGCGCGCCGAGGCCGAGCTTCCGGGCGAGCCATTTCCAGCCGACGGTGTTCGGGCCGCAGCCGAGCACGGTCAGGCGCCAGTCGACCCGGTCGCCGACAAGCGCCAGGGCCCTGAGCAGAAGCGGCAGCGCCTTTCCCGGCTGGTGCTGTCCGCTCCAGATTAACCGCAGCGGTTCCCCGGGGTTACGCCCCATCGGGATTTCAGCCGTCTCCGCGGGAGGGCCGATTTCACATATCACCTGGCTTCGGCGTCCGTAACGGCGTCCGATTTCCCTCCGGATGCCCTCGGTCGCGGCGATGACCGCCCCCTCCGCCTTGGCGAAGGCCTTTTTCGGGCCGGGCAAAAACAGGATTTGCAGGGTGTTATAAATATTGCGGCCGGCATAATAGAGGAAACCGGCCGGCCCCATCATCGGCAGAAACCGCCAGGGCGTGTTCTCGAGCCCGCCGATCGGGCCCCAGACCAGGGGAATGTTCATTTTCCAGAAACGGCCGGGGAACCGGAAGCCGACGTAGGTGATGAGGTGGACCAGATCGAAGCCGATGTCATCCTGGAGACGACAGGCCAGACGGAACGCGTCGCACTGCCAGCCGCTGTAGGACAGATTCATGATCGGCTTGAGCGGCGTGTTTTCGATGATCTTCCATCCCGGCGTCGGCCGGTAATGCCACGATTTTTCGGCCACGTAATGGAAGCGGATCTTTCGGATCGGACCGGCGTCTTGCGCCTGGGCTCGCTCGATATCGGCGCGGTGGAATCCGGCCGTAATCACCTCGACCGCGTAGCTCGAGGCGATCGCCTTGATCCAGCCCCAGCCGACGCCTTCCTCCGATCCCAGGACCGGGTTGCAGGCGTAGGCGATCGCCAGTATTTTAAGCGGCCGACCGGCCGGCCGTCCTTGATCGTCGCGATGGTCTTTCATTCGGCCGGTCTCTCAGCGGACAAGCTCGGGATGACGTCCAAGCCAGGAGGAAAACGGCGCGGAGACAGCCGACTTCGCTTCAGCCGCCGCCCTGTCCAGGCGGCCTAACACATCCGCCAGCCCGTCGACCGGACCGCTGTCGGCGCTCAGAGAAAGGTATCCGGCCAAACCCGGAGCGGCCGAAGGAATCCGGGCCGAGACAACCCGGCCGTCCCGGATTTCACATCCCAGAAGCCATTCCATGAACGTCCGCCATTCCGCCGGGTGGGTGTCGGCATTGTAGGGTTTGGCTGAAACGGACTCGGGAGAACAGAAAGCGACCGAAACAAGAACGGGCCGGCCCGGTGGGAAGGCGGGATCAGGTTCCAGCTCCCAATGCCGGTAGAACGAATACAGGATGGGCCCGTCTTCAAGGACTCCGGCCCTTTCGAAGTAATAAAGCAGGTTCTCGCGGAGCTCGAAATCGGCGATCAGGACGGCCTCGGCCGGAGCGAACGATTGAATCCTGGCCGCCCGGTCGTAATCGGGTCCGCGGCCGGCATGGGCCGGAAGAACGGCGTCCCATAAATTCCAAACCGCCGCGCCGATAACGATCGCTCCCGCCAGCCCGACAAAAAACGGCCGGGCCCTGACCGGACCGGTTCCGGATGCCGCCCGCCGATCGGCCGCCAGTCGAGCCAGAAGCAGAAAATAGAGCGGAAGAAGAGGGATATAGAGTTCATAACCGTATGGAGTGAACCACCAGATGAAGAGAACCATGATCCCAAGCCAGAGGAGCAGGGCCAGCCGGAATTCCGCCTCGGGCGCCCGCCGAAAAATCGCCCGGAGAGTAAAAAACACCAGGGCCGCCAGCGCCAGCCCGGTCAGAAGAGCGGCCGGAACAAAAAACGACGGAGGGATAAAAACAAAATTACGGGCGATGCTCAAAAGCAGCTTGGCCCCGCCGAGAAGAGAAAAGTTGCTTACCGTCCCCCAGCGAGGGTCGGGGTAAAAGGCGTATGAGAGGCACCAACGAACGAAACCCGCCGCCGTCCCGGCCTGGCCGATCGCGGCATACGCCGCAAGATAAGACGCCAGAACGACCGCTCCGGAAACGGCGAGAAAGCCCGCCGCTTTCACCCAACCTCTCCGGCCGAATCGCCGGGCCAGAAGGGCGGCCAGGGGCACGGCGAAAAGCACGCTGATTTGATTATAGAGGATGGCCAGACAGAAAAGGGCAAGCAGGGCGAAAAGGCGGCCGGGCCGGAGAAGCGCCGGACGGACGGGCTGAAGCAAGACAAGGAGAAGCGTCAGGCATCCCATCGTCGGAACGTAGACTTCGACAAAGGTGGCGTACTGCCAGAATCCCAGGCAGAAAAACAGCGCCGCCGAAAAAAGCGCCGCCAGTCCCGGCGATGATGTCATCCGGCGGACCATGATAAAAACGGAAGCCAGGACGACCAGGGCCCAGAAAATATTGTGGGCCTGGGCCGACAGGAGCGGATCAACCGACGGAGCCGCCGCCTTCAGTCCGAGCCAAACGCCGCGGATGATGGGATTGAAAAGGAGATGATGGGGATGAAAAAGGCCCGTTCCGGACCGGATCGATCGAGCGTAGGCGAGACTGTCTCCCGTTTGGAGCTCGGCGCGGAAGAGAACGCACAGGGCCGCGGCCGCAAAGAGAACGACGACAAGAAGCCCGAGAGAACGATGATGACGGGGACTCCCGGCCGCCCGGGCGGCCTCGGCGGTACGTTCGGCTTGGTTTGGCATGTTCAGGAATACCCGGTAAAAGCTCCCGCAAAAACTAACACATCGCCGGGCTCGAATCAACACGGCGAAGAGAACGGTCGGAGAAGCAGGACCGCCGGCCGGGGCCGCTTGCTTCCCTTCCCCGGTTTCCTTATATTGAAAAGAGGTTCTCTTCCATTTAGTGTGGGTTGAGCCGGTTTAAGGAACGTCGGGGGACA
>CAYPKX010000116.1:0-9510 GCA_964411395.1 uncultured Eubacteriales bacterium | reverse complement strand
ACCGGACATTTTCATTTTGCACAAACCGGACATTATCACTTTGCTGTTACAGGCACTCCGCGTCAGTGAACAAAGCCGACCGGCGGCGTGTCGGCCGGCGGCAGCGGCCCGTACGCCGACTCATAGCCCTGGACGTTGGAGGTCAACGCTTCGAGAAACCGCTTGGCGTGGGCCGGGCTGAGAATCAACCGGGCGACAAGCTTCCCCTCAGGCCGGTCGGGGAAGAGAAAAGCGAAATCGAAGATGAATTCTTCGCGCGAGTGGCGGATCGCGGCGACATTGGCATACTGCCCGAGGGCCGTCGCTTCATCCACCTTGATATCGATTTTTTTCTGGTCCATGTTTCACCTGCCTTGTTCCCGAAAATTCATATGTCATCTTCCGGAAAAATGCAATGCGTTCTTCCCCTTCGAACACGCCGCGGCGGCCGTCTCAGCGTCGCAGCCGTCGAATCGAGGGAGCCGACGCCGATTCATCGTCCGGTCCACGATGACCAGATCGGCGCCAATAACAGCGGACGAAAATTCAACGATCACCCGCAATTTTTCTCCGCGTCCAAAGCCTTTTTTGCCGAAATAAAATATCTGATATTTTTCACTTGATTTTTGTTTAAAGATGTCTTATATTGCCTACGGCTTTCTTTTGCGGGCTGGAGAAAGCCCCCACCTTTTGGTTCCCATCATCAACCCCCCTTTTGCTGACAACAGCCCGCATAACTCCTCGAGAGAGCGGGGGGGAAAAACGATGGGAACGAACTCGAATCAACGAATCGGGTCTCCCTCCGGATATGCGTCGATCACGTCGCGGGGAACCTGATACACTTTTTTCCATCCTCCGTACCGGGCGACAAGCTCCGGCCGGGTCAGTCCCCGCTTTTTACCGCCTTGGATGTAATAGACCGAACGGTTCGTCGACGTCCCCGTTTCGATGATCATCTGGCCCTCGAAGGTTCTCTCGATCTCCGTACCGGTCCGCATCCGCGAAAGCTCGGCCGCCGAAACCTCGGCCATATGACCCCAGGGATTTTCGCCGCGGTCCTGGTCATAGTTGTACTTGAACAGGCTCTCCAGGGATTTAAACGGCCTCTTCACCCAGGCCCCGTCGGCCCGGCGCTCGATCAGAAACACGGAGGCGTTGGGCCCTTTGACATATTTCCCGATCCAATCGTCCTGTCCGAGGCGGTCGGGGGTGATCGGGTCGATCGGGCGCGCGCCGCCGGGGCCGATCTCCCGGTCGATTCGCCGGAGAAGATCGCGGCAATCGGAGATGGCATAGCTTTGCACCAGGGACCGCAGGTCGGACTCTTCGAGTGTTTCGAAATCCCGGTACAGGAGGCGATACGCCCGCTCCATTCCCTGGCGCACGGTCATCCGCGAATCGAAGCCCCGGTCGCCTTCGGCCAACCGCCGGAAAACGCGGCTGGAGGCGGCAAACGTCTCTGAAGCAAACAAGGCTTCGACCTGGTCGTCCGCCCAGCTCCGGTTCCGATCATAGCTCGCGTTCCGGTCAAAGAACCGGCCGTTGACATCGTCGACGATCTCGACGGCTTTCCGTTCCAGGTCGATAGCCAGGTCGGCCAGCCGTTCGGACCGGTCGAATCGCTGGGGTCCGGCTTCGTATCCCTCATTCATCGGAAACGAGGCCAGGCAGGCCACGGAGGCCAGAACCGTAACCGCCATCAGGACAAATCCGGGATGTTTTGTTTTCATGTGAACTCCTCCTGTCCGCGGACATTAGTTTATCATGAAAAGCCTGCCGGTTGTGGCTCCGCCGCCGGCCGGCTTTTGCATTTCCGGACGAACCGCGAATATAATCCATCTGATTCAAACCAAGGAGAGCCGCCGATGTCCAACCATAAGACTCATTCCCTTCTTATTCTTTCCGTTCTGATGCTGCTCCTCCCCGCCGCCGGGCAGGCCGCAGACCGGAATCCGCCGCCCTCGGCCCAACCGCAATCGCTGACCGTGGAATCGATCATGCGCGGCCCCGAGTTGGTCGGAACGGAGCCCTCGATCGTCGGCTGGTCGGCCGACGGGCGGAAATTTTATTTCCGGTGGAAAAAACCCGAGGAAAAAACGGCTGAAGTCTATTTCATCACGCCGAAAGATTTCGTCCCGCGGAAAGCCGCGGCCGACGAGCTTCAGAAAACCCCTCTGGCCGCATCGGCCGGAGGCGGCTTCCGGGGCTTTTACGGCGGCGGCGGGGCCTCGATGATCCCCGACAAGGCCGGAAAGCGGTTCATCCTCAACCAGGGCGGCGACCTTTCGCTTCTCGACTCCGTATCCGCCGCAACCACGCATCTTCTCCGGACCGACGACCGCGAGACGGCGGTGGCCTTCACCTCCGATGAAAAAGGGATCGTTTTCACGGCCGGGGACAACCTCTACGTCCTCTCCCTGGAGGGTTTCGGCCTGCGGCAAATGACGTCTTTCTCCCGGGCCGCCCAGCCCGAACCGCCGGCCAAACCCGACCTCATCGACACGTGGTACCAGGACCAGCAGACGGAGCTGTTCCAACAGTTCAAGCAGGGACAGGAGGGCCGCGGACGGCGCGGCGGTCTGGGCGGTTTCCCTCCCGGCGGCCCCGGCGGCGGACCGGCCGGGCCCCGGCGCCGGCCGTTCAACTTGAAGGATGGTCAATCCCTGTACGGTCTGACGCTTTCCCCCGACGAAAAATTCGTTCTGTTCACTCTTTCCGAACCCGATCCCGGAGAAAAACCCACCCTTGTCCCGAGCTACGTGACCCGCTCCGGCTTCACCGAGACGATCCGCTCCCACGCCAAAGCCGGCTATCCCTCGCGAAAAACCAGGAGCGGACTGATGGATACGGCGACCGGCGAAGTCAAATGGGTGGATTTCGGACAAGGCGAACGAGTCCTGAGCCCGGCCGGCGTCACCGTTTCTCCCGACGGGAAAGTCCTTCTCCTGGCCGCCCAGAGCGAAGACCGCAAAGACGTCTGGCTCGGCCGGCTCGATCCGACGACCGGAAAAATCGCCATCCTTCTCAACGTCCACGACGAAGCCTGGATCGGCGAGTACGGATTGACCAACGTCTTTTTCTGGCCGGATTCGAAGTTCGTTTCCTTTATCTCGGAAAAGGACGGATTCGCCCACCTCTATAAAACCGCCGTCGACGGCTCGTCGACAACGGCCCTGACCTCCGGCCGGTTCGAGGTTCGGGAAGCGTCCCTTTCCCGCGACGGAAAGACGATCTATCTCACGACCAGCGAAGAACACCCGGGCGAAATCCATTTTTATTCCATGCCCGCCGCGGGCGGTTCCCGGACAAAAATCACGGGGATGACCGGCTTCAACGAGCCGACCCTCTCCCCCGACGAAACGACGCTGGTCCTGCTCCATTCCACGGCGACCAAGCCGCCCGAAATCTACGTCCAGCCGAACAAGCCCGGAGCCAAAGCCACGGCGGTCACGCTCTCCACGACCCCGGAATTCCGCGCCCGGGTCTGGAGGGAACCGGAAGTTCTGAGCTTCAAGGCCCGGGACGGCGTCGATGTCTACGCCCGGTTGTTCCGGCCCGAGACCCGGCATCCGGCCCGGCCGGCCGTCATCTTCATCCACGGGGCCGGTTACCTCCAGAACGCTCATAAGGGCTGGAGCACTTATTTCCGCGAATACATGTTCCACAACCTCCTGGCGGAGAAAGGGTACGTCGTCTTCGACGTCGATTACCGCGGCAGCTCGGGCTACGGCCGCGATTGCCGGACCGCGATCTACCGGACGATGGGCGGCAAGGATCTGGACGACATCGTCGATGCCGCCGCCTGGCTGGTGAAGAACGCCGATGTGGCCGCCGACCGAATCGGGACATACGGCGGGAGCTACGGCGGATTCCTGACGCTGATGGCCATGTTCAAGTCGGCCGGGACATTCGCCGCCGGGGCGGCGCTGCGTCCGGTCACGGATTGGGCCGCGTATCACGCCGGCTACACCGTCGACATTCTCAACCTGCCCCAGAAGGACGCCGAAGCCTACAAGCAGAGCTCGCCGATCTATTTCGCCGAAAAGCTCCAGGGCGCCCTCCTCATCTGCCACGGGATGGTCGACACGAACGTCCACTATCAAGACACGGTCCGGCTGGCCCAGCGCCTGATCGAGCTCGGCAAAGACAACTGGGAAGTCGCCTCCTATCCGGTCGAGGATCACGCGTTCGTCAAGGCCTCGTCCTGGACCGACGAGTACAAGCGCATCCTCAAGCTGTTCGAGACCCATCTAAAAAAATGAGAAAATGAATCTCCCGACGGCCGCAGAGCCTCCTCGGAAAAGGCCCGGGGGCCTTGGCGGCCGTCGGGGATTCGGGCCGCCTGATATCGGGTTCCAATTTTTATTCCTGTGCTATAATACCCGCCGAACATGGGAAATGTGCTGGAGCTCCGGGACGTCAAGAAGGCGTACAAGCCCGGATTCATTCCGAAGCCCAAGGAAGTCCTGAAGGGCGTCTCGTTCTCGGTCGCCGAAGGGGAGATTTTCGGGTATCTCGGGCCGAACGGAGCGGGAAAGACCTCGACGATCAAATGCCTCCTCGGGCTGGTCTATCCCGATTCCGGAACCATCTCGCTCTTCGGCCGGTCGCCGCTCGACCCTCGGGCCAAGGATCGGCTCGGCTTTCTTCCGGAGAATCCCTATTTCTACGAGTACCTGACCGGACGGGAGTTTCTCGACTTCTACGCCCAGCTGTTCGGAGTCGAAAAGGCCGAGCGAGCCGGACGGATTTCCCGCCTGCTCGAGCTCGCCGACCTGGAACGGGCGGCCGATCTTCCCCTCCGGAAATTTTCCCGGGGCATGCTCCAACGGATCGGTCTCGCCCAGGCCCTGATCAATAACCCGTCGTTTGTCATCCTGGACGAGCCGCTCGGCGGGCTCGACCCCCTAGGCCGCAAGGACATCCGGGACATCATTCTCCGTCTCCGGGACGAAGGGAAGACGGTCCTGTTCACCTCGCATATCCTCCAGGACATCGAGATGATTTGCGACCGCGTGGCCATCATCGTCAAGGGCCGCATCCACAACCAGGGGCGCCTTTCGGAACTCGTCTCGGAGAAAGTCCTGTTCACCGAGATGGCGGTCTCCGGAGTGGACGAAGCCGACCTCGCGGCCTTCGGCGATTGCGCCTCGGTCCGCGACGGCCGCATTCTTCTGAAAGTCCCCGAAGAGGGCGATGTTTCCCGGGTCCTCGATCTCGTCCGGGAACGCGGCGGCCGGATCCAGTCCCTGATTCCCCGAACGCAGACGCTCGAGGATATTTTCGTCGATACGGTGGCCAAACAATGACGATCCTGGTCATCGCCCGCCACACCTTCAAAGAGGCCGTCCGCGACCGGATCCTCTACCTCCTTTTATTCTTCTCCACACTCTCGATCGTCCTGGCCCGGGTCATGGCCGTATTGACCGTGGGCGACCGGGTCAAAGTCGTTAAAGACGTCGGGCTGGCCTCGATCGCCTTTTTCGGGGCCTTGATGGCCATCCTGATCGGGACCGGCCTGGTCTACAAGGAAATCGAGAAGCGAACGATCTTCACCCTGCTCTCCAAACCCATCCGCCGGTTCGAATTCCTCCTCGGGAAGTACCTCGGCCTCATCTGGACCCTGGCGGTCATGGTCGGGGCGATGACGGCGATCTATCTGATCGTCGTCTTCCTTCATACATTCACCCTCGAGATCCGGATGGTTCTGGCCGTTGTGTTTATCTTCCTCGAGCTGATCCTCCTGACGGCCGTAGCCATTCTTTTCTCCTCGTTTTCGACGCCGATTCTCAGCTCGCTTTTTGCTTTGAGCTTTTACCTCATCGGCCATTTCTCCTGGAGTCTGGAAACGCTGATCCAAAAAACCCCGCCGGGAACCCGGCGGTCCCTGCTCCGGATTCTCTACGCGATCCTTCCCGACCTGGAAAACTTCAACATCAAGACCGAGGTGGTCCAGAACCTTCCCCTGCCGGCGGGGCTGTGGCTCGGAGCGATCGGCTATTCGGCGGTCTACACGGCCTTCGTCCTCATTCTGGCCGTCTGGATTTTCCGGCGGCGCGACTTTATCTGAGCCATGGGCAAGCGAACCCTCTTTTATCCGGCGGCGCTGCTTCTTGCTCTGGCCGCCATCGCCGGTCTTAAGATGAAAATCGACGCCATGCCCCGGGTCAAAACCCCGGGGGCAGGGATCATCTATCTTCCCTCCGGGCCGGCGGTCCGGGCGGCCACCTTCGGCTTCCCTTCCCTGATGGCCGATATCGCCTATGTCTGGGCGATTCAGTATTACGCCAACCCGAAGATCTCGGACCGCCTGAATCATTTCAACCGCATCTTCACCGTCATCGCCGACCTCGATCCCCACTGGGTCGATCCGTACCTGACGGCCGCCCTGATCGCCCATAACGATTTCGCGGACCCGGAGCTTGCCCTGAAAATGTATGACGACGGAGCGGCCCGGAATCCCGAGGAATGGATCTTCCCTTTTGAATCCGGCCATTACTGTCAGATGTATTTAAAAGACTACGAGCGGGCCAAGGCCTATTACCGGAAAGCGATGGACATCCCGGGAGCCCCCGAGATCACCGAACGGCTGTACGCCAACGCCGCCTACAAGACGATGGACTACAAGACGTCCTGGGACGTGTGGCGGGAAGTGTATGAAAAGGCGACGAATCCCGAGATCAAGAAGATCGCCAGTAATCACCTCTATAACGTCAAGGCAACAGTGGACATCGCCGTCCTGAAAACCGCCCTCGACAAGTTCCGGCAGGCGGCCGGCCGGCTCCCGTCGACTCTCAGCGAGCTGGTCACGGGGCGGATCATCGCCGGTGTGCCCCAGGACTTCGACGGCAAGGATTATGTCTACGACCCGAAATCCGGCGAAATCAAGACCGCGGTGATCCCATGGAAGCGCTGATTCTCGTCGTTGTCTTCGGCCTGGCCTGGGGAAGCTTCCTGAACGTCGTCATCTACCGGGTGCCGCTGCGGATGAGCCTGCTCCATCCGCCCTCGACCTGCCCATCGTGTCAGACCCGGATCAAGCCGTACGAGAACATCCCGGTCCTGGCTTATCTCTTTCTCCGCGGAAAATGCCGCCACTGCGGGGCGAAAATCGGCTTTTCATATCTGCTGGTCGAAATCCTGACGCCGGCCCTGCTGGCCGTTGTCTTCCTCCATTCGAACGGCTTCGACCCGGCTTTTTTTGCCGCGGCCTTGTTCACCAGCCTGTTGATCGCCCTGGCCTTCATCGACGCCCGCCACCAGATCCTCCCCGATGTCATTACATATCCCGGGATCGTCCTCAGCCTGGCCTATTCATTTTTCCGGGACGACCTGAGCATCGGCGGGGCCTTGCTCGGAGCCGCGGTCGGCGGCGGATTCCTTCTCCTCATCTACGGACTCTATTGGCTGATCCGGAGAAAAGAAGGTCTGGGCCTGGGTGATGTGACCATGATGTTCATGGTCGGGGCCTTTCTCGGCTGGCCGAGAACGATTCTGACCCTGGTCCTGGGCTCTTTTCTCGGGGCGATCGTCGGGGTCATCCTGATGAAAGTCAAGGGCCGGGACATGAAATTCGCCCTCCCCTTCGGATCGTTCCTGGCGCCGGCGGCCTATGTCGCCCTGATCTGGGGCGACCGGATCATCGCCGCCTACCTGGCCCGTTTTCCTCAGAATTAAAGCAAGGGAGTCAGGTCCGGCTTTGCCATCCTGAGAGGGCAAGCCTGCGTCTAATCATACGGCGAATCCCATGAACGAATTCGAAGAAAACGACCTGATCGAACGGCTGGCGGCCGGCGACCGGGCCGCATTTCGGGATTTCGTCGAACGCTACAAGAGAGTCGTTTACCGGTTGGCTTTCGACCTGGCCGGAAACCATGCCGACGCCGAGGATATCTCCCAGGACGTCTTCATCAAGGTCTTTCGATCGATTCGGACCTTCCGGAAGGGCTCCCGGTTCTCCTCCTGGCTCTACCGGGTCACCATCAATGCCTGTCACGATCATTACCGGAAGAAACCGCGGGAAACTCGGGCGGTCGGGGGAATTTCCCTCTCCGACGAACGGGCTCCCGATCTTCCGGCGACCGGCTGGTCGGACCGGGCCGAAGCCGGGAGCGAATCCGCGGGTATCCAGCGGCGGATCGATCGGGCGCTGGCTGTCGTGACCGAACGGGAACGGACGGTCTTCGTCCTCCGGCATTACGAGGAACTCGATCTTAAATCGATTGCCGGAACGATGAATCTTTCGGTCGGTTCGGTCAAGAGCTATTTATCGCGAGGCCTCCGCAAAATCCGCAGCGAGCTGGCCGATGTCCGCGGCTCGGTCCCTTCAAAGGTGGATTATGAAAAGACTTAAAAAAGGCGAGGCGGAGAGGATCATGAAGCTCCGAGAACGTCCCGATCCCGGCCCGGAATTCTGGGATGGCTATTGGGACAGGCTCCAGGTCCGAATGGAAGCCGAAGGCGCGGGCGAGGCGGATACTCCCGCTCCCGCCGCCCTATCTCCGGCTCCCTATTTCCGGTTGATCCCCCGGTGGATTCCGGCCGCTGCGGCCGGCATCTTTCTCCTTCTGGCCGGCGTTCAGATTGGACGGCTGATCGGCCCGGCTCGTTCGCCGGTCGGCCCGACAGCCCTCCGGACGGCCGGACCCGATCCCGAATTGGCCGGACGGATCGCCGATTATTTCACCCGTTCGAAGGTCATTCTTCTTTCCCTGGCCAATTTCGATTCGGCCTCCGAGGATCCGGCGGCCTTGAGCCCGGCCGTCCAACAGCAGGTCTCCCGCGAGCTGATCGACCGGGGCCGGGAGCTGGACGCCCTTCTCTCCGGGCCTGAAGGCAAACGCTATAAGAACCTGATCGCCGAGCTGAAAACGATTCTCGTCCAGATCGCCAATCTCGACCCCGAAGAAAACACCCAGGCCGCCGAAATCGTCCGGAGCGGCGTCCGTCTGAGGGAAATCCTCTTCAAGATTTCGATTTCGCTGATGTCGCTGCCGGCCCCCGGACGGTCGGCCGCGGCCGGGCTTTAAACGAACATTCTCCAAGGAGAACCGCCATGAAAAGAACACTCCACCTGAAAACCGCCGCGGCCGTCGTCCTCCTGGCCGTCGGCCTCATCGCCGCCGGGCTCGGACGAGCCGCCGAAGATCCCGGTCAGTCGGATGAAACGAAGTCCTACCAGCAGGCTTACACACTCATCCTGGCCGAAAAATGGGGAGAAGCCAAGGCCGCCTTGAACGTCTTTCTCCGGCAATATCCGAAAAGCTCCTGGGCCGACGATGCCCGCTACTGGCTCTGTTACAGCCGCGAACAGAACGATGAAAACCGCGTTGAGATTGACGTTCCACACCCCGTCGAGGACAGGAGGGTAATACTCGGAAAGATTCAAGGAAAAGTGTGGGCAGGCGTATACACGCTCAGGGGCGACAGTATTCGCATTATTTCCGTGAGACGGGCGAGATCAAAGGAGGTAAGGCTCTATGAAGAAAAAACGGTTCGCTGAGACGGCGGCTGAGTTCGATGAGCGGTTCG
>CAYPKX010000115.1:0-9544 GCA_964411395.1 uncultured Eubacteriales bacterium | reverse complement strand
ACCGACCACGGGACGCCGAACACCGCTTCCCTGGACGCGCAGGGAATCATCGACGGCGTCCTGGTCATCGCCGGAACGGAAATCTCCTCCAGCCGCGGCCACCTGGTCGCCCTGGGATTCCGACAACCGAGCCGGCCCTTTTCCCAGGACGCGGACCTGGCCGTCCGGGAAGTCCGGTCGCTCGGCGGTTTTTCCCTCGTCGCCCACCCTTATTCCAAAACGCGCTGGTCCTGGGGCGAAGCCTCGGAATTCGACGGAATCGAGATCATGAACATCGACAGCGACCTCCGCCGGGGCTGGGCCGGGTCGCTTCTCGATCTTCCGGCCCTGCTTCTCAAACCGGAGATGGCCCTTCTCAAGATTCTCGACCCTCCGACCGAAGCGCTCCGGAAATGGGACCAGCTTCTGGAATCCTCCACCGTCCCGGTTTCGGGCTACTTTGGAATCGACGCCCACCGGTTCTTCTATGAAACCGGTTTGGGAATGCTCAACCTCCACGTCCGGCTCGATTCCCTCGCGCCCGTCGAATTTGCCGAGGCTTCCCGGGCCGTTCTCTCGGCGCTGCAGCAAGGGCGGTTTTACAGCGCCGTCGACGGTGCGGCCGATCCGGCCGGATTTCGTTTTTGGCGGGAGGGCGGAAACGGCGTCCCGGCCGTCCTTCACGTCCAGACACCCTATTCGTTCGCCCATGAAACCCGCCTTCTCCGCCAGGGCCGGACGGTCGCCGCAGCGACGGGGACAAACCTCGCCTTCGCCGTCCGCGAACCGGGCGCCTACCGGGTCGAAGTGTACCTGCGGGAGCGGACTCCGCTCCGCCGCCGCGTTCCCTGGATTTGCAGCAATCCCATCATCATCGGAAAGGATCTCTCATGACGACGATCAAGCTCTCCCTCCCGGCCGCCCGCCGGACGATCCAAGGATTCAAAAACCGCCGGGTGCTCGTTCTCGGCGACCTGATGCTCGACAAGTATATCTGGGGCAGCGTCTCCCGGATTTCGCCGGAAGCGCCTGTCCCGGTCGTCGAAGTCCGGAAGAGCACGACGGCCCTGGGCGGGGCGGGCAACGTCGCCCATAACCTTCAGGCCCTCAAAGCGGCGCCGCTGATGGTCGGCGTTGTCGGCGACGACGAAGAAGGCCGGTGGATCAAGAAGAACGTCCCCGACGGCCGGGGAATCCTTCTCGACCCCGAGCGCCCGACAACGGTCAAAACCCGGATTATCGCCCAGCACCAGCAGGTCGTCCGCGTGGACCAGGAGGTCAAACAGGCGATTCCCTCGGAAACGGAGGACCGGATCGTCCGCTTCATCAGGAAAGAGGACATCGCCGGGATCATCGTCTCCGATTACAACAAGGGCATCGTGACCAAGTCGATGATGGACCGGGTTCTCTCCCATGCCGCCGAAAAGCGCATTCCGGTCTTCGTCGACCCGAAAGTCGAAAATTTCTCCCTCTATTCGCCGGTGACCTTCATCTCCCCCAACCACCACGAGGCCGAGCGGGTCGTCCGTCACCCCTGCCGGACGGATGCCGAGGTGGAGCAGGCCGGCCGGGAAATCATGGAGATGATCTCCTGTCTCTACCTGATCATCAAACGGAGCGAGCAGGGCATGTCGATCTTCGAGCGGGGAAAGAAGCCCGTCCATATCCCGACGATCGCCCGGGAAGTGTTCGATGTGACCGGAGCGGGCGACACGGTCATCGCCACGGCCGCCCTGGCCATGCTCGGCGGAATGTCGGTCAAGGAAGCGGCGGTCATGGCCAACGCCGCTGCCGGCGTCGTGGTCGGGAAGATCGGGACGGCCGTCTGCACGCCCGAAGAGCTCCTGGCGGCGATCGCGGAGCCCTGAGCCGTTACTTCTTTAAAAAGCCCGAAGAAATCGCCCCGACCAGCTCGCGAATCCCCTCTTCGACGGAGATCCCGGCTTTCCAGCCCAGCACCCGCTCGACTTTGTCGAAGGCCACCCGGATGTCGCGCATGTCGCCGTCGAAGCTCAGATCAGGAAACGAGAGATCGAAGGGCGGGGCGTATTTCCGAATCAGGTCCGCGATTTCGGCTTTCGAGTAATTGGCGTTGTTGGAGCCGATGTTGAAGATCTGGCCGCGCAGGCGGTCGAGGGGCGCCTCGAGGGACGCGGTCAGCGCTCCGACAACGTCCCGGACATGGACAAACGAGCGGTTGAACCGCGGCTGGTAGACCGCCAGTTTCCTGTCCACGACGGCTTCCCAGACAAACTGGTTGATGATGAGGTCGAACCGGGTTCGCGGGGACGGGCCGAACAGAGTCGCAAAACGGAAGAGGATGGGGGCCGTTTTCGTCTTCGGCTCGGCCGCCCGGGAGACGAGATATTTTTCCGCTTCGATTTTCGTCTCGGCATAGACCGATTGGGGAAAAAGCTCGGACTCTTCGGTCACCGGACGCCCGTCCGGAGAGAGCCCGTAATTGCTGTACGAGGAAGCGAACAGGAACCGCTCCGCTCCGGCCCGCTCCGCTTCTTCGAAAACGTTTCGCGTCCCGTCGACATTGCAGCCGAACGAAGCCTCGCGGCCGGCCCGGTCGCAGGCCGGATAGCCGACAATGGCCGCCAGATGGATGACGGCGTCGACGCCGGCGAAAGCCGGGGAGATCGCCCGGCGGTCGCAGACATCGGCCCGGTGAAAAGCGAAGGCCGGGTGGGACAAGAAAGGCAGGAGGGAATTCCCGCCGTGGACGAGCGAATCGACGACGGTGACCCGGCGCCCCGTGCGAAGAAGCTCGGAAACCAGCATCGAGCCGATGTAACCGGCTCCGCCGGTGATGAGGACATGCGTCGGCCCGGTCCGGCGATTGACCTTCGGAGGAACCGGCGGGCATGAGGCTTCGGGCCGGAGGCTTTCGCTCCGGACTTTAATCCGCCACTCCTCGAGAAGATCGGAGAGCGTCGTCTCCAGGTCGAAGCGGGGCTTCCAACCGGTTTCCCGGGTGATTTTGGCGTGACTTCCTGAAAGGAGCGGGATATCGGCTTTTCGGAAGCGTCCGGGATCGACTTTGACGAAAATGCGGGCCTTTGACTTCGCCCGGAGCATCCCGAGAATCACCTGGAGGGACGGGGATTTGCCCGAGGAGATGTTATAAGCCTCGCCGGCTTTCCCTTTTTCGATCAGAAGGGCGTACGCCCGGACGACGTCGCGGACATCGGAATAATCCCGCTTGACCGAGAGGTTTCCGACCTTGAGAGCGCCTTTCTTCCCGCCGCGCCCGCCGCTTCCGGACGATTCGATCACCGCGACTTGACGGGCCCAGTCCGAGCAGACGAAATCGGGGCTTTGTCCGGGACCGGTGTGGGTGAACGGCCGGGCGATGACGATCCGGAGCTTCTCGCTCCGGACGTAGAAACCGGCCAGGGCTTCGCCGCTGAGCTTGGTGAAGCCGTAGGGGCTGGCCGCTCCCGTCCGGGAAGTTTCCTTGAGCGGCATGCACTCGGAGCCCTGCTTGCCGTAAACATCCGAGGAGCTGACAAACAGGATCCGGGCTTTGGGCGCATGATGCCGGACGGCCTCGAAGAGGTTGAACGTCCCGAGGATGTTGGTTTCGATCGTCTCTTTGCGCTTGTCCCAGGAAGCCTTGACCTGGGAGATCGCCGCCAGGTGGAAGATCCGATCGGGCCGGGTGGATGAAACAGCGGCCGAAACGGCTCCGGCGTCGCGCAAATCCAGGGGGATGAGCTTGACCCCGGGAAAGGCGGACCGGAATTTCGGGCAATCCTCCGGCCGCTCGGGATAGCATGTCCCGATGATGTTCAGGCGGGGACCGGACGCATTCCGCCGCGCGTCTGCCAGGAGAAATTCGATCAGGTGCCGTCCGGCAAATCCCGTCGCCCCGGTGATGAGAACGCGGCGGGCATCGGCCGGACGCGCCTTCGAAACGGACATCCTCAGACCCGGGTCCGCCAGTAATCGAGAAGGTCTTTCAGGGTTGTTTGGAGCGGAATTTCCGGAGCCCAACCCGTTTTAGCCATGAATTTCGAGGCGTCGGCGTAGAGGATCTGAACGTCGGAGGGACGGAGGCGGTCGGGATCGATCTTGACCTCGACTTTGGCCGAGCTGTGCGAGAGCAGGATCCCGAGCATGTCCTTCATCGAGATCGTCGTCCCGGAGCCGATGTTGTAAACGTCGCCGGGGTCGCCCTTTTCCAGGGCCAGCCAATAAGCCCGGACGGTATCGCGGACGTCGGTAAAGTCGCGTTTGGCTTCAAGATTTCCAACCCGAATGACCGGCTCGACCAGGCCTTTTTCGATCTGGGCGATCTGGCGGGCGAAATTCGAGGTGACGAAAACATCTCCGCGGCGCGGCCCGGTGTGGTTGAAGCCCCGGGTCCGGACGACGGCCAAACGGTAGCTCTGCCAGTATTGATAGCCCAGAAGATCCTGGGCGACCTTGCTCACGGCATAAGGGCTGAGCGGCCGGAGCGGGTTGGTTTCCTTCATCGGAACTTCGTCGGGATGGACCATCCCGTATTCCTCGCTCGATCCGGCGATCTGGATCCGAGGCTCGAGCTTTTCGGCCAGGACGGCTTCGAAGAGGTTGACCTGCCCGACGGCGTTGATCATGAAGGTTTCGGCCGGAAGGCGCCAGGAGGCCGGCACGAAGCTCTGGGCGGCCAGATGGAAGATCCGGTCGGGCCGGGATTCGGCCAGCGTTTTTCGCAGCGAGACCATATCCTTGAGGTCGGCCTCGTGAAGCCGGACCTTCCCGTCCCGGACGAGGTGGGTGATGTTGTCCATCCGGCTGCGCCAGCGGACGAGGCCGTGGACTTCGACGCCGGGGTGATGGGCCAGAATGTATTCGGCCAGGTGGCTGCCGGCGAAGCCGGTGATTCCGGTGATGAGAACGTTCATGTGATGGTCAGCTCCATTTGTCCCGATTTCAGATTCCGGCGCTCGTCTTCGATTTCCTTCAGCATCTCGGGAGTCACGTCGCCGGTGATATACTCGCCGTCGAAGCAGGCCGCGCAGAACCGACCGAGGGCCGGATTTTCCATCTGAACCGCCTTGATGAGGTTCTCCTGAGTCTGGTAGATGACCTTGTCCGCTCCGATCCGTTTGGCGATTTCTTCGAAATCGCGTTCCCGGGCGACGAATTCCGTCCGGGTCTGCATGTCGATTCCATACACGCAGGGGTAGCGGAGGGGCGGGGAGCAGGAGGCGAAGTACACGTTGCGGGCTCCGCAATCCCGGACCAGGCGGACGATGGCCCGGGAGGTATTGCCCCGGACGATGCTGTCGTCGACCAGGAGGATGTCCCGGTCTTTGAACTCCGAGGCGATCGGATTGAGCTTGTAGCGGACCGTGCTCTGCCGGTCGTTTTCGGCCGGCATGATGAACGTCCGGCCGATGTACCGGTTTTTCACCAGGGCCTCGCGGTACTTCAGGTTGAGCTTGCGGGCGATTTCGATGGCCGCATCCCGGGCCGAATCGGGGATCGGGACGACGACGTCGATCGCCAGGCCGGTTTTTCGGATTTCCTCGGCCAGGAGCTCGCCCATGTGAACCCGGGCCCGGTAGACGTTGACCCCGTCGATGATCGAATCGGGGCGGGCGAAATACACCCATTCAAAGAGGCAGGGGGAATGGGGTTTGACGGAAATCCGCCGCATATGGACGTTGCGGTTGTTGTCGATGAAGATGGCCGAGCCGGGCGCGAGGTCCCGGATATCGGAGAAATTCATGATATTGAGGGAGACGCTCTCGGAGGCAACGGCGTAGGACGGGGTGACGCCGTCGCGGCGCTGTCCCCAGACGAGCGGCTTGATCCCGAAGGGATCGCGGAAGGCGACCAGCCCCTGGCCGGCGATGTAGGCCACGACCGAGTAGCTCCCGACGACCTGCCGGAACACCGAGGCGACGGACTGGAAGACGATGTCCGGCGTCAGCTCGACCGGATTCTGGCTTTCCAAAGCGACGGCGAAAATGTTGAGGATGCTTTCGACATCGTTATCGGAATTGAGCATCCGGCGGTGTTGCTCGGACAGGTGTTTTTTCAGGGCCCCGTAGTTCACCACGTTGCCGTTGTGAGCCATGATGATCCCGAAGGGGGCGTTGAGCTGGAAGGGCTGGGCGTCCTCGCCCCGACCGCCGCCGATCGTCGGGTAGCGGGTGTGGCCGATCCCGATTTTTCCGGTCAGGCGTTCGGCATGGACGGCGCTGAAGATGTCCCGGACCAGGCCGTTTCCTTTCTTGGTATGGAACCGGCCGTCATACGTGACGATTCCGGCGGAGTCCTGGCCCCGGTGCTGGATGGCCAGCATGCCCTGATAGAGATCGCGGAAGACTTGTCCGTTTGCCCAGATACCGATGACACCGCACATGGATTCACCCGGCGGGGATTATAGCAAATATCGCGGTTTATTTCCGGTCTTTGTAGTAGCTTTCGTAAAACGACTTGAACTCGACGCTCTTTTCCTTGATCCGCGTCCACCAGTCCCGGTTGTCCATGTACCACTTGACCGTGGCCGGAAGGCCGTCTTCGAAATCGACTTCCCGCCTCCATCCCAACGCCTTGATTTTATTGATGTTGACGGCGTAGCGGGTGTCGTGGCCGAGCCGGTCCGGGACGAATTTGATCAGATCCCTGGAAGCCCGGGTCAGCTTGACGATCCGCCGGGCGACCTCGATATTTTCGCGCTCGTCGTTGGCCCCGATGTTGTAAGCCTCGCCGATCGTCCCCCGGCGGGCGACAAGCTCGATGGCCCGGCAGTTGTCCTCGACATGGAGCCAGTCGCGGACATTGCGGCCGCGTCCGTAGAGGGGCAGGTTCTTTCCCTCCATGGCGTGGGTGGTGAACAGGGGAATGAATTTTTCCGGAAACTGGTAGGGGCCGTAGTTGTTGCTCGGCCGGACGATCAGGACCGGCGAGCCGTAGGTCGTGTGGTAGGCCTGGACCATCCGGTCCGCCCCGACTTTGCTCGCCGCATACGGCGAGGAGGGATTGACCGGGTCGGTTTCCTTGAAAAATCCCGTTTCCCGGCTCCCGTAGACTTCATCGGTCGAAATATGGACGAAAAATTCGACCTGGGGCGACTTCCGCAGGGCTTCCAAAAGCACGTACGTCCCGTAGACATCGGTCAGGACAAACTCCCCGGCGTCGACGATCGACCGGTCGACATGGGTTTCGGCGGCGAAGTGGACGACGCCCTGGACGTGCTCGAAAATGCCCGAGACGAGGGCGGCGTCCCGGATGTCGCCGTGGATGAATTCATGGCGCGGGTCGCACTTGAAGTCGGCCAGGTTTTCGGGATTTCCGGCGTAGGTCAGCTTGTCGAGGTTGATGATCCGGATCCGGTCGTATTTGGCCAGCATCATCCGGATGAAATTGCTGCCGATGAATCCGGCTCCGCCGGTGACGAGAATCGTCCGGCCGTTGAGGTCGCGCTCGGGGGCCGGTTTGGCGGCGCGGACGGGTTTCTTGGCGGTTGTCTTTGTTTTCTTCATGTTCGATTCTTCCTTCTTGATTCGGTTTCGCCGCTTCTTTTCCGGGTCATCCGAGGTTTCTCGTCACAAAAGGACCGGCCCCGGCTCAGCCGTCCTTCCGCTCCCAATCATAGGGGATTTCCCCGGAATGGGGGTCGAGCCGCTGCTCGTCCGGTTCCTTGTAATTGTACGCCTGGGTCGGGATGTTGACGACGATGGATTCTTCCTGGCCGGTGCATATCCAGCCGTGGTAAACGCCGGCCGGAATGTGGATCAGAAGCGGGTTGTGCACCCCCATGTAAAACTGGTTGATCTCGCCCTTGGTCGGCGAGCCTTCGCGGGCGTCGCAGAGGGCGACCTTGACCATCCCGTGGACGCAGGCCATGTTGTCGGCCTGTTTTTCATGTTTGTGCCAGCCCTTGATGACCCCGGGATACGTGGTGGTCATGTAGGCCTGGCCGAATTTCTCGAAGAATTCGTCATCGGACCGGAAAATTTCCATCAACCGGCCCCGCTCGTCGGGGACGACTTTCAGCTTCTTGACGATCACACCTTGAATCATCGGATTCCTCCCTCACCCGGCTCGCGGGACAACCGGACCAGATATTCGCCGTACGCGTTGGGGATGGCCGCGGCCAGCCGGCGCAGCTGTTCGGCGTCGATATAGCCGAGATGGTAGGCGATTTCCTCCGGGCAGGCGATCATCAAACCCTGCCGGTCCTCGACCGCCTGGACGAAGTTGGCCGCCTGGAGGAGCGACTCATGCGTTCCGGCGTCGAGCCAGGCGACGCCCCGGCCCATTTCCTCGACTTTGAGATCCCCGCGGCGGAGATATTCGAGGTTGAGGTCGGTGATCTCGATCTCGCCGCGCGGAGACGGCTTCAGGGCCGCCGCGTAATCGGAAACCTTGCCGTCATAGAAGTACAGTCCGGGGACGGCGAAATGCGACCGCGGCCTGGCCGGTTTCTCCTCGATGCTGACCGCCCGGCCTTCGGCATCGAACTCGACCACGCCGTACCGTTCCGGATCCTTGACCGGATAAGCAAAGACGATCGCTCCGGTCCTCAATTCGGCGGATTTCTTGAGCTGCCCGGCCAGGCCGTGGCCGAAAAAGATATTGTCGCCCAGGATCAGGCAGACGGGCTTTCCGTCGACGAATTCCCGGCCGACGATAAAGGCATCGGCCAGACCGCGCGGCTTTTCCTGAGCCTTGAATTCGAAATTCAAGCCCCACTGCCGGCCGTCGCCCAGAAGGTCGCGGAAGGCGGCCAGCGATTCGGGCGTGGTGATCACCAGAATATCCCGGATCCCGGCCAGCATCAGCATGGACAGGGGATAATAGATCATCGGTTTGTCGTAGACCGGGAGGAGCTGTTTACTGACCGAAAGAGTCAGAGGATTGAGGCGGGTGCCCTTGCCCCCGGCCAGGATGATGCCCTTCATCGGATCTCCTTTGCTCGAATTACCCGGGGATTATACCACACCGGGGCGGCTCGGAATGTTTCGTAAACCGGGCCGTCTCAGCGTGTTGCCCAAGGCGCAAATGTCCTGCCGTATAAAATTCTTACCCTGACTTGACCGTCCCCTCTTCCCCTGTAATATTCGCAATTGGAACCGTTCTTCGCCTTATTTCGAACCGACTCCGACGATCAGCGGCCCGACGGCCGCCCCGAGACGCCGGGAATCCTTCGATTCGGTAAATTCGCTCGGGATCCAGGTCCGGTCGACCAGAAGATGGATCATCGCCTTTCCCGCATACCCCGGGGGAACGGGATATTCCAGGATTTTCCGGCCCGGCGCGGTAAAGACTTCCTCCCTGAGAAGAATTTCTTCGCCCAGCAATTCTTTGCCCAGAAAAACCTTCACCCGGACGGGCCGTTCGGCGACATCGGGATGGGAGATTTGAACCGGGAGGCGCAAGCTCGGGCCCTTGATTTCGACCGACCAGGCCGCATCATCCCTCGTCCAGCGAAACGCCATTCCCGCTTCATCCTTTTCCGGATGGTAGAGCCCGAATTCCTGCGCAATCCCGAAGGCTGTCGATTTGCCGGCGATGGACAGCTCCCGGGTGGAATCGCGGAGACCGGAAAAGCCGAAGA
>CAYPKX010000114.1:0-9647 GCA_964411395.1 uncultured Eubacteriales bacterium | reverse complement strand
GGCCGTTGGTTTGATCGCGGCGGTGTTGATCTCGTTTTCCGGCTGCGGGAAGAAGGCGGAAGAAACGAGAGGGGAGGCGGCTTTGACCCCAAGCGAAAGCGAATCGACCTCCGGGACGCCGGCGCCGGCGGGCTCGTTTAAAGACGATCTGGCTTTTCTCCGGGCTCAGACTCGCGTCGTGGTTCTGAAGAGCCCGGACGGACAAGCCATGGTCGCGGTCAATCCCGACCTCCAGGGACGGGTCATGACCTCGACCGCCGGCGGTCCGGAAGGGACGAGCTTCGGCTGGATCAACCGCGAGCTTCTGGCTTCCAAGGTCAACAATCCCCACATGAACGCTTTTGGCGGGGAGGACCGGTTCTGGCTCGGTCCCGAGGGCGGGCAGTTTTCGATTTTCTTCAAAAGCGGCGATCCCTTCGACCTGGAACATTGGTTCACCCCTCCGCCGGTCAATGAGGGCGCCTGGGCCGTCGTCGGCCAGGATGAGGCGGCGATCGCTTTCCGCAACGTCTTCCGGCTCGTGAACTTCTCGGGAACGGCGTTCGATGTCGAGGTCAATCGCCGGGTTCATCTTGCCGGGATCGAACAGCTGGCCCCGTTCGGCGTCGTTCTTCCCGAGGGCGTCCGGGCGGTCGGCTTCGGCACGGACAACGAGGTGAAAAACGCGGGCCGCGAGCCCTGGCGCAAGGAGACCGGGCTGCTTTCGATCTGGATTCTGGGGATGTTCAATCCCTCGCCCGATCTGACCATCGTCATCCCCTACGAAGCGGGCCCGGAAGCAGAGCGCGGCCCTCTCGTCAACGACGCTTACTTCGGAAAGGTCCCGGGCGACCGTCTCTTCGCCGCCGACAACGTCCTTTATTTCAAGGGCGACGGTCTTCACCGGAGCAAAATCGGCCTGTCCCCGCGGCGGGCGAAAAATATCGCCGGGAGCTATGATGCCGGCACGAAAACGTTAACCCTGGTGACGTTCCTCCTTCCCGCAGGCGCGGCCGATTACGTCAACTCGATGTGGGAGATTCAAAAGGAGCCCTATGCCGGCGACGTCGTCAACAGCTATAACGACGGACCGGTTTCACCGGGAGGCAAGCCGCTCGGGCCGTTTTATGAGATCGAAACCTCATCGCCGGCCCTGTCCCTCGCGCCGGGCGAAAGCTTCCGCCACACGCACCTGACTTTCCATTTCCAAGGGGAGGAGAAGGCCCTGGACGGGATCGCCCGCAAAGCCCTCGGCGTCGGGCTGGAGGAGATCAAGGGAGCGTTCAGAAAATAATCGGCGGGGGAATCGAACGATGGATATTATGGGCTTCGAGTGGTTCCGGTGGGTCGTCCTGCCGCTGCTGATTTTTCTCGCCCGGGTCTGCGACGTCAGCCTTCAGACCATGCGGATCATTTTCATTTCGAAGGGACGGCGCCTGCTCGCGCCGCTTCTGGGGTTTTTCGAAGTCCTGATCTGGCTGGTGGCCATCACCCAGATCATGCAGAACCTGACCAACCCGTTTTATTACCTGGCCTATGGCGCGGGCTTCGCCATGGGGACGTACGTCGGGCTCAGGATCGAGGAGCGGCTGGCGGTCGGGAGCGTCCTCCTCCGGGTGATCACCGCGGAGAATTCCGGGGAACTCGTCGGCCGCCTCCGCGAGGAAAAGCACGGGCTGACCTGCATCGAGGGCGAGGGGAAAAGCGGGCCGGTGAAAATCATCTTCATGGCCCTGGAGCGGGCCGATCTGCCCCGGGTCGTCGAGACCGTCCGCCGGCTCCATCCCGACGCGTTTTATTCGGTCGAGGACATCCGGACGGTGAGCAAAGGATTCTTCCGGGTCAATCAACGCGACCGGCTCTTCTCGCAGCGGAAATAAGAGCCGCGCGGCCGGGCCGCCCCGGCCCCGGTTAAAGCCTGGCGATCCTCTGGAGCGATTTTCCCAGCCGCTCGATGTCTTCGAGCGTGTTGTAATGGACGGCGCCGACCCGAAGCATCCCGCCCTTGCCTTCGAGATCCAGGCGCTTGGTCACTTCGAGGGCGTAGTAATTCCCGTCCCAGGCGTAAATCCCGTCCTTGTCCAGTTCCTCGGCGATCCGTTTCGGCGGAAGATTGGCCAGCCGGAAGGAGAAGGTGGCGACGCGTTCCGAAAAACGAGCCGGGTCGGTGAGCCCGTAGATCGTGATCCCCGGAACCGGCCGCAGCGTTTCGTAGAGGGCCGTCAGCAGCTTGACTTCATGGGCGTGGATCGCCGCCGCCGCCCGGCGGTATTTCGTTTTCTTCCCGTCCGGATCTTCGCCGTTCACGGGGCCCGGGTCTTCGCCGAAATGGTCGCCGAGATACTCGTAGTATTCCATCACCCCGAGCAGTCCGGCGATCGCCTCGAAGTTCGGCGTCCCGGTTTCGAACCGGAAGGGGATGCGGTTGTCCGACGGCCGGACCTTGTAGGCTTCCAATTCCTCCAGGAGATCCCGCTTCCCATAGAGCAGCCCGAGGTGCGGGCCGAAGAATTTATAAGCCGAACAGGCCAGGAAATCGCAGCCGATCGCCGCCGCGTCGATCGGGCCGTGGGGCGCGTAGTGGACCGCGTCGATGAAGACGCGCGCTCCGGCCGCCTGGGCCCGGGCGGTGATCTCGTCGACGGGATTGACCGTTCCGAGGGAATTGCTGGCGTATCCGACGGCGACGATCTTGGGCCGCTTGTCCAGGGCCCGGTCGAGAGAGGCGAGGTCGAGCGTTCCGTCGGCGGGATTGAAATCAACCCAGAGGACGTCCGCTCCCCGGTCGCGGGCCAGGAGCAGCCAGGGGGCGATGTTGGCGTCGTGGTCGAGGCGGGTGACGGCGAGGGAATCGCCGGGTTGAATCCACGGGGCGAGCGAGCGGGTCAGATGGAACGTCAACGAGGTCATATTCGCCCCGAGGACGATTTCCTCCGGCCGGGCCCCGAGAAACGAAGCCGCGGCTTTCCGGGCGGCCGCGGCGACCGCGTCCGAATCGCGGCTCGTTTGAAAAGCGCCGGCATGGTTGGCGTTGGTTTCGATCAGGTAACCGAGCATCCGGTCGAGGCTCTGTTTGACGACCTGGGTTCCTCCGGGATTGTCGAGAAACACCGCTTCGCCGGTCAGGGCGGGGAATTGATGGCGGACGCGTTCCAGATCCAGGGCCATGGTCGTCTCCTTTTTTTCGCTTTTTTCGGCCGCGGCGGGCTCAGCCGCCGTTGCGGTTGTTGTTCTTATCGGCGAGGGCCGCTTCCCGCTCCCGGCCTTCGATGAATTTTTCGATTTCGGTTTCCAGCCGGCGGGCGACTTTTTCATAGGTCGAGACGCCGAAACCGGCCGGGTCCTGGATCTCCCAGCCGAAGAGCTTTTCGGCCGGGATCTCCGGGAGTCCGGCCAGGCGGATGAAAACATTGGAATCCAGGGCGATGATGTAGTCGAACGCTTCCGGACGGCAGTCGAGGACGAACCGGGGCCGATGGCCGGAGAGGTCGGCGCCGTAGAAGCGCCGGGCGACGTCGAGGAGCTCTTCGAACGGCCCCCCGGCCGCCGGATCGACGCCTGCGCTTTCGGCCTCGCACCGGCCGGCAAACCGCTTGAGAGCGATCGTCTCGGCCAGAGGGCTGCGGCAGAGGTTGGCGTAGCAGACAAAGAGGACTTTCATTTTCTTCGGGAGTTATATCCGGAGCGGCCGAATGTGTCAACCCGGGAAAGCGCGTCCCTTGAAGTCCTCTCGCATAAAAAGGATAATACCCGCATGAAAATGATCATCGTCGCTCTTTCGGCGATGTGTCTTTCGGCCGTTTCGGCGGCCGGGGGACAGGACAAACCCCCGCTTCAATCCGTCCCCTCGGTGGACCTGGCCAGGTACATGGGAATCTGGTACGAGATCTCGGCCTTTCCCCAGAAATTTCAGAAGGGCTGTCATTGCACCAAGGCGACGTATGAAATGACGGACAAGGGATATGTCCGGGTCATCAATTCCTGCCGCAAGGACTCGGCCGACGGCAAGGAAAAAATCGCCAAGGGAAAGGCTTTTATCGTCGAGGGGACCGGAAACTCGAAGTTGAAGGTCCAGTTCTTCTGGCCGTTCCGGGGCGATTACTGGATCATCGAACTGGCCGAGGATTACAGCCATGTCGTCGTCGGGGCTCCCGACCGGGACTATCTCTGGATCCTGGCCCGAACCCCGAAAATCGACGAAAGCCTCTACCGGGAGATCGTCGCCCGGTGCGCCGAGAAGGCTTTCGACGTGACCCGGTTGGTCATGACGGATCAAAGCTGCGCCGGCCGTTAGGCCGGGACGGTTGAGAGGTAACGATCGCAATTCCCGTTATCCGTTGGTCATAAACAAGGAGGACTCATGAAGCTCACAACAATCAGGCAGCGGGGAGGACGGCTTCTTTCCCTTCTCGCCCTTCTCGCTTTTTCCGGGATTTTCGGCCTGAGCGCCGGACAGGAAGCGGGGACCGCCGCCTCGGCGACCCAGGCCTGGCCCGAGGAATTCGACGGCTGCACCAGCATCCAGGTGGGCCGTCTGGCTTCGGCCGACGGCTCCGTCATGACCGCCCACACCTGCGACGGCAATTACCGTCAGTGGGTCAACCTCGTCCCCCACGCGAAGTATCCGGTGGGGGCTAAAAACAAGGTCTTCTCGGGCAAAATGCATACCGAAACACCGGCCGACATGCGGGGAATCGTCCTCAAGGGCGAAATCCCCCAGGTCGCCGAAACCTATGCTTTTCTCAACACCGCCTATCCGGCGATGAACGAAGCCGGCCTGGCCATCGGCGAAACGACGATCGGCGGGCGCCAGGAGCTTTATAATCCCGAGGGGATGTTCATGATCGAGGAAATCGAACGGATCATCCTCGAGCGCTGCTCGACCGCCCGGGAAGCGATCAAGCTGGCCGGCCAGCTCGTCAAGGATTACGGCTACGGCGATTTCGGCGAGTGCATCACCATCGCCGACGCAAAGGAAGTCTGGCACTTCGAGGTCTTCGGCGAGGGCCCGCTCAAAGTCGGCGGCGTCTGGGCTGCGGTCCGGATCCCCGACGATCACGTCGGCATCTCGGCCAACATCCCCCGGATCTCCGAAGTCGACCTGAAAAACCCCGACCGGTACATGGCCTCCGAGAACGTCTTTTCGGTCGCCGAAGACCTGGGTTTTTATGATCCCAAAAAGGGCGAACCGTTCAAGTTCTGGAAGGCCTACAGCGGCTCGCGCCCTTACTCGATCCGCGATTTCTTCGTTTTCAACGCGGTCGCCCCGTCCCTCAAGCTGAACATGCAGATGGAAGAGCTCCCGTTTTCGGTGAAGGCCGAAAAGAAGCTCTCGATCAACGATGTTCTCGCCCTCTACCGCCAGACCTACGCCGGGACCGAATATGACGCCGGGAAAAACCTGATGGTTCCGCGCCGTCAGCCCATGCGCCGCCCCGGCACCCCGCCCCCGGCCGCCGGCCAGACTCCGCCCGCGCCGGAGATGGTCCGCAGCCCCCTGGCCCAGCCCTGGATATCCAACGACCTGGTCCAGCTTCTCAATGCCGTGAAACCGGGAACGGTCCAGACCTACCGGACGATCGCTATTTCCGGATGCGCCTACGCCACGGTCCTCCAGTGCCGTCCGAATATGCCTGCGGCGATCGGGACCGTTTGCTGGTTCGCCTTCGACAATCCGGGCTTGAGCGCGCGCATCCCGATTTACGCCGGGGTGACGACCGTGCCGCCGGCTTTTGAGATCTGCGGCCAGCACCGCTACCGGATGGATTCGGCGGCCTGGATATTCCGCCGGACCAACCGCCTGGCCACCCTGAAGTGGGCCGCGGCCGAAAAGATCATGATGGACAACGTTCTGGCTTTCGAGAATAAAGCGTTGTTGGAAATGCCGCTGGTCGAGAAGATGTATCTCGACTTGACGGCGGCTGCCGCATCGTCGACGAAGCCGCCGTTCACCCCGGCCGAATACCTGACCAAGTGGTGCAGCGACTTCGCCCACGCGGCCATGAGCAAGAGCAACGAGCTGGGCGACCAGTTCATGTTCCTTTTCCGCAGCGGGATCTGAAGCGCGAATCGGAGTCGGAGCGCGAATGACCTGATCGTGGGGGACGGCGTCTCTCGCAACGGGAAAAACCTCCGGCCCCGGCTGGCAAAGCCCGGGCGGGATTGGCTCGGCCCTGCGGCTTCCGGGAGGCATCCCCGGCGCTGCGGAATTTTGTTACGGAAAGAATGTCTCTTATCTGAACGCCCCGGGGCCGGTTCGGAAAGTCCGGACAGGCGCGCGGGCGGAGAGATATCGATTGTGAGGCCAACGTGAAAATCTGTCTTGTCGGCGAGCCGCTTTCCGGAAAGACGACTCTGTTTTCCGCCCTGACGGGTTTGTCGCCCGAGGACGCCGCGGCCAAGGGCCCCGAGCCCGTGGCCGTGGTCAAGGTGCCGGATGACCGGGTCGAGCGGCTGGCCGAAATCTTCAAGCCGAAAAAAAAGACGCCGGCGACCATCGAGTTCACCGAGCTGGCCGGGATTGCGGCCGGCGACGGGCGCAAAACAGGATTCAGCGAGCAGTTCCTGGGCAAGCTCCGGACGGCCGAAGCCCTGCTTCTGGTCGTCCGCAGTTTTCGCGACCCCGCCGTCCCGCATCCCCGGGAGACCGTCGATCCGGTCCGGGATTTGCGCGACGTCGAAACCGAGCTTCTCCTGAGCGACCTGGCGGTCATCGAAAAGCGGTTCGAGCGGCTGGAAAAGGAGATCGCGGCCAGGAAAAACGAGCGCGACGTGCGGGAGCTGGCGGTCCTCAAGACCTGCCGGGCTTCGCTCGAAGAGGAACGCCCGCTTCGTCTTCAGGAATTCAGACCGGACGAGGAGTTGCTGATCCGGGGATACCGGTTTCTGACCCAGAAGCCGCTGATCGTTGCGGTCAACCTGGACGAGAACGACATCCGCCGCGAGAGCGAAGCTCTGGCTCCGTTCCGCGCCTGGGTCGAACAGCCCCATACCGCGGTCATCGCCCTTTCGGCCAAAATCGAAATGGAGCTCCGGCAGCTTCCCGAGGATGAGCTTCGGGCTTTTCTGGCCGATTACGGAATTGCCCGCCCCGCCCGGGACAAGCTGATCGCCGAAACATACCGGTTGATGGGATTGATCTCGTTTTTCACCGTCGGTCCGGATGAAGTCAAAGCCTGGACGATCCGCGACGGGACGAAAGCCGTGTCGGCCGCCGGCGAGATCCATTCGGATATCGAGCGGGGCTTCATCCGGGCGGAGGTCGTGCCGTTCGACGATTTCATCGCCGTCGGCTCGATTCCGGAATGCCGGACCAGGGGAACCCTCCGGCTCGAGGGGAAGGACTATCCCGTCAGGGACGGCGACATCATCAATTTCCGCTTCGCGGTTTGATTTGGATCGAGGCCACAGATCGGGGCCAGGTTACTCAACTCCCGAATTCCTAGAATTTCCAATAAGCGCGAGTTTAGGAGTTGAGTAACCTGGCCCCGAATTGAAAATTTCAGATCGCGTTCTTGTCGATATTTTTTTGGGCGAGCCTTGTATTGAGGTGGCAGAAAGCGCAGGCCAAAGCGTCGGCCGCATCCTCTTCCATGGCGTCATCGTCGACGCGAAGCAGGGCCCGAATCATGATCCCGACCTGGGTTTTTTCGGCCTGACCGTACCCGGTCACGGCTTTTTTTATCTCCAGCGGCGAGTACTCGAACAGGGGAGCGCCCGCTCCGGCCACGGCGACCAGCACGGCCCCCCGGACCTGGCCCAGGGTGATGGCTGTTTTGATGTTGAGGCCGAAAAACGGGTTTTCGACGGCGACCTCGTCCGGCGCGTAGTCGGCGATGAGGCGGTCGATTCCGGTCTTGATTTCCAGGAGACGTTCGGGGAGAGAGGCTTTGCGCGGCGGTTTGATCGCGCCGTAGGCCAGGACGAGGGAATCTCCGCCGTCCTGCGCTTCGAGGATGCCGTAACCGGTGGCGACGCTGCTCGGGTCGATCCCGAGAATCCTCATGGGACGGGACGCCTCACCCGGTACGAAACTCAGGAGTTTTCGTACGAAGCGAGGTCCTCCGGCGAGATGTCGAAATTGGCCGAAACAGTCTGGACGTCGTCGTGGTCCTCGAGCTCCTCGACCAGCTTGAGGGTTTGGTGGGCCTGCTTGCCCTCCACCTTGGTGTAGTCTTCGGGGATGTATCCGTTGGTCGAATCGACGACTTCGATCCCGGCGTTCTTGATCGCTTCGAGGATGGCGTGGAATTTGTCGCCGGTCGTGATGACTTCCCAGACGTCGCCTTCGTCCTTGATGTCTTCGGCCCCGGCGTTGAGGGCAAGATCCATGAGCTTCTCTTCCTCGACCGCGGCCTTCTCGATGTCGATCGTCCCGCCGCGTTTGAACCGGAAGGCGACGCAGCCCTGGGTGCCGATCGTCCCGCCGTTCTTGCTGAAGATGTGACGGATTTCGGAAACCGTCCGGTTGCGGTTGTCGGTCAGGACGGTCATGTAAATGGCGACGCCGCCCGGCCCGTAGCCTTCGAACACGGCTTCTTCGTACGAGGCGCCTTCCAGCTGTCCGGTGCCTTTCTGGACGGCCCGTTTGACGTTGTCGGCCGGCATGTTGGCATTCTTGGCGTCCTGAATGGCCTTGCGGAGACGGGGATTTTTGTCCGGATCGCCCCCTCCGGCCCGGGCCGCGACCGCGATTTCCCGGATGATTTTCGTGAAGATCTTGCCGCGCTTGGCATCGGCGGCGCCCTTTTTATGCTTAATCGACGCCCATTTAGAGTGACCGGACATGTGAGAAGCTCCTATTGGGGAAAAGAATACCGCGGTATTCTACCAAAAACGGATTCTTCATTCAATCGCCGTGTGCCCGCGGAAATATGGCGCTACAGGCCCCGGGCGAAGCGCTCGAGGACTGTGTTCCGCTCGGCCGTGTCGGCCGGAAGCGACGCCTTGATCTCGGGTCGGCCCTCCTTCATCCCGACGGCCGCGTTGGCCAGAGCCGCGAACGGATCGAGGTCGTGGGAAACGATCACGGCCGCCGCGCCGGCCCGGATCCGGCCTTCGATCCAAACCATGATGTAATCCCGCATCCTGCGGTCCATGGCTTCCAGCGGCTCATCCAGCATCAGATGCCCCGGCCGGCCGATCATGGCTGCGGCCAGCACGGCCCGCCGCCGTTGTCCCTGAGACAGCTCCCGGACCGAACGACCGGCCACCCGGTCCATCTCGAGAATGGCCAGAGCTTCCTCTCCCCGGGCAAGTGGCTCGCCCCGCAACCGGCAGACAAACCGCGTGATCTCCCGGATCGAGGCGTACGGCGTCAGGTCCGGATGTTCGGGCAAATAAGCGATTTCGCGCCGGGCAGCGACTTCGTGCTTCCATAAGTCGTGCCCGTCGATCCAAACCGTTCCCGCATCCGGCTTTTCCACGCCCGCGGCGATCTTCAGGAGCGTCGTTTTTCCCGATCCGTTCGGCCCCAAAAGCAGGGTCAGGCCGGTTTCCATGGATAAATTCAGGGATTGGAAAACGGGAACCGATTTCTCATAGGCGAACGACACGTTTTCAAAGCGGATCATCTCGTGCTCCAGGAGCCGGGGTCTCCGGCGGCGTCATGATGCATTTCGTTCCAGGCGGTGACCTTGAGCGTCTGTTCCCCTCGGGCGCTGAGCTCG
>CAYPKX010000113.1:0-9798 GCA_964411395.1 uncultured Eubacteriales bacterium | reverse complement strand
GACAAGCCGCTTGTCAAAAGGACTTGCTCAAGACATTCGGCCTGGCCGGTTCGGGAGGTGATCACCCGGTCATCGGGCTTGTTTCCCGGCTGGCCGAACAAAAGGGCCTCGACCTTTTAACCGAGGCCGTTGATGACCTCGTTCGCCTGGGGGTCCGGATCGTCGTCCTCGGCGAAGGCGAGCCCCGCCTCGAACGGCTCCTGTCCGCCGCCCAGAAGCGTTTTCCGGAAAGCTTCGGGCTGAAGATCGCCTATGACGACCGGCTGGCCAGAAAAATTTTCGCCGGGAGCGATCTCTTCCTGATCCCGTCCCGGTACGAGCCCTGCGGCTTGACCCAGATGTACAGCCAGAGATACGGCTCGATTCCGGTCGTCCGGTCGGTCGGAGGTCTCGACGACACGGTGGACGAGTTTGACCCATTAACGAAATCGGGGACCGGTTTTAAATTCAACGAAGCTTCGCCGGCCGCCCTGGTCGCGGCGATCCGCCGGGCCCTGGCGGCTTGGCGAAATCCCAAAATTCGAACGGTTCTTCAACGCAAGGCCATGAGCCGGGATTTTTCCTGGAAGCGGCCGGCCGAGGCCTATCTCGAACTCTACCGGGAACTCCGGGGCGGCGATTAAAAAAGCTTGATCTTGAATCCCGCGGTTGCGGAGAAGCCGGAGAGTCCGAGCCGGGCGGGACGGACGTTCATCGTTTCGGAATCGGCGATCGGCTCCTCCGCTTGAAAGAGAAGCTGGTCATAAACCGTTCCGCCCGCATTCCATTCATAAAACCAAACCCGGCCGTCGGTGCCGCTCTCATAAAAATCCCAGAGATCTCCGGCGCCGGTTTCCGACCAGTCTCCGATAAAGTCCGAGACCGAGGCGAGGCGTCCGGAGAGCGACAGAAGAATGGAGAATTTCGGGTCGATGACCCATTCCACATTCAGGCCTCCCTGAACGCCGAATCCCGCCCTGCTTGCCTTGAGATCATAAAGGCCGCTGGCGCTGAAACCGAGGACGCTGAAATCCTGGCGGTACGCGAAGTCCAATCCGGTCAGATAAACGCCCCCGCCGGCGAAGAAATCCAGCCGCACATTGCCGAACCAGGGGAAGGAATAATGGAGATTGGCCGTGATGGGGATGACGTTATACTTCGGGGTGACGGTTTCCCGGACATCGATCAATCCGGAATAGGAGGCCTGGGTCTGCTTCATGTGTTCGAAGTAACCGGCTCCGATCCCCAGGGCGAATTGTTCGTTAAAATGGTAAAGCAGCTCGCCGTTGAACAGAAACCCCCAGACGGGGGAAGCGAGCTCTCCTTCGGCCCCGAACTCATCCCAAAGGTAGGCGCTCTGGCCTTTCAATCCGCGGGCGAAATCGCCTCCTGAGGCGTAATTGAGCCCGCCGGTCGCTTGGAAGCTCATCCGGGTATCGGCTGAAGCGGCCGCAACGACCGCCAGAATCAATGTCAAGGAGATCATCGTGCGTTTCATGGTCAAATTCCTTTCGGCTTTAACATAACGGGATTCGGGAGGGAAATCAACCTCGATACGCCGCCGCGGCCGATTCCGGAACGACGGAGTTGATGAAGCATTCCGTCCCCCATTCGAATCCGGCCACCGCTCCGAGGATGGGAAGAATTTCGAATCGCCAATGGACGAACGGCGAGGCCGGGTCGCTGAATCCGGCCGAAGAAGGCGGCGGCGGACCCTGGATAAGGACGAGATGGTAGGCCGGATCGCCGGCCATGGACCGAAGCCGGCCGAATATCGCTTTCATCATCCCGGCCAGGGAGGGCAGTTCTTCGTCGGTTATCTGACGAAACAGGGAGGCATGACGGCGCGGCCGGATATGGACTTCGTAAGGGAAGCGCGAGGCAAAAGGGGCCAGAGCGACGAATTCCGAATTCGAATAGACCCGTCGGAGACCTTGTTCCTCGGCGGCGATCAGCCGGCAGGCATAACACGAGCCTGAGGATTTTCCGAGGCGTTCCTGAGCCGCGATTTCGTCCCGGATACGGTTGGGGATGACCGGCAAGGCCAGGATCTGGGTATGGGGATGGCGGAGGGAGGCCCCGGCTTCTCTGCCCTTGTTTTTAAAGACCTGAATGTAACGGACGGAAGGATCCCGTTCGATGATCCGAAGGCGGTCGCGCAGGACCGCCAGAACATCCCGGATCTGCCCTTCCGGATAATCGGCCCAATCCAAGTCGTGGTCGTTTCCGTCGATGACGACTTCGTGGCGGCCGAAGCCGGGCCGCGAGGGACCGTCTCCGGCCGCAACCGGGGCTGAAACCGAGGGACGGATCAAAGCGGGAAACTTATTGGGGATGACCCGAACCGTCCAACCGGGCGTGTCGGGATGCGATTCTTTTTTCCGAAGGGCGGCGACTTCCGGAGGAGTCTCCCCTTCCCGTCCGGGGCAGAATGGACATGTTTCCCGGGAGAGGTCGGGACCGGCAACCGTGGACTTCGGGAAATCACTCGGCCTTTTGGCTCTATCGGGCGCAAACAGCACCCATCGGCCGCTCAGATCGTCCTGCCGAAGCTCGGAAGCCGGACGCTCTCCGCCTCCCGAAATCGGTCCATCAGACGGCATGCGGTTCTCCCAATTCGAACGAATAATACACCTCTTCTCCCGGGCCGATTTCAACCTCTTGAGCCCAGATGAAGGCATATCCCTGATGGATCGTATCGAAGCCCTTCTCCGACTGGCTGAGCGTTTCGAGCGGCCGGGAACGAAGAGCGCTCCCTTCGGGACCGGCCAGAACGAGTGAGCCGCGGCACAGCCGAAGATGGTTCCCTTGTCTTTCCATCTCTTCCGCATATTGGTAGAGGTTCCATTCCACGGCCGCAAGGGAGCGGATTCGGGCGGGACTCTCGTTTCGAATTGAGATTGCGACCTGGATCTTCCGGCCGAGTGGAATGAATTCTTTGCGGAGGACGATGGGCGCATCTCCCGCCCGAAAGGCGAGCCGGCCGGCTTGTTCGCAGATCAGGCGGCGGCCTTCAATCCTGGCCGAGGCATATCCGCCGCTTAAATCCAAAAGGTCGGGTGCTTCCCCGGAAAAGAAGCTTTCCGCCCCGGTCTCGGATTCGAAGAACCGGACCATGGCGGACCTTCGCGGCCCCGGGTCCGGAATCGTCAGCCGCTCCGATCCGGCCGGCAGGCTCTTGGCCAGTTCATGGATGCTGTGTTCCCGCCCCGGCCGCTCTTCGGATCCGGCTTCGGATTGACGATGATAGGATTCGCGCCTCCGGGATAAAACATCGGTCAGATTACGAAACAGAGGAAAATAATCGATTTCGGTCAGGCCTCCCCCGTTTCGCGCTTCGACCCGCATGCCGAAACGTTCGTCTCTCCAGACATACTCGTCCCGGCCGTCCAGGTCCTGATCCTCGGTCGTCCATTCCGAAGGGCCGGGACAAAGAGCTTCAGCCTTGAGGAGATGCTCATAGGCCGCCTCCCGAAGGTGCGGCAGGTAGAGCCCGCCGAAGACACCGTGCCAATACGGGTCGTTGCCTTGCCCGCGATAAAGCTCCGGGAGAGCTTCGGGCGGTCCGGCCTTTCGAACGAGCCGGGAAATTCCCAACATCCGGTCGCGCAAATGCCGGCTCTCAGGGTATTTTCGGAAAAAATCGGGAAAAGAACCGGCTTTGAGAAATCCCCGGGCTTCGGCTTCCGGGACCAGAGACTTCAGGCGCTCGAATCTCTGTTGATCCTCCGGCTCGAGAACCCATTCCATCATTTCCGAATAGGAAGCGGGAGGGGGATAGATCCGGTCGTCCGGCGGCCGGCTCGAGACCGCTTCGCCGAACGTCATGGTCGTGATCCGGGCGCTTTCCAACCGGCGGAGGAAGCTTTCGAGCCATCCGCGTTCATAGACCCAGGATTTTGTCCCGGGCCAAAGGCCGAATTTCTCGCCGTCGTCTCCCAGGACCGCCCAGCCTCCTCCCTTCGCCTTGATCTCTTCGAAATAAGCCTCGAGCTCGCCGAGATCCCGGAAGGGAATGAGATACCGAAGTTTTTGGTCGATCGCCAGGAGACGGAGGGAAAAGCCCTGGTCCTCGGTGACATAGAGTCCCCGCAGGTTCGGAAGATGCGAGGACTGAAAATGGTTTTCGTCCAGGAGGGTGAATTCGATCCCGGACCGGGACAGGGTCGAAGCCAGGGACGGTTCCCAGACGCGTTCGGTCAGCCAGAGGCCGCGAGGTTTCCGACCGAAATGCCTTTCGAGAAAGACGCTCATCATTTCGACCTGACCGCGGCGGTCTTCTTCGGGAATGATGGAAAGAATCGGTTCGTAAAATCCTCCGCCGAGAAGCTCCATTTGACCCCGGGACGACAACTCGCCCAGAAGATCCCAGGCCTCGGGACATTCGCCCTGAAAGTATTCAAGCAGCGGACCGGAATAATGGGCCGAGAACCGGACGGCGGGATGCGCCCGCATGACCTTGAGAAAAGGAAGGTAGCAATCGGCTGCGGCTTGTTCGAACACCCAACCGAAGTTGCCGACGGGCTGATGGCAGTGGACGCCGAAGAGAAAGGCGAACTCGCGGCTCATGCCCCGGCCTTCCCCGGACGAAGCTCTGCGGGAACAGGAAGCCCCTTGGCCCGGTAGGCGGCGGCGATGTAGGCCTGAAACAGGTCTTGAAACTCGGGGTGTTCCTCGCCTCTCCACCAGAACCAATCCGAGCCTTCGGCGATCAGGATCTCTTCGATCGGGCCGCAAGCCGCCCGGGCCCGGCTGAGGATGTTCCATCCCTCATTTTTGGCCGGATCGCCGATCCATTTGGAAAAGCTTCCCAGCCAGGTTCCGGGGGCGAGGTCGATATCCGGAAGCGGCGCGGTTCGCTCGGATAAAATTTCGGCGAAAAAGACCGGCCGTATTTCCTTTTCCCGGAGCAGACGTCCGTAGAGCTCCCGGAGGAACGGAACACCGTTTTCGGCGTAGTTTCCCCAGGGATTCTCTCCGTCCAAAGCCAGGACCAGACTCTCATCCTCGTCGTTTGTGGCGCGCTCCGAGATTCGGCGGACCAGATCGGCCGCAGCCTCAGCCGGCGCCCAGCGGTTATATTCGAATCCGATCAGGTCGGAGAGGCCTCGGTCCCGGAAAAAGACCGGGAGGCCCTCGCTCCGGTAGGGTGTTCGGAGGAGGTCGGAGTCCGGCTGGATATTCAGGCTTTTCCAAAGAATGTTTTCGTCCGTCACGGCGAAAGGAAATCCCGTTTCGGCGGCCATCCGGGTCACGGCCTTGCTGAGGCCTCCTTCCGAGGGCCAAAGTCCGGCCGGCCGGAAGCCGAAAAGGCCTTCAAAATAGGCCCGGGCCGAGGCCAGGTGAATCCGGGCGTCCTCGGGATGGCGAAAGGATTCGCGAGGAAGGAGATGACCTTCGGCCGAATCCAGGTCGCAAATGAGCGGCGTCAAGGGATGAAAATACGGCGTGACGGTCAGCTCGATCCGTCCGTCCCGGGCGGCCCGGCCGTAGTCGCCCAGGAGCGAAGCGGCCACCGCTTTCTGCTTCTCCAGCATGCCGTCCTTTGATTCGGGCAACGGATCGACAGGGGAGAGAAAGGATCTCAGGGCCGACACTTGAAGATCCGCCCGGCTTTTTGCCCCGGGGGCAAACGGCCGCAGAAGGGCCAGATCCGCCTCGGTCATGGTCTCCGGAGGTTTTTCAAGGGTGGACTGGACGGCGTCGACGGCCCGGCCGGAGGCATAATCGCGGATCTGTTCGATCAGACACGGGACAAGGTTCAGCGTGCAGGGATAACCGGTCTCCTCGGCGATCCGGAGCATTTGATGATAATTTTTCAGATGAAAATTGACCCAGGGCATGATGTATTCCGATGACCCGGGCTTCCGGTAGACCGGCTGGTGGAGGTGCCAGAGGATCGCGAGACGCATGTCAAATCCCTTCCTCGGAGGCGATGACGGCCAGCAGAGCGAACACGATGGCCCCCCATTCGAGTTCCCGCGGATGCACCTTGTCCATGGTGTCGAGCCCGGAGTGATGCACGTCGAAATACGATTGGGAAGCCGGAACGAAGCCCATCGGGACGGCTCCGGCCGTGACGATGGGACCGATATCCGACCCTCCCCCGCCGCTTCGTATTCCGGAGAGGCCGAGCTCTTGAAACAAGGGCTCGAAGACAGACCATTTTTTTCTCATTTCGGGCGGGCCGCCGATCCCGACATCGAGAGGAAGAAATCCGCCCCGGTCGGATTCCATGGCGACGATATGTTTTTCGGTTTTCCGCCGGGGATCGGCGGCGTAATCCCGGCCGCCGGAAGCCCCGAACTCTTCGTTCATGAACAGGACCGCCCGGATCGTTCGGCGGGGTTTGAATCCCGAGCGTTGAATCAGGCGCAAGGCTTCCACGGCCTGGACACAACCCGCCCCGTCATCATGGGCCCCGACCGCAAGATCCCAGGCATCCAGATGGCCGCCAAGAAGGACGATTTCCTCGGGTTTTTCCGATCCCCGGATCTGGCCGACGACATTGGCGGTCGCAACCGGCTCGAGATTCCGACAGCCGAGCCGGAGAAAGACGCGCAAATTCGGATTATTCTTCAATCGGGTGGAGAGGAGCTCGGCGTCTTCAGTCGAGACAGCGGCCGCCGGGATTTTCGGCAAGGCAGGATCATAACTCATCATGCCCGTATGGGGAAAATCGTCGAGACGGAAGGTCAGGGATCGGACGAGGGCGGCGGCGGCGCCGAAGCCGGCGGCGCGCGACGGTCCTTCGGAGCGGAATCCCGCGGCCTCGCCGTAGGCCCGGAAGGGATCGACTTGGGTCCGGTCCATGGGGTGATTAAAGAAGACAATCGCTCCCCGAACATCGTCTTTTCGGCTTTCGAGCTCGGCAAAGGAGGAGACTTCAATGACCCGGGCGGAAATCCCTTCGGCCGGCGTCGGTTCGCTTCCCCCCAGGGCCGAAATCGTCAGTCCGGTTTCCGTCTCGCCGGGCCCGGCGAGAATCCGGGCTTGCTCTTCGCCCCGGACCCAGTGCTGGACCACGGTCGGTTCGAGCCAGGTTTCCAATCCCAGTCCGGCCATGAGCCGGAGCATGTGATCGACCGCTCGAGCCGCCGTGGGAGAACCCGGCAACCGCGGTCCGGCCGTCCGGGCGAGGTCGGCCAGCATGGCGAAGGCCTCTTCCCCGCGAAGACCGTCTTGGCGAAGGAAACGGGCGATCACCGTGAATTTTTCAGCGGAAGAAACAGGCGGCCGGTCCAAGACCGCCGCGCTTCCCGGAAGGGCGGCGAAGAAAATCCCCGCGGCCGCCGAAAAAAAAGCGCGCCGGAGCCGCATCATGTCCCGCCGGAAGGAGATGGATTTGATTTGGATTTGAAAAACAGCCAATTCGTGTCCTCGGAATCTTTCGGTTTCAACTTCAACAAGACGTACGCGCCGCGAAGCCGGTTCCCCGAAAAGGCGATGATTCTTTTCGTCGGTCCGTATTCCAGTATCCGGTAGGTTCCCCGGTCCCAGATTTCGACCGTCCCGGCGCCGTATTGGCCGGCTGGGATCGTTCCTTCGAAGGAGGCATAATCGAGGGGATGGTCCTCGACTTGAACGGCCAGCCGTTTCACCCCTTCGGCGGCCGGCGGTTCCTTGGGGACGGCCCAGCTTCTTAGAACGCCGTCTTCTTCCAAACGCAGATCCCAGTGGAGACGCGAGGCCTGGTGCTTCTGGACGATAAAAACGGGATCCCGGTCGAGTGCGGAACCTTCACCCGGGAGGGCTTCGGCTTTCCCCGCAGGTTCAGGCGTCTCGGCAAACCGACGCTTGTCCCGGTATTGCTTCAATCCCATGTCCGGTCCTGGCGGGCCGCTCGCATTGTCCGTCCGGTCCGTCTCAGCGGTGGAGGAAGCAGCGCTCGCAATCCGTTTCCCCCGGCTTCCGGGTGACGATCATCGCCAGGCCGAGCTCGTCGGCCCGCTGGATGACTTCCTGGTCCTTGACCGAACCCAGAGGGTAAATGATCGCGGTCAGGCCTGTTTTTCCAGCCAGTTCGACGACATCGGGGAAGGGCATGAACGCGTCGGAGGCCAGGACGCAACCCTCGGGCCCGTAGCCCCGCCGGGAGATCCGAATGGCGTCTTCCGTCGAATCGATCCGGCTCCGTTGGCCGGATCCGATTCCGTGGATCTTGTCCTTCGTCCCGATGACGACGGCGTTGCTGCGGGTGAAGGCCGCCACGTTCCAGGCCAGAAGAGCGGCCTGGATCTCGTCGTCGCTCGGTTTGCGCTTGGAAACGACGTCGATTTCGGCCGGGGAGACGATCTTCGAGTCGAAGCGCTTCTGGATGAGCAGGCCGCCGGCGACCCGTTTGACCTCGAGGCCGTTGTCTTCGGATGGATCGGTGATCGCCCCGCCCATCCGAACGACTCGGAGAGGTTTGCGGGCCGCCAGTATCTCCAGGACACCGTCTTCGAACCCGGGCGCATAGACGACTTCGATGTTGCGGCGGCTTTCGACGAGCAAACGGGCGACGGCCGGATTGACCGGGACATTGAAGACGTCGACGGATCCGAAATTCGAAAGGGAATCCGCGTTCCAAGCCTTTTCGAAAGCTTCCAGGGGATCGTCGCCCAGGGCGACGCCGCTCGGGATTTCATGCTTGATCAGGGCGACGGCCGCTTTCCCGGGAAAAACCGAGGTCAGCTTGCGGACCAGGCGTTGGCCGAGGTCCATGTCTCCCATGTTGATGTAGCCCAGCCCCTTGGATCCCTCCTGAAGAAGCTCGAGGGTGGCCATATTCGGGCCGGAAGCGCCCTCTTCGGCGTAAAATGCGGCCGGGTAGCCCGGATTTTCACCGTAGCGCATGGACATGCGCTTGTGAAACTGCTGGAAACCGAAAGGCAGGACCTCAGGGAAATCTTCCTTGACCTTGGTAAAGTACTGGGCGCGGGCGGACTTCTCGGGACTTTCTTTTTCGGCGCTCATCGGCGGCTCCTTTCATGGCGGTTGATGATGGACAGGACCGTCCGGGACGGTTCGGTCCGGGAAACGAAGGCGCAGGCTACGGCCACTCGGAAATCGCCCGTTCGGCCCTCCGGGCCGAGAGCTTCATAAAAATCGGCCGCGGTTTTTTCGGCCGAATCTTCACCTAGTTGAAGCGGGAGCGGCTCGCCCGAGAAAACGGGCAGAGGATTCCGGTTCGGTCCGGCGTACGTGGCGATCATCCCGGCTTGCCCGGGTTGCAGCGTCCATTCGAAATACGATCGGCGGGGCGATCCGTCTTCGGAGCGCTTGATCGAACACAGGGCGGCCCGGCCTTCCGGCGCGATCAGACCGCTGATGCGCGGAGTGAAGTTGGGGGCGTCCGGTTCGTAGGCCCAGCCGCGAAGCGCGGTTTCGAGCGCCGCGACCAGGGGCCCGGTCGCCGCCCGGGCCACGTCGTCCGTTTGTTTTCCGTTGCTGACCGCGGTCCGGCCGGCCAAGACGATCGCCGGGTAAACGAGCAAGTCGGGATTGCCCGTTTTCAATATCTCGAGGTCGGTCGGTTTGGTCACGATCGCCGGCCCCTCCCGCTCCAGGCGGCGGGCCTGGCTGGACGGCGAACGGCCGGTCACGGCATAGACGACGACATCAAACGCGTCGGCAGGGTCGCGGCCGAGGACGATAACCCGGCCGGGGTATTCCATGTTTTTCAGGGCCTGGAGAGGATGGGACATGTCGAGAATTTCTCCTTCTTCCTTTCGTCCGCAGAAAAATAACACAGGCCTTCCGGGATGTCAAAAACCGCCGCTCCTGAATAAGTCCAGAATGATGGGTGACACCTTGGGTTATGATAGGTGTTGCCAT
>CAYPKX010000112.1:0-9817 GCA_964411395.1 uncultured Eubacteriales bacterium | reverse complement strand
GCGAAATCCCCTTTGGCCCCGAGTTGGGCCTGCATCTGCTTGAAAAAATCCAAATCGATATAGACGCGCTCATCGCCGGGACAATAGAACGGCCCGGACGAAGCCCCGGCATATCCGCAAGCCGAAGACACCTGGCCGGAAAAGAGGACCAGCTTCGGTTCGCGGTAGGACCGGCCGCTTTGCTGAAAAACCCTGTTCCAGACGTCTTCGATCTCGGCCAGAACGACGGCCACAAATTGTCCTTCCTGCTGTTCCTCGGCGGACAGGGCCCGGGATTCTCCCGCCGTCGATTCGAGACCCGCCGGCTGCTGGAGGATCTGAGAGACATCCTCGGGATTGCCCCCGAGGAGGGCGAACAGGACGGCGATGATGACGCCGCCGATCCCGAGTCCCCCGGCCATCTGCTTGCCGCTGACTCCCCGCCGGTCTTCAACGTTGCCGCTCTGCCGCCGTCCTTTCCATTGCATTTCGTTTGTCCTTTCTGTGAACGTGTTCGAACAACGCCGCACGACAACAGGCTTATTATCCCGGAATATCCGGAAAAATCAAAAAAATTCTTCGTTTTCGCCTGATCAAAACGAGAGGAGAGTCCGTCTCCAATCCCAAACGACAGGCATCGACGAATACGGTTGGTCGGAAAACCGCGGCCTTGGGCCCAAAAATGGGCACACGACACAGGGACTATCAAGGCACAAAAAACCAAGACCGCCCGTAAAGCATAATAAATAAAAGATTTAGAGAGTGCGCCTGGCCCGGCTCGAACGGGCGACCTAGGGTTTAGGAAACCCTCGCTCTATCCATACTGAGCTACAGGCGCACACGCGCCGAAGGCCATCATCTTAGCCCAAGACCCGGGGAATTTCCAGATTAACCCAGCAAGCCGTGAATAAATTTCTTTAAGTAGGCCAGGACGGTCCGGCTGTTGGAGCTGTCCTCGACCTGCTGGGCCGAGAGTTCCTTGATCTTGAGGAGGAATTCCTTGTTCAAAGCGTTCCGGGCGCTGACGATCTCGGCGATCGCTTCAGCCGGCTCCGGATTTCGCTGGAGCAGAGAACGGAAATCCTCGGGCTGGATTTCCAGAAGCTCGGATTCCTCCGCCACGACTCCGGTCGCCGTTCGGGGCATCCCGGTAAAGAGCGACATCTCCCCGAACAGGCCGCCCGGGCCGATTTCGAATTCATTGGCGAAGCGCTTTCCGTTTTCCTCGAAGACGATCTCGCCCTTGATCCGGCCGCGGGCCACGACATAACAGCTCGTCCCTTGATCGCCCTGGCGGAAGAGGACCTCGCCCCGGGTATAGACCTCCCGCCGGACGCGCCCGGCCATCGCCCGCAGGTCCGCCTCCGGGAAGAGCAGCGATCCGGCTTTCGGCCCGTCCTGGTAACGAAGGAAGGATGAACCCAGCAGGATTTCAGCCGTCTTCATATCGGAGGCGGCTTTTCCGGACCGGAAATCCGGTTCCGGCTTGCCGGCCGGTCCGGACGGACGGAACTCGGCGGCGGCCTGGATCGCCTCTTTCATCTCGCCCAGGCGATCCGACCAGGAAACAGCGACCTCAAACCCGCGGCGGCGGAGTTTGTACCAGACCAGGCGCCCGGTCTCGGTGATGATCGTGAATTTGAGGGGATATTCGTCGACCCAGAATTTCAGGGTGTAGGAGATCCCCGTTTCGTCATAGCTGGTGAGATAGGCCTTGGGTTTCGGTTCGAAGACGATATGCGGCTCTTCCCGGGCCGCTTCCAGCAGCAAATTCAGTACTTCGGCGGCCGGAGCGACCGGGCTGACCTTGAGATAGAGATAGAGTGCGGTCCGACGGTCGGGCATCGAATAGTTGACGATCCGTTCTCCGGCCACGACATTGTTGGGGAGGACGACGACATTGGACGCCCGGTCCAGGAGCCGCGTCTCCCGCCAATTCGTATCCATGACGACGCCTTCGTGGGCCCCAAGGCTGATCCAGTCGCCCTTCTTGAACGAACGGGTGAAGTGGAGCGACATCCCGGCCAGGATATTTCCGAGCACACCCTGAAGCGCCAGGCCGATCACGGCTGTCAAGATGGCCGATCCGGCCAGCAAACTGGAAATATCCATCTGGAGCATGTTCTTCAAAATCAGGAAAAAGACCAGGAGATAGAGAATCCCGAGGATCAGCCCGCGCAGGACGTTGGGCAGAGGATAGGGTTTCCGGCGGTCGGTATACCAGGCCAGCATCGCCCCGTCGATCATCCGGATGGCGAGGACGATCACGAAGAAGAACTCGGCCGCATGGAAATAGGACGACAGCTCCGGCGAAACCCGAAAGGCCGCTTGAGCGGCCAGAAGGATGCCGAGGGCGACCAGAGGAACGATCAGGCGGGAGATAAAGATCAACCGGCCTTTAGTCTTCGCTCCGGGAATGCGGCTGAAGGCCGAGCGGAGGAACGCGGCCAAGCCGACGATAGCCAAGGCCACGCCGAAGGCGACGGCCAGGTCCTGATAGAGCGTCACGGGCACGGACACGACTTCGGTCATGGCGGTCATCTCCCCAGGTGAAAGACCATTCCTTCCCGGGCACAGACGGCTCCGGGGAACGCTTTCCGGGCGGCGGTTTCGATCCGGCGAATGTCCTCGTCGGAGTGGTCGGGGTTCAGGTGGGACAGGACCAGGCGGCCGGCCCCCGCGGCCCGGGCCAAATCCACGCCCGCAGCCCAGGTGCTGTGGCCCCAACCCTTTTTTCCGGCTTCGTATTCGGCCGGGGTGAACGTCGCATCATAAACCAGAATGTCCGTCCCCAAGGCAAACGCGGCCAGCTTCGCGTCGACGCCTTCGGCCTCGTGCTCCGTATCCGTGGCAAAGACGACCGACCGCCCTCCTTCCTCCAAACGATACGCCGAACAGCCCTGGGGATGGTTGAGCGGACAGGCCGTGACCCGGACGCTTCCGAAGTCGACCGGTTCGGAACCGATCCGGCGGAATTCTTTCCGGGCGGGAGTTTTGGAAAACTCCACCGGAAAATACGGACCGGTCATGAATTCCGATAACCGGCGCCGAAGGACGCCGGGCGTCAGGGCGGAAGAAAACGTCAGCCTGGATTCGCGGCGGAAGAGCGTCTCAAAGAACGGGAGGCCGATGAGGTGGTCGAAATGGAAATGGGTCAAGAGAAAATGAAGCGGAGCGCCCGACCCTTTTCGCCCCGCCCGAAGCGCCTCCTCCAACCGGTGAAGGCCCGTGCCGGCATCGAGGATGAGGATGTCCTCCGTCCCGGGCCGGACCAGGGCGCAGGGGGTATGGCCGCCGTAAACGGATCCCCGACGGCGGGCCGTCGGGCGCGTTCCCCGGACTCCGAAAAGCTCGATGCGCATCTTATCCGTTCCTTCCTATTTGGTTTTGAGATCGGTGACGAAATCCCAGCCGTCCGGAGGCGGCGCCTCGGCCAGCCTCCGGCACCGGTCCCGGTAAAGAACCGCGACCGGGTCGTCCACGACGTCGGCAAACAAAGCGTCGGCCGCGCAAAAATCCCGCAATCGAAATTTCTCGAGCCCCTGGCTGAAGCGTTCGAGACGCCGCAGGGTGACGTCATCGACCTTTCCGCTTTCGCCGATCAGCTCAAATATTCGGACCGGTTCCGTCTTGCCGACGACGCGGATCACGTCGACTTCCCGGGAGACGATCGCCCCGCCGGCTTTCCGAACGGTCGCCTCCCCCGCCAGCAGCCAGACGCCGTACTGCTTGCCCGCGCTTTCCAGCCGGGAAGCCAGGTTGATCGTATCGCCCATGGCCGTGTAGTCGAACCGCCGGGCGGAGCCCATATTGCCGACGATCGCCGGCCCGGTATTGAGGCCGATTCGCATCCGGATCCGGCGGCCATATTTCTTCTCCAGTTCCGGCCCGATCGCCGCGACCCGGGTCTGGCAGGCCAGGGCCGTCCGGGCCGCCCGGAGGGCATGGTCGGGGTCGTCCAGAGGAGCGTTCCAAAAAGCGATGATGGCATCCCCTTCGTACTTGTCCAGCGTCCCTCCGGAATCGAGGATCAGGTCGGTCATTTCGGTCAAGTATTCATTGAGCAGGGCCACGAGTCCCGCCGGGCCCAGGGCTTCGGAAATCGAAGTGAATCCGGCCACGTCGGAAAAGTAAGACGTCACTTCCCTCTGCTCGCCGCCGAGCTTGAGATGGCCGGGGTCGGCGACAATCCGGTCGATGACGGCCGGGCTCAGGTAGTGATGGAAAGCCCCCTTGAGAAAACGCCGCTCCCGGCCCTCGACCATATAATTGAGAACGGCCGCTCCGACGATGGTCAACAGGACCGCGGCCAGAGGGGCGACGAAATCGAGCCAGATTTTTCCGGCAAACGCGGCCGTCGCAGCCGCCGCCGGAACCGCAAGAAAACCGGCAAACGACGCCGCCTGGGCCGCAGGCTTCCGGAGGATGGAGACCGTCCAACCGGCGGCCAGGGCCAGAAGGACAATGAAGAACCAGGAAATCATCTTCCCGGGAAAACGAAAAGATCGATTGTTGAGAAGAGTATCCAAAGCCGCCGCCTGGATTTCCACACCCGGAACGACTCCCGAAATCGGGCTGGCTTTGATGTCGAGCAATCCGACCGCGCTCAGACCGACCAGGACGATTTTGTCCTTGAATTCAGCCGCGGGAATCTGGGGCGTTTGCCCCTCTTGAGCCTGAGCATAAGAGTTGATGACCGCCGCGGCCGAAAGTGACCGGTATGTTCCGGCCGGACCAAAGAAGCGGATGACGAACCGGCCGTCACGGTCGAGGGGAACTCTCAGGGAGTCCGATTCAGGACGGACGGCCAGAGCCAGCGCCAACGGGACGGAGCCGACAAAAACCGGATTCCCCGAAGGGCCGCCGCCGGATTCCCCGTGAACAGTGAAAAATAAGGGAATCCGTCGATAAATCGTGTCCGGATCCGGGTTGACCCTGACATTGGCCGCGCCTCCGGCCGCGTCGAAAATTCCGGGAACCGGAAGGGTGACAGAGCGGAAAACGTCCTTGACGTTCTCCGAACCGACGCGGGGCGAGGCGCCGCGAAAACTCTTCGGCAATCCGGCGGAGCTTTTCTTCCGGAACGCATCCCAAGCCTCCGGCGAAGGGACGGAAGCGGCGCTCGGGTCATCGGTGCTGAGAAAGACCGGGAGAAAAACATTCCCGGCTTCGGCGCAGGCGGCGGCGAAGTCCTCATCGTCTCCGGCTCCGAAACGCGAGGTCTCGGTCATGGTGATATCGAAGAAGACCGCTTTTGCCCCGCCCGCCGCCAGGTGGCGGACCAGGGCTCCGTACAACCCCCGGGGCCAGGGCCAGGTGATTCCCTGCGGGGCGAAGAAATCGAGGCTGGGCTGGTCGACAAAAAGGAGAACGATATCCCGGGACGCTTTCGCCGGATTGGCAAAGGCCTTCATCCGGGCGTCCCAGGATTTCCATTCCAGCCGGTCGAACGCCCGGACCGAATCCAGAGCCAGGACGCACAGGACGGCCGCCGCCCCGACGGCCAGTCCTCTGATCCCCCGTTTTTTCAGCACCGCGCCCGGGCCTCGTTTTTACTTGAGCGAGGCGACGGCGGCTTTATACCGCTGGGTTCGGACGGCGGCGATCGCCGGGACCGCCTTCAAGTCCCCGATCTCGGATTTCACCCGCTCGAGCCGCTGTTCGGGAGTCGGATGAGTTTTAAACCAGCCCTTGCCCGAGACGGCGGATTTGTCACCGACCATGGTCTGAAGGAAACGGGAAATGCCGTTCGGGTCGAACCCCGTTCCGCTGCCGATGTCGACGGCCAGATCGTCAGCTTCGTATTCATATTTCCGGTCGTAACCGCGCGTGATCAGCTTTTCGACGATGTCGCTTAAAACCCCTTCAAACGCCGCGGTCACCTGGGCCAGCTGGGCCGGGCCATAGGCCTGAACCGCCTCCGCCCCGATGGTTGTGAACGCCTGGGTCAAGTTGGCTTTCTGGATGGACTGAAGGCCGTGCTTGGCAACGACGTGCCCGACTTCATGGGCCAGAATCAGGCCTAACGATTCCTCATCGGGGCACCGCTTCAGCAATCCCTTGGTGATGAAGATGAATCCGCCGGGGGCGGCCAGGGCGTTGACCTCGTCGGTGTTGAGCACCTGAAAATGCCAGCCGGCATAAATTTCCGGCCGGGCGGAGAACATGGCCACGGCGTTTCCGACTTTGTTGACATACTGGTTGAGAGCCGGATTGTTCAAGGCCGGATACTGGCCGAGGATGATGGCCGCAACCGACCGTCCGATGTAGAATTCCTCTTCTTCCGTGAAATCGGAGAAGGCCGACCGGAGCTTCTTGGCCGTTTCGACGGCCTTTTCGCCCTTATCCACGACCGTTTCAGCCTGGCCGAGAATCTGGGTGCCTTTATCGAGGACGCTGCAACCGGCCAGGACCAAAACGCCGGCGAGGAGAAAACCGGAGACGACACGAGACCGGGCGTTCACTTGAGGCCTCCTTGTCCGGCGAGCTTTCCTTGATCGAGGAATTCCTTCACCTGGACCGGCGTAACCTTGACGAGGAGCATCCGGTCGACCCCGGCGAAGTCGGCCCCTTTATTTTTGGCTTTGTACGAGTCTTCCACCTGTTTGCTGAATCCCTTGCCGGCCAGGGCGGCTTGAGGGACGGCGGCCTGAGTCCGGGCTCCGCCGGCCGAAGCCTGGAGGGCATAGCGGGGAATCTCGACGGCGCTCTTGTGAATCCAACCGCTTGCGCCTGCGGCCGTTTTCACCTGAAGCCAGGCCCCGGATTCGGCCACCTGGGTCAGAATCTCGCCGGCCCGCAGATTGGCGACGACAGAAGCATAGAATTGGGGGGATTTTCTCAAGGCGGTCGTTTGGACTTTAACGACCCAACCGTCCGCAGCCGCGCTCAGACAAAGGGCGGTCAGGACCAGGGCAGCGAACACCGTTCCTTTGGAAATTTTCATGGGGAGTTCTCCATTCCTTTTTTTCATCTTATCCTTAAGGGCGCCTTCAACTCAAGTCAGATCCCGGGCCGGAGCGTCGAGAGCGGCCAGGAGCTTCTCCTTGATCAAGCTGTTTCGCTGGATGGGCTTGTCGTTTTTAATGGCGATGTAGAGCGCCTTGTAGGAGCCGATGACGACGCTCAGCTTCTTGGCCCGGGTCAAGGCGGTGTAGAACAGGTTTCTCTGGAGCATGATGAAATGCTGGGTCAGGAGCGGCAGGACGACGGCCTGGTATTCGCTGCCCTGCGATTTATGGACCGATACGGCATAGGCCAGGACAAGGTCGTCCAGGTCGTCCCGCTCATAAAAGACCGGCCGGCCGTCAAAATGGACGATCAGACCGGAGCGGGCCGGGTCGACGTGGACGACCGTCCCGATATCGCCGTTGAAGACGTCCTTTTCGTAATTGTTCCGAATCTGCATGACCTTGTCCCGGACCCGAATCTGCCGGGCGCCGAGATGAAGGGTTTCCCCGGACGTGTTGAGCCGGGCCTGCATCTCGGTGTTCAGGCGCTCCACGCCGACAAAGCCCTTGTACATCGGGCTGATCACCTGGATCTGGGGCGAGAGCGGGCTGAGATGAAACCGCTGCGGAATCCGGTATCCGCAGAGCTGCATGATCGTCGAGAAGACTTTGGCCTCCTCTTCGGCTCGAATGAAATAAAAATCGGACTCGGTGTCCCCTTTCTTCGGATGGACGATCCCCAGGCCCTGGTTGATCCGGTGGGCGTTGACGACGATGAGACTGTCCTGTTCCTGCCGGAAAATTTCGTCCAGCCGGACAACGTTCACCCGCCCGCACTCGATCAAGTCGCGCAGCAGCGTGCCGGGGCCGAGCGCCGGGAGCTGGTCTTTGTCTCCGACAAGGATGAGGCGCATCGCCGCCGGGATGGCCCGAACCAGACCGTGCATCAGGGCCAGGTCGACCATCGAGAATTCGTCGATAATGATCGCATCCCCCTGGAGGGGACGGCCGGGATCGCGGCGGAACTTTCCCGTTTTGGGATTGAATTCGAGCGTCCGGTGAATGGTCTTGGCTTCCCGGCCGGTCGTCTCGGACAACCGCTTGGCCGCCCGGCCGGTGGGCGCGGCCAGGAGGACGGATTTCCCCCATTTATCGAACAGGGCTGTGACCGCCCGGACGATCGTCGTTTTCCCTGTGCCCGGACCGCCGGTAATGACCAGGATTTTCCGCTGGACGCTTTCCCGGACCGCCCGGCGCTGGAGCTCGGAGAAGGCAAAGCCAAACGACCGCTCGATCTCGGTTGCGGCCGCGTCGATATCGAACGGCGGCCGGAAGAAAGGAGCCCGGGCCAGATCCCGGATCGAACGTACGACCTCTTCCTGGGCTTCATGGAAATAAGGCCGGTAAACGGCCCGGCGGCCGTCGGCCAGCGATTCGACGACCAGGGCCTTCTCCGCGAGGAGCGAGCCCATCGCTTTTTCAAATTTTTCCCGGGGAGTCTGAATGTCCTCGGCGCAGGACGCGGCCAGGGCTTCGTCAAAGGAAAAGACATGGCCCTGTTCATTGTCCTTGCCGACCAGGTAGAGGATGAAGGCTTTGACCCGCTCGACCGCTCCCGGGTCGAGTCCGAGCTTGAGCGCAATCGCGTCCGACGTCTTAAAGCCGATTCCCCAGATATCCTGGGCCAGGCGGTAAGGATTGGTTCTCAGGATCTCGTAGGCCTGGGCCCCGTAACGGCGGTGAATCTTCGTGGCCAGTCCGGTCGAAACGCCGTGGTCCTGAAGAAAGATGATCAGGCCGCGGATGTCTTCGTGCTCCTCCCAGGATTTCCGGATCTCCTCGAATTTCACTTCGCCGACGCCTTCAACTTCAAGCATCCGGCGCGGTTCCTTGTCCAGAATCTCGAGGGTTCGCTCGCCGAATTTTTTGACAATGCGCCGGGCCAGAACCGGTCCGATGCCTTTGACCAGGCCGCAGGAGAGAAATTTTTCGATGCCGGAGGCGCTGGCCGGGAGGCACGGCAGGAACGTTTCGGCTTTGAATTGGCGGCCGAACTTCGGGGAGAGTTCCCATTGCCCGGTGAGCTTGAGCCGCTCGCCGGCCGCCAGGGGGGGGAACGTGCCGACGACGGTCAGAGGCGCCCCCTCGCCCAAGGTGAAACGGAAGACCGAGTAACCGTTGTCCGGATTAAAAAAAAGGATGTGCTCGATCGTTCCCTCGAGCGGCTCAGCCATGCCGACAGCTTACAATAAAACCGCCGCCCGGGCCACCGGAGGAAGCGGACGCCGACGTCCTTTGCGAGGCCGGGGATTTCTTTACGCTTCACTCCGGACGTTCTTCATCCCCGAGAAAAAACGTCCTGGTTTTTTGGACGAGAATTTCGCGTCCGTCAGCCGGTTTTTTCCATTTCGGGATCGAGCCGGGGCAGATAATGAAGCTCCCTGAAACGAAGCTCGAAGGAGGAGCCCGCCGTCGACGCCTCCGCCGTCATCGTCCCGTTGAGCTGGGAGGCGAGCGAATCGATGATCTGCACCCCGAAGGAGGATTTTCCCCTCAAGTCGAAGTCGGGCGGAAGCCCGATGCCGTCGTCCCGGACGGTCAGGACGAATTCGTCTTCGCCCGTTCGGCGGAGCCCGACGCAGATCTCCCCTTTCCGGCCTCCGGGAAACGCGTGTTTCACGGCGTTGGAGAAAAGCTCGTTGAGAATCAGGCCGAGGGGATTGGCCGTAGCCAGGTCGAAAAAGGCCGGCTCCATTTCGAACTTCAGGCTGATCCTGTTCGCATCCATGAGAAAGGAATGAAAGATGTGGCCGGCCAGGCTCTGGGCAGACTCGACAATATCGATCCGGTATAGATCTCCGCTCTTGTACAGCTTTTCGTGAAGCAAG
>CAYPKX010000111.1:0-10089 GCA_964411395.1 uncultured Eubacteriales bacterium | reverse complement strand
CTCGAGGGTGGCCGTTTCTACGATCGCCTCGCGGCCGAACCGCCGGCGGGCTTCGTCGGCCTCGGCCGTCAGGGCATGGACGCCGCAGGCGCTCTGCCGAATCCCCTTGAACAAGGGCCGGTTCTCGGCGGCCAGGAGCTCCGGCCCGCCCTTGACCACAACCCAGGCCCCGAGAATCCGGTCCCGGGGCGAGGAGAAAACGATCCGGCCGCCGCGGATGAAAGTGATGAAATCGGCAATCCGCTCGAGGTCCGAAGTGATATGGGTGGAGAAGAGGACCGATTTGCCTTCATCCTGGATAAAAGCCGATAGCTTTCTTAAAAGTTCGCGCCGGAAGACGGGATCCAGGCCCGAGGTCGGCTCGTCGAGGATCAGCAGTTCGGCCTTGTGGGACAAGGCGGCGGCCAGGGCGAACTTCATTTTCATCCCCCGCGACAGGGTCTTGAATCTTTTTCCCAGAGGCAGCTCGAACTCTTCCGCCAGCCGCCGGAAACAAGCGTCGTCCCAGTCCCGGTAAAACGGGGCGACTGTTTTCCGGACATCAGCCAGGGTCAAGTGTTCGTAGAAAAACGGCGTGTCGTGGACGAATCCCAACCGGCTTTTGATCTCCATTTCTCCGGCGATATTGTCCAGGCCAAGGACCCGGATTTCGCCGCCGTCCCGGCGGATGAGGTTCAGGATGAGCTTGATGATCGTCGTTTTACCCGCCCCGTTGGGGCCGATCAAGCCCATGATGTACCCCCGGGGCAGGGAGAAGGAGACCTCGTTCAAATGAAACCCGCCGCCCGACCCGGCGGAATCGGGCGCCGGCCGGGTCAGGCGGCCGGACGGGCTGTAAGACTTGGAAAGGTCCTTGATTTCCAGGGCGCAGTCCATGGCCCCTCCTTAATATTCCTTCCTCCGGAACAAGGCCAGGCTGAGGGAGAACGAGCCGTAGGAAAACAGGGCCAGGAGGGAGAGAACCGCGAAGACGGCGGGCGCCGGGCCGAAAGCGGCTTGAATTTCGGCCACCGCGTTAGGAACCAGGCGAAAGAGCGTCTTGATCAAGCCGATGCCGACGGAGCTGCGGAAAACCATGAGAAGGACGCCGGTGATCTGCAGAACGACGAGAAAAACGAGCAGCCCGGCCTGGCCGAAACGGACGAACAAAGGCATCAACAAACCGAAATAGACGGCAATGAAGGCCAGGGAGGAAAGAACCATGCGAGGCCCGAAAACCGTCGCGGCCGGAAGCTTCGCTCCCGGAACCACGGCCATCAAGAGGGAGCCGGCGGCGAACATGAGGAGCATCAATATCCAGCTCAGAAGAAACCGGGCCCGGAGGTATTCCCGGCGGGTGACGGGAAGACTGAGAGTGAACGTTTCGGCTTTGAACTTGTCCTCCCGGCCGAATAGAACGAAGGGGACGATGACGTAGAGGAACGCGCAAAGGACGGGGAGGAGCGTCGTGTGGCCGATCCGGGAGCCCATATAACCGATATAGAGCGGATAGACGAGTCCGACTCCCAAGGCGAATTTCTTATGGAGAATGAAATCCTTGCGGAACAGTTTAATCATGGGAAGCTCCGGAATGCAGGAAGACCATGATGTCTTCAATCGAGGCCCGGTCGAAGACGGCCGAGGGGAAGGCGGCCCGGGACGCTGGAATATCCCCCGTCAAGGCCTCCACCCCGTAGGGCGATTCCCGGACGGCCCGGAACAGGGGACGACGGACGGGATCAAGGAGCTCGGGCCCGCCCTTGACCACGGCCCATTTATCCCGGATGTCATCCCGCGGCGCCGAGAGAACAACTTCTCCATCGAGCAGCAGGGTCACATAATCGGCCGTCCTCTCCAAATCCGAGGTGACGTGGGTGGAAAAAAGAACCGCCTTCCGGCCGTCTTGGATCACGCCGGCGAGACGGTCCAGAAGCTCCCGCCGGAAGACGGGGTCCAGGCCGGAGGTCGGCTCGTCGAGAATCAGAAGGTCGGCGTCGTGGCTGAGGGCCAGAGCCAAGGAAAATTTCATCTTCATCCCATGGGACAGGGCCTTGAATTTCTTTCCGGCCGGAAGCTCGAACTCCCGGAGCATCGCTTGGAACAGGGCGGGGTTCCAGCATGGATAGAAAGGCGCCACGACGGAGGCGATATCCCGAAGCGGGACGTCCTCGACCAGGGCCGGCGTCTCGTGGACGAACCCGATCCGGTTCTTAACTGCTTTTTCATCGGCGAGGTTATCCAGGCCGAAGACCTTGATCGCCCCCGCCTGACGCCGAACCAAGTTCAGGATAAGCTTGACGATCGTCGTTTTGCCGGCGCCGTTGGGACCGACCAGCCCCATGATCGAGCCCTCGGGGACGGCGAACGACACGTCCTTGAGGGCGAATCCCTTGTAGGACTTGCGGAGTCCGGAGATTTCGAGGGCGGCGGCCATCAGATATTCTCCTTGAACAGAAGACGGAGCATGTCCGCCACCTGGCTCTCTTCGATACCCATCAGCCGGGCCTCGTCGACGGCCCGGGCCAGCGCTTCCTCGACGACTTTCATCTTCTTCTCCCGGAGAAGTTCCTTATTCTGGACGGCGACGAAGGTGCCCTTGCCCCCCACCGTGTCAAGGAAGCCCTCGGCTTCAAGCTCGTCGTAAGCCCGCTTGGTCGTGATCACGCTGATTTGGAGGTCTTGGGCAAGGCGCCGGATGGAAGGCAAGGGGCTTCCCTCCTCCAAGTCGCCGGAGAGGATCTGGGCCTTGATCTGTTTTCCAATCTGCTCGTAGATGGGGTCGGGCGAGGAGTTGGAAATGATGATTTTCAAAACCGGGGCTCCTTCCGTTCTACTTGTATCATTTGTTTATACTGTTTATATATTACAATCACAGTATAGCCGGCGGTTTTTATTTGTCAAGTATTTTTTATAAAATAAGAAGGCGTTTCAATCCGCCTGGAATCGGAGGCTCTGACCATGAAAAATGCCGTAATCGCTTCACTTTTCCTCGTTCCCGCCCTTCTCCTGACTTTCTTTCCCGCCGGATGTTCCGGTTTCTCTTCCGATTCCGAGGCGGCGCTGGAAGCGGCCCGGGTCGCGATCTTGGAGGAATTCAACCGGGTTAATATCGAGCTGCGCCGGGCCGCCGAGCGCCTGGGAGCGTCGGGCTTGACCGGATGCGACGCCCGCTCAGCCCTCGAGGATCTTTATCTCGCCATCCCCTCGGCCGTGGATTGCGCCGCCGTCGACTCCCGCGGGATCATGGTGACGATCGAGCCGGCGTCCTACCGTCACCACGAAAACAAGGACATCAGCGGCCAGGAGCAGGTGAAGAGGGTGCTGGATCGCCGCGAACCGGTCATGACCGGAATCTTCCTGACTGTCGAGGGGATCGAGGCCGGCGACGCCGAATACCCGGTCTTCGGGCCCGAGGGGGCGTTCCTCGGCTCCGTCAGCCTGCTTTTTTCGCCGGAGAAGCTGCTGGACGGCGCTCTCTCCCCCGTCTCCGGAAAGACCGACGGCCTTGTCGTGATCGAGACGGGCGGACGCATCCTCCGTCATTCGGATGGCGCCCGCGTCGGAACAAACCTTTTCGCCTCGGCCGGCTTCAAGAGCGACGAACGCATGCGCCGGCTTGGGGAGCGACTGGCCGCCGAGCTCGAGGGACGGGACGGCCCGACGGGCGCATGCTGGAAAAGCGTCGAGCTTTACAACGGCTTCTGGCGGATCGTCGACCTGCCGTCTCGCTGATATTCAATCACAGGAAGCCGTACTTCTTTCCGTACTCCAGCATCTGGGCGACGTAATCCTCGGGCAGCGAGATCTTAACGTCGACGATCTTGCCGCTTCCGTCCGTGACGGGCGTATAGACGGGATTGATGAAGCCGGCGTAGGGAGCCAAGTTCAGCTTGGCGTACCGGGCCAGGACCTCGGCGTGGAGTTCCGGATCGATCTTGACGCCGTAGGCCTCGACAAGATTCTTGGCGGCCTCGTAATCGCCCTCGCTCGTGATCCGTTGGATCTCGGCCAAAAGCCGGCCGTAGAGCGTCCGCAGCTTCCGGTAATCGTTGATCACGAAATACGTCTTACCGTCCTTTTCGATCCGGCTGATGACGTTTTCCGGCATCCCTTTCTCATAGACCCATTGGGAGACCAGCGCCCGGCTCCGCATGTGGGCTTGCTCGATCGTCCGGCCCGGCTGGATCCGGGTCATCTGGGTCAGGAGGCCGTTGCGGATATTGGCGTCATACTCGGCCTTGGCCGCGTCCTCGTTCGGCAGCAGGCCGAGCTCGAGGATCTTCGGATCCATGATGTAATAAAGAGCGAACAGGTCGGCCCGGGCTTCCTCGACCGGGGAATGGTAGTTCTTGAGCGCTTCGGAGCTGACGCCGGGGAGAAGCTGGCCCGAGCCGTGGCCCAAGACCTCGTGGAAATCGGTGTGAAGGTTGCCGGCTTGCCCGCCGTACGTCCGGCTCCGGTCCAGTTCCTCGGGCGAGGCGGTGAATTCGGGGCCGAAGCCGGAGGCCAGCGAGGACTGGTTATAAGCATAGGTGATGTTCTCCAGGGTCACGGACTTGGAGCCGTGATTGACCCGGATCCAGTTGGCGTTGGGCAGGTTGATCCCGATGGGCGTGGACGGGTAGCAGTCCCCCCCCAGCATGGCCGCGGTGATGACCTTGGCGGCCACGCCCTTGACTTCCTTTTTCTTGAATTTCGGGTCGACCGGCGAGTTGTCCTCGAACCACTGGGCGTTGGCCGAGATGAGGTCCGCCCGCTTGGTCGCCTCCAGGTCCTTGAAGTTGACCAGCGATTCCCAGGTCGCTTTCCGCCCCAGCGGGTCGTTATAGACCTCGATGAAGCCGTTGACGAAATCGACCCGGGAGGCGAGATCCTGAACCCAGGCGACATTGTAGGTGTCGAAATCGTTCAGATCCCCGGTCCTGTAATACTTGATCAGGGCCTCGATCACCGTTTTCTGTTGATCATTTTCGGCCACGCCGGCCGCTTTATCCAGCCAGAAGACGATCTTCTCAATCGCCGGCCCGTACATCTTGTCGATGGCCGCGACTTCCTCGACGATCTTGCCGTTTTTCTTGACGACCTTGGTGTTCAAGCCGTAGGAGATCGGAGTCGGATCGTTCTTATCGATGATCTTTTCGTAATATTTCTCGACCTCGGCCTGGGTCACGCCCTCGTAAAAATTGACGGCCGACCTGGCCACCAGATCCTGGCTCGAGTCCTGGGAAACCTTCTTGGCATCGACGGCCGGATCGAACAGGATCGGCGTCAGGAAGGAGATAAAATCGTCCAGAGATTGTCCGGCCGTCAGGGGGAAGACGGCGCCTTCCGCCCCCTTCACAAGCTCGGCGAAATAGGCCGGCTCGACCTCGGGCAGGAACTTGTCCGTCGAGTAATGGTGATGGATGCCGTTGGAAAACCAAACCCGCTTCACATAGGTCATGAATTTCGCCCAGCGCGGGTCATTGCGGTCGCCTTTGTATTTTTCGACGATCGCGTCCAGGGTTTTCCGGATCGCCAGGTTATGCTTGTAATTCTGGTCGGTGACGATATCCCGGCCGCAGAGGGCCGCTTCCGAGAGGTAATAAACCAGCTCTTTCTGAGCGGGAGTCAGGGCCTCGAAACCCGGAACCTGGTAGCGGAGGATCTTCAGGTCGGCAAACTGGTCGATCTGCCAGCGAAATTCGGGCGCGGCGGCCGCGGCCGGATCGGGCTCCGTCTTTTTACACCCCGTGACCAGGGCGACGGCGGCGATCAGCATCAGGCCAACCAGGAATCGTTTTCCGGACATGGGGTCCTCCTTGAGGGCGGAAATGGAAGGAATGAAATCACCGAAAGAGCATATCAAAAGGCCCCCGGAAAAGGCAATAACGCTAAAAACCGGATCGGAGCCGTTTGACAGACCCGGTCAGGCGGGGATATATTTCAAATCCCGCAAGGTCGCGCTTTTTGGAGGTTCACCATGCGTCATCGAGCTTTTTTCGTTCCGGGCATCGTCCTTCTGGCTTTGCTCCCTTTTCTCCCGCTCCGAGCCGCCGACACCCACCCGTTCTCGATCCACGACATGCTGGCCATGGACCGGATTTCGGACACTCAGGTCTCCCCCGACGGGAAATGGGTCGCCTTCAACCTCCGGGAAACCGACCTGGCCGGGAACCGCGGCCGGACCGACATCTGGCTTGTCGGAGCCGACGGCCAGGGTCTTCGCCGCTTGACGACTCATTCGGCCGCCGATTTCAACGCCCGCTGGTCGCCCTGCGGAAAATTCTTGTTTTTTCTTTCCACCCGCTCCGGTTCTTCCCAGGTCTGGAAAATCAAGGTCGACGGCGGCGAAGCCGAGCAGGTCACCGGCCTCCCCCTGGACATCGGCAGTCTGGTGATGTCTCCCGTCGGCGGTGTGCTGGCCGTGTCAATGGATGTCTTCCCCGGCCAAAGTCCGGAAGCGACGGCGAAAAAGCTCGAAGAAATCGCCGCCAATAAAGCCAGCGGCCGGATCTACGACAAGGTCTTCATCCGCCACTGGGACACCTGGGCCGACGGCCGCCGCTCTCATGTCTTTGCCGTTTCGGCCAAGGACGGCAAAGCCGTTGATTTAATGCCGGCCATGGACGCCGACGCCCCCTCCAAACCCTTCGGCGGAGGCGAAGAAGTCGCCTTCACCGCCGACGGCAAAGGCCTGGTCTTCACCGCCCGCGACGCCGGGCGGGAGGAGCCCTGGTCGACCGACCTGGACCTGTATTACGTTCCGGTGGACGGTTCGGCCGCGCCCAAAGGCCTGACCGAAGCCAACAAGGCCACCGACACGATGCCCGCCTTCTCGCCGGACGGCAAAACGCTCGCTTACCTGGCCATGGCCCGGCCCGGCTACGAAGCCGACCGGCTCCGCCTCGTCCTCAAGGATTGGCCCGAGGGCAAGGAGCGCGTCCTGACTGAAGCGTGGGATTATTCCATCGGCGCTTTTGCCTGGTCCAAAGACGGGGCGAAAATTCTGGCTACAGGCGGCAATCGCGGCCAGACCTCGCTGTTCTCGATCGAGGCCAAAACGGGAGCTGTCGCAACCGTCATCGAAAAGGGAACGGTGGCCGGGTTCGGCCAGGCCGACGACCGGATCGTTTTCGAACGCAATACCCTGACGTCGCCCACCGAGATCTATGCGGTCGATTCCTCCGGCGGCGACGAGAAGACCTTAACGGCCGTCAATGCCGCCAAAGTCGCCGCGGCCCGCATGGGCGATTTCGAGCAATTCACCTTCAAGGGCTGGAACAACGAAACGGTTCATGGCTATATCGTCAAACCCGTCGACTTCGATCCGGCGAAAAAATACCCGGTCGCCTTCCTTATCCACGGCGGGCCCCAAGGTTCTTTCGGAAACAACTTCCACTACCGCTGGAACGCCCAGGCTTATGCCGGGGCCGGATATGCTTCGGTCATGGTCGATTTCCACGGCTCGACCGGCTACGGCCAGGCTTTCTGCGATTCCATCCGCGGCGACTGGGGCGGGAAACCGCTGGTCGACCTCCAGAAAGGCCTCGAGGCGGCGCTGGCCCGGTATTCCTGGATGGACGGCTCGCGAGTCGGGGCGCTGGGCGCTTCCTACGGCGGCTACATGATCAACTGGATCGCCGGGGCCTGGTCCGACCGCTTCAAATGCCTGATCTGCCACGACGGAAACATCGACGAGCGGGCCGCCTACTTCAACACCGAGGAGCTCTGGTTCCCGGAATGGGATCACATGGGAACGCCGTGGGACAATCCGCAGAGCTATGAGAAGCACAACCCGGTCAATCTGGTTAAAAACTGGAAGACCCCGACGCTCGTCATCCACGGCGCTCTGGATTACCGGGTCGTCGACACCCAGGGAATCGGAACCTTCAATGCTCTTCAGCGCCGGGGCATCCCCAGCAAATTTCTCTACTTCCCCGACGAGAATCACTGGGTCGTCAAGCCGGCCAATTCCATCCTCTGGCACGACACGGTGATCGCCTGGCTCGATCAGTGGCTGAAGAAGTGAGGAATTTATAAGCGGTTTTAAGGAAGAGGTCATCCCGCGAAAAAGAGAAAGACCGATTCCATATCCATTGGCGAAATATTCTGTTTCTGAAACAATTCCGCCTCGATGGCGCCCAATCTCTCTCTTCCTATTAAAGGCTCTTCGTGATAGCAAGTGGGTAAAAATCCGGCCCGAGGCGAGAGTTTAGCCTTATGGAATAAGGTTTTTTTCGACTTGGCCGGTGCTCGAGAAAACGATATGATTTCTTCATGCCAAGATTCATTCGTCCGCGATTGCTTCTCGATGCGTATCGTTTCCCCGGATTTCGCCCTGGGCTTGAAGTCAAAGGCATCTTTGGAGAACCGGGAGCCCGGGTTATTATGTTCACTCGAAGGGAAAAAAACCAGCGTGTGGGCGATGCGGCCAAGTGCAGCGCCATTGGTACGACCGGAAAATCCGGAGAGTTCGCGACAAGTCCTGCGGCGATATGCGGATCTACCTGGACCTGGAGATCCGAAGGGTTTACTGTCGACGGTGCGGCGCGGCGAGACAAGAGAAGCTGGATTTTTTGGCCGACAACCCGTTCTCTACGAAACGTTTTGCCTTCTACATCGGCCGTCGCTGTCGAAGTTCGACGATCTCGGATGTAGCCAAGGAATTTCGACTCGACTGGAGCACGGTCAAAGCCTTCGAGATACAATACATGCGGGAGCAGTTGCGACGAAATCCTCCCCGAAAGCCGCGGATCGTCGGAATCGACGAAGTGTCTCTGCGAAAGGGGCATGTTTACCGGATTGTCGTCAGCGATCTGGTTCGCCGTCGCCCGATCTGGTTTGGGGGACAGGACCGATCCGAGGAAAGCATGGATATGTTCTTTAAAGAGCTGGGTTTGCCTGCCTGCAAGCAGATTCAGCTGGCGGTGATGGATATGTGGAAGGCCTTCTCCAAATCGACCCGAAAGAATGCTCCCCAGGCCTCCATTCTGTTCGACAAGTTTCATGTTTTGCGGCATCTGGGCGAAGCTCTCGATTTGGTCCGGCGAAGCGAATATGCCCGGCTTTCGGGGAAAGATCGGCAGTTCATCAAGGGACAGAAATATACCTTGTTGTCGAACCGGGAAAACCTGAACAGTTCCGGTCGGGCCAACCTTCGCCGTTTGTTGAAGGCCAATAAGCGACTGAATACGGCCTATCTGCTGAAGGAATCGTTCGAACAATTGTGGGATTACCAGAATGAAACATGGGCCCGTCGATTTTTCGACAACTGGCGGGAATCCCTCCGCTGGCAGCGGCTGCCCTCCTACGAAAAGTTCGCGACGATGATTGATCGGCATTGGGATGGGATCGCGGCTTACTGCCGGCCGGAAAACAAGGTAGCCCTCGGATTCGTCGAGGGCTTCAACAATAAAATCCGGGTGATCCAACGGTGGGCTTACGGACTCCGCAACGAAGAGTATCTTCGGCTGAAGATCCTGACCTGCATGTTGCCCGCCATATGAGAATCCCATGCCGATTTACCCTGAAATCACCTACTCGGAATCACGAAGAGCCTTAAATATTTGGAGCGAAGTGGTTTTTGATTTGACAAAAGGGTCGGCCGAAGAACTCCAAAACACGTGCTGGCATTTCGAGAGGCATAGAGAAACTTTCGATAACAATTACCGCTTCTACACTTGAAGTCGCAACAGAAGAGGAAAAAGGATGCTTTTTTCGACAATGGATGATTGATGCTTTGTTTCCGAAAACATTTTCTATATTCTTTGACAAGCCAATTCCATGTCTTAATATCCGGTGAAACGACAGAAAGAGCGGTTTTCTTCCCTTCTTCCGGAGCAGCAGCCATCACATCCCCCCTTAATCTTGGACTTTATATTGTCACAATATCCTAGCGATAAGAAATATCTTTCCGGCCGGGCCGACCTGAGAATACGTTATTGCTTTCGTCGTCCCATCCAATTATTGCGGCGGAACATATATCAGAAATCCGGATGAGTCAATGACGGTTTTTTCATTTCGGCCCCGGGTGGAGCAGAATAGATACCAACACACAGTGGCTGAAGAAGTAATCCGGGCGAAGGCGAAGCCGCGTTCAAGATGCGCATTTTTAACGCCGACGGGAGC
>CAYPKX010000110.1:0-10108 GCA_964411395.1 uncultured Eubacteriales bacterium | reverse complement strand
AAACCGGACATTTCTACTTTGCAGAGAACCGGACATTTTCACTTTGCGTTGACATTTGCCAAATTCCGCTTGACAAGGACATCTTCACCTGCTATTCTGCCGCGGTATACTCGCGGGTTCAATCTCTAAACTAACAGGTTTAATAATGAAGCCCAGAACGAAGGACATTGCTCTATCGGAGAAACGAAACCTCCGGGAAGAAAAGCGCCGCAGCTTGAACCGGGAGGCGATTCTCCATGCCGCCGAAGTCGTCATCTGCCGGAAAGGGTTGAGCGCGACTTCGATGGACGACGTGTCCGCCGAAGCCGGCTATTCCAAGGCCACCGTTTATAAGTACATTCCGAGCAAAAACGAATTGGTCTTCGAGCTCATGATCCACTTCCTCGAAGACGTGCGGGAGCGGACCCAGGCGATCACCGAGCGGCCCCTCGCCCCGGAAGCCAAGCTCCATGACTTTCTCCGGGAAATTCTCCGCCAGCAGATTCTCAAGGAGAATATCGCCCGGGCGTTTTTGGCCGACCCGTCGTTGTTCCGGATCATCCATGCCGTTTCCGGAGAAAAGGAACATGCTTTGACCGCGGCGGAGGCCGGTTTTCTTCAGCGGATGATGGCCGTCCGCCGGGCCATCTCTATCCTGATCGAATCCATCCTGAGCGACGGGATCGCCTCCGGTGTTTTTCGCCCGTTCTCCCTGGACGACGGGACCCGGTTTCTCGGGGCCGTGATCCAGGGCTACCAGCACGAGAAATTTTTTCAAAAAGGAAAACCCGATCTGGAAAAAGACGTATTAAGCATCTATACCTTCGTTCTTAACGGATTTTCAACCGAAACACGCGCCCGCGTATAAAGAGGAGATCAGTTCCATGAACCGTACCCGAATTCTGACCGCCCTGATTCTTCTGGCCGCCGTCCTTTGCGGGGCGGCCTCGGCCCAGGACAAGATGATTCTGACTTTGGAGGACAGCCTCCGGCTGGCCCTCAAGCAGAACCCGTTCTTCCTGGCTGAACAGGCCAGAGAGGACCAAGCCGCGGCGGCCGTCAAAGAGGCGTTCGCCGGCTTCTACCCGACCCTCAATGCCCAGGGAACCGACGTCCTGGACAAGAAGGTGTTCACGATCGAATTTCCGTCGATGGTTCCGGGCGAACCGCCGACAAAGGTCAAATTCGATTTTACCCGCAAGTACACCCTGGCCTTGAATTTCAGCCTGCCCCTTTACACCGGCGGGAGGCTCATCGCCGGGTACAAGTCGGCCAAATACAATCTCGACGCGACCCGGGAGTCGATCCGTCAATCCCGGGAGGAGACCGTCCTCAACGTCAAGAAAGGATTCTACGGTTTTCTTCTGGCCCGCGCTTTTGTCGCGGTGGCCGAAGAGGGCGTGACCTTGGCGGAAAAGCATTACACCAATGTCAAAAATCTTTTCGACGTCGGCATGGCCTCCAAGTTCGATCTGCTTCGGTCCGAGGTCCAGTTGGCCAACCTCAAGCCCCAGCTGATCCGGGCGAGAAACAGCCTGGCCACGGCTGAGATCGGCTTGAAAATGCTCCTCGGCCTCGATCTGGCCCAGGCCGTCGAATTCAAAGGCGAGCTCGAGTTCCGGGCCGTCGAAGCGAATACCGATGAGAGCGTCGCCGAAGCGTTGACCCGCCGGCCGGAGATCAGCCAGATGCAATCCCAGACGCTTATGGCCGCGGAAATGGTCAAGCTGAACCGGGGGGCCGTCCTCCCGAGCGTCGCGGTCGGCGGCGCCTACAACTACTGGTCCAACCTTCTCAACCTGAAATCGAACAGCTGGGAAGACTACTACCAGATCAATCTTATCCTGAACATTCCCATTTTCAATGGCTTTGCCAATTCGGCCAGGGTGGCCCAGGCCAAGGCCACGCTCCAGCAGCTGGAGTACAGCCGGAAAGGTTTGATCGAATCGGTCAAGTTCGAAGTCCAGGAAGCTGTCCTGGCCTTGCGCCAGGCCCGCGAATCCCTCCTTTCCCAGGAGAAGAACGTCGAGCAGGCCCAGGAAGCCGTCCGGATCGCCGAGCTGAATTATGCGGAGGGGCTGGCCACCAACCTCGACGTCAGCTCGGCCCAGGTGGCCCTCTCCCAGGCCAAAACCAACCAAGTTCAAGCCCTGTACGATTATGCCGTCGCCCTCGCCCAGATTGAAAAGTCGGTCGGGAAGGGCTCGGATCGTTTTGCCGAAGAAGTCAAGTAACGGAGTATCAACATGTCCAAGAAGCTCAGTCTCATCGTCCTGATCGCTGCCGTCGCCCTCCTCGTTCCGGCCGCCTGCAAGAAGGCGGATCAGGCCGCCGCCGCGGCGGGCCCGGCCGAATCCCTCGGAGCCATGCCGGTCACGGTCGAAACCGTCGCCCGGCATCGCATTTCCGAAAAGATCGTCTACACCGGTGTCGTCGAAGCCGGCCGGAAAATCAACATCACCCCCGAGACCGGCGGCAAAGTCGCCCGGATTCTGGTGGACGAAGGCCAATTCGTCCAGAAGGGCCAGCTCCTGGCGGAGCTCGACACCGCTTCCATCCGCCTTCAGCTCCAGCAGGCCGAGGCCGGTGCGGCCGTGGCCGAAGCCAATGCCGCCAACGCCGCCCGGAACAAGGAGCGGATGGACCGTTTGGCCGCGGAAAAAGCCGTCTCCGAGACTCAGTTTGAGCAGGTCAAGCTGGCCGACGAGGCCGCCAAAGCCCAACTCGCCCAGGCCCGGGCCGGCGTCGATCTGGCCAAGCGCGCCCTGGATCAGGCCGTAATGGTCGCCCCTTGGAGCGGCGTCGTCGCTTCCCGAAACGCCGAGGTCGGCGACATCATCAATCCGATGATGGGGGGAATGGGCGCGGCCGCCGGCGTCCTGACCCTCGTGGATTACGGCCGGGTTAAAATCGTGGTCGAAGTCACCCCCAACGACATCGCCCGGATCTCCCGGGGTCAGAAGGCTGCGGTGAAAGCGGGCTCGGCCGAAGCGGCGGGGACCGTCACCGTCGTCAATCTGGCCGCCGATCCGCAGTCCAAGAAATTCCCGGTCGAGATCATGGCCGACAATCCGGGGCTGGTTCTCCGGCCCGGGACGTTCGGTTCGGTTGTGTTCGAGGTCAATTCTCACGACAACGCCCTGGCGATCAGCCAGAAAGCCGTCCTTCTGGATTCCTTCGTCTATGTGGTCGAAACCAACAAGGCGGTCAAACGCCCGGTGTCCCTCGGCCTTAAGAATACGACCCTGATCGAAATTCTCGACGGCTTGAAGGAAGGCGAGCAGGTGATCGTCGAGGGCAACTACGGCCTCGTCGAAGGCAGCCCGGTCGAGATTAAAAGGTAAATCCGATGAAACTCCCCGAATTTGCGGTCAACCGCCGCGTTTCGACGGCCATGATCGCTTTGATCCTGGTCGTCGTAGGCGGGATTTCATTCTCGAGGCTGGGGTTGGACCTGTTTCCGGACCTCGAATATCCGACGGTATCCGTCATCACGACGTATTCCGGGGCTTCCCCCGAGGATATCGAAAATACGATCACCAAGCCGATCGAGCAGGTCGTCAGCTCGGTCAATGGGGTGAAGAAAGTCACCTCGATGACGTCCGAAGGGACTTCGACCGTTCAGGTCGAATTCGAATGGGGGACGAACCTCGATTTCGCCGCCCAGGACCTCCGCGACCAAATCGGGCTCTACAAGGCTTATCTCCCGACGGCCGCCAGCGACCCGCTGGTGGTGAAATTCAACATGTCCCAGATTCCGGTGATTTTCTGGGGCGTCGCCGGCAACCGTCCCACGTCCGAATTGAAGGATCTCGTCGAGGACGAGGTCGCCCGCCGATTCGAGCGTCTCGACGGCGTGGCCGCGGCTACGGTCTTCGCCATGGATGTGAGGGAAGTCCTGGTCGATATCAATAAGGACGCGCTGGCCTCGTTCGGCCTGTCTTTCGACCAGGTCCTCGGGGCCCTCATGGCCGGCAACATGAACATGCCCGCCGGCCACCTGGTCGAGCGCCATTCGGACTATCTTGTCCGGACGATCGGCGAATTCGAGTCGCTCGATGATGTCCGGAGCACAGTGATCGGAGCGACGGCCAAGGGCCAGCCTCTGTATATCCGGGACGTGGCTGAGGTCAGGGACACTCTGAAAGAATCGCGCTACATCGCCCGGATCGAAGGCGACAAGGCCGTTTTCTTGATGGTCAGCAAGCGGTCCGGCTCCAATACCGCCCTGGTCGGCAAGGCGGTCAAAGCGGAGCTCGAAAGCATTAAAAAATCCCTCCCGCCCGACATCAAGTTCATGCAGATCATGGACCAGTCGGATATGATTCAAGGCGTGACCAAGGACACCATGGCGACCGCCTGGCAGGGCGGCCTTCTGGCCGTGGCCCTGATTTTCCTTTTCCTGATGAACTGGCGGCCCACCCTGATCATCGCCGTGGCCATTCCGCTGTCGATCATTACCACCTTTATCGCCCTCTATGCCGCCGGCTATACATTGAACCTTCTGACGTTGGGCGGCCTGGCCCTCGGCATCGGGATGCTGGTGGACAATGCCATCGTTGTCATCGAGAACATGTTCCGCCATATCCAGGAAGGGAAGGATCCCAAAACCGCGGCCCGTCTCGGCGCTTCGGAAGTCGGGATGGCCATCACCGCCTCCACGATGACCACGATCGTCGTCTTCCTTCCCATGGCCTTCGCCACCGGACTGACCGGGATGATGACCCGGGGATTGGCCCTTTCGGTGACCTTCTCCCTGGTGGCTTCGTTGTTTGTCGCCCTGACCATCGTCCCGATGATGGGGTCGGTGCTTTTTGAGCGGCGGAAGGAAGGGCTCGCGATTAAAAAGACCATCGGCCGCGATTTCAGCGGCGCCCGGAAGGTCTACCGGAAAGCCCTGGAGTGGGCTCTCTATCACCGTAAAACGGTCATTTTCGGAACACTGGGCGTGTTCGTTGCCAGTTTGGCTCTGATCCCGATCCTGGGGACGGAATTCATGCCGACCATGGACCGGGGCATGCTCGTGCTGAACGTGAAAATGCCCGTGGGGACTTCCCTGGACGAAAGCAACCGGGTTGTGAGCATGATCGAGAGCGTCATCCGCGCCCGGCCTGAAGTCCGGATCACCTCGACCCAGGTCGGTTCCTCGGCCGAGGACAACGCCTCCGACCAGGGCTTCGGCGGAAGCCCGACCGGACCCCATGAGGCCCAGTTTTTCGTCGGGCTGACCGAGCCCGAAGAGCGGGAGCTGACGGACACCCAGGTTCTGGAAGAAATCCGCAAGCGTCTGCCCAAGCTCGACGGGGTCAAGTTTGAAGCATCGGACATGAGCGCGATGATGATGGGCGGAGCGGCCGCTCCGGTCGAGATCAAGCTGTTCGGCAAGGACCTCGGCAAGCTGCGGGAGATCGCCGACGGAATCGTCGCCCGGCTGCAGGGCATCGAGGGCCTCCGTGACGTGACCCACACCCTGTCCCAGTCCAAGCCGGAGTACCATATCCGAATCGACCGGGACCGGGCCGCCCGCTTCGGATTGACCGTCGCCCAGGTTGAAACCGCCGTCCAGACAGCGACCCTCGGCCGCGTCGCGACTCGCTACCGTGAGGCCGGGGAAGAGTACGATGTCCGGGTTCGCTTCAAAAAGGAGTACCGGGATACGATCGAGGATGTCCGGAGCGTTCCGATTCCCACGCCGGCCGGAGCGATGATCGCCCTGGATCAGGTCGCCGACGTTGAGCCGGGCACCGGCCCGATCATGATCACCCGGGATAACCAATCGCGCCGGATTTCGGTCACCGGCAACATCGCCGGCCGGGACCTTGGGAGCGTCGTCCGCGACGTCCTGGAACGGATCAAAGGTCTGGATCAACAGCTGCCCGCGGGGTATTTCCTTGAAATCGGCGGGTCCTACTCCCAGATGGTCGAAATGTTCGGGACCCTGGGCTGGGTCTTCCTTTTGGCCTTGCTCCTGGTTTACATGGTCATGGCCACCCAGTTCGAGTCCCTCAAGCATCCCTTCATCGTTATGTTTACCATCCCGCTCTGCCTGATCGGCGTCGTCCTCGGCCTGATGGTCTTCGGACACTCCGTCAACCTGGCCGTCGGGATCGGGATCATTCTGTTGGCCGGCGTGGCCGTCAATAACGCCATCGTCATGATCGATTATACCAATCAGCTCCGCCGCGGCGGGATGGAAAAGAGGGAGGCGATCCTTCAGGGATCCGTCACCCGGTTGCGTCCGGTCCTTCTGACGGCCTTGACCACCATCCTGGGTGTTCTGCCGATGGCCATCGACAAGGGCCAGGGTTCCGAAATGCGCGGCCCCATGGGCGTCACTCTCCTCGGCGGATTGGTTTCGACGACCTTCCTGACGCTGTTCGTCATCCCGGTCGTCTACAGTCTCTTTGAAAAAGTGAGATTCCGGGAGAAAAAGGCGAAAGCCTGAATCCGATCGTTAAACCGCCCCGCGGCCCGAACGGGCCGCGGGGCATTTTTTTTCTTCAGGACGAGGCCTTGAACCTCAAAAGCGCGCCGATTTTGCCGTAGTGGTCCAGCCGGGACGGCGAGGACACATAGCGGACGTCGCAATGGCGATGGAGGGCGGATTCGATCGCTTCATCGATGATGTCGGGCCGGGTCTCGGTTTTCCGTTCGCAGGACGGGCACTTGAGCTCATCGGTATAGAGCAGGTTGCACCGGGGGCAGAATCGTCCCGGGACGGAATAATGGCGGGTCACCGCCAGAGTTTGGACTTCGCCTTTATTCAAGGCGGCCAGGCAATCGCGGAGTCCGGCCTTGGCCTGGCGGCCCTTTTCGATCTCGCCGACGAGCTTCTTGAGGAGGGCCTCTTCCTCCTCGGCTTTCAGGCGGTTTTCAAGGGTGGTTTCTTCGGCCAGGACCTTGTCGAGCGGATCGAAGGGTTTGGCCTTGAGGCGACCCTTGATCTTTTCCTTGACGTTCTGGTGCAGGAGGGATTCGAAATCCCCGAAGATGGCTTCGGCACAGCCGACCCAGACGCCGGCGAACCCGTTTTTTTTGAGGATGTCGAAGGTCATCTGGGCGGCCCGCTTGAGATGTCCGTGAACAAGGGCGTCGACGTGCCGTTCGATCTGCTTGCCGTCTTTTCCGATGATTCCGCTTTTCGCCCTTTTGGGAATATCCGAGGACAGGCTTCCCAGAGGTCCGATCCGGCCCATGTAGGTTTCATACCAACGGGCTTCCTTTTTATCGACGATCACGATCAGGTAGCGGCGCAGACCGGCGAGAATCCGGTTGACCGTCCGGACCGAGGGATTGCGGTCGAAGATGTACCGGCTGTGAGGAGCTTCCGGAAGCTCGATGACTTCCCAAAAACCGGCTCCGGCGCAGGAATAGATCGCCAGTCCCGGAGCGGTTGAGACCGGACTGCCGTTGATGAAGGTTTCGATCGCCGTCAGGTCTTTTTCCAGCGAAGACTTTTTATCCCGGGCCGCGTCAAGGGCGGCCGCATCCGCCCGGGCTCCGGCGATCATGCTCCGGGCGGTCAGGAGGATCTCCTTGCGGGGTCGTTTGACGGGGTCGACGTCGAGGAAGAACGAGGTCACGAGCTGGGAACCACCCTGAAACTTGCTGAGGGCGAGGATCTGGTCACGGACTTTTGAGGGCATGCAACCTCCTTATGGCTTGCCTGAATTGGAAAAGGCGAAGAGTGAGGTCAACGTTCATGATGATGAAGACCGGGAATCGGCCCGGGCCCGGCTCGGGCCGACCGGAGATCCGGGACGGCTTGGACGAAAGGATAAAACGACGCTGAAGACGGAAGGGAAAAGCGCCATGTGCCTTAAAGATAAGAGGGTGAGGAGCGATTGTCAAGCGGACCCGGGAAGCCCTTTACTTAGGGGCCGAAAGTCCATATAATACCAAGCTCCCTGAGTGCGGAAGTGGCGGAATTGGCAGACGCGTAAGCCTCAGGAGCTTATGGCCGAAAGGCTATGGGGGTTCAAATCCCCCCTTCCGCATACCTTATCCCATATGTAACAGGCGGGCATAGTGGGCATTTTGGGCATAACGGGCATAATCTGCAACAATTTCTACGACAGCGAAAATCTTACCGGCAAGACCTGCATCGTTGCTCGATGGGGGAGGGGCTTGCTGGTTCGCGGGTATAATACGAGACACCCTCATCACAATCGGGCATAGGAAAACCGGAAGCTCATGCCCTGGAGAGATCTCCCAACGTCTACATTACGCAACGGATTGTCAGAAATTGAGTTACTTTATTGATTTATTAAATTATATCTTTCAAGAAATTTTATAAAGAAACTTTCTAAATACTCATATTGTCCGGGAACGCTTGGTATCACAAAAAAGATTTTCCCCGTGCTATCGACTCCAATTATTGAAGGAGAATATACCGGCTTGAATTTCATATATTTTTTGACTGATACAATTTTGAAATCGATTCTATATTCGCGTTTGATAAATTCGATTTCATTCATTTCCGATTCGGGGATTACGCCAATGACTTCGAACGTTTTTGAGTACTTCTTTATTATCTCAATCGATTCCAGACAAGGGCTACAGTCCCTAATTGAAAAAAAATAATATAAACGAAAAACGCGCTTCTCAGTCTCGCTTTTTTGAATAGCATTTTGTTTAAAACCGAAAAGAGCAGGAGATCTATTTATCCTATAAATATAGCTTGACAACATTACAATAGCGGCTGCAAGGAGCCATAGAACCCATTTTCTCATTATCGAATCTCGTACTTCAATAAAGTATAATGTGACTCAGATTGATCATCGATCTTCATGGATAGTGCGTATAAATTGTTAGCATTTTTATCAAAGTATAAGGACATTAATCTGTGAGGATATGTAACTTCTTCCAGCTTTTTTTCGATAAGATATTTTCCATTTAAAGAATACAATTGAACTACTGGATTCAGCATATCGATTTCGCGGTTATAATTCATATACACGATACCTATATATTTATCCGATACGAATATTTTTCGAATCATGGAATATTTGTTGAGTTCATTATAATATTCCTTTAAATTACGATCTTTTTTTGCACGTATAATTTCCTGGGTTGCAACCGGGATTTTATACGTAGGTGTTATTTGTCCATAACGAGTTTTTTTCAATGTCTTCATATCGACTTGAATGATGCTTAACTGCCCCTCCCAGACCGCAAATATACTATCTCCGAAATAGTCGCAGTATACTCTTGCGCCAATATTCATGAGTTCCTTTAATTTGTTTTGATTCGAAAATAAGGAATCATCATGCGGAAGATTTAATATATCTTCCATAGTGAGCAAATACGTATATTCAGTTCTCTCTGGATTTACTGCGTATAGATAATGCCAATTCCCCTTTTTGTCGGTTTTTGGGTTAGATAGTAAATAGCCGTCTGAATGTATCTTAGCGTCCACACAAGTCGCGAGAAAAACATCTTTTTTCTTCCATTCGAGAGCATCGTTAATTTGATAAATTATAATTCGGTTTTTAATTAAATCATTAATTAACAATATGGAATCGGAATAATCATAAAGTTTCGGCGTAGAGAATTCGTCCGGACCGTCTCCCCTTTTCCCAAATATCTTGAGGAATCGTCCATTTTTATCAAATATTTTAAAATTTCCAGCGCGAGAATCACAAACAATGATGGAACCATCAGATAATACAGCAATTCCATCCTCCCCCTCTATAATGCATTCTTCTTGAAATATTGGAATATTATCGATAAGTTGAATATCTTGCCCGAAAAAATACGATACGGAGAAGAAAATATTTACTATAACGACTAATTTCTTAGTAATGTTCATTATATTTCCCTTATTTAAAAATGGGCGAAGAAGGGGGCAGATCGAAATCCGCCCCCGAGACCGAGATTCTCCTATTAGTTGTATCGCACCCAGCAGTCCACGAAAATATAACAAAGGCACGCCCACCCCGCAGGGAAACTCGGGTCATCCCACGCGACCCCATAGCATCCATCTCCCGTAGACTGGGCGTTTGCTGGTAATGGGGCAATGAAATTAAACAGAGCGACGATGATGCAAAGCCCCGCAACTACCAGAATTCCCTTTTGGATTGATTTTTTCAATCCTTCCTCCTAAAGATTAATTTATTCCGACATGATT
>CAYPKX010000109.1:0-10382 GCA_964411395.1 uncultured Eubacteriales bacterium | reverse complement strand
CGGACCTCTGCGAGTTCGCCCTGAATACCTGCATGAGAAAAAGTGAGATCCTGAGTCTGAAATGGCAGGATATTCGAGCCGGAGAAACCATCGTCCGTGGCAAGGGAGACAAAAAGCGGGTCGTCCCGCTAAATAAGACCGCCCTTCGGATCATCAATCGCCAGGACATGGGCCGGACCGGCGACGGTGCCGAGTATATTTTCGATGTCCCGAACCGGGTGCAGCCGGATCTCTTCCGTCGGACGACTCTGAGAGTCAGTAAGCGAGCGGGAGTCCCGTTTCATTTCCACCTCCTCCGGCACGCCTGCGCGACCCGCATGCTCGGGGCCGGGGTGGATGTTGTGACCATCTCTTCGATCCTCGGGCACAGCCGGAGCATGACGACTTTGCTTTATTCCCATACAGATCCGGAGCGAAAACGCCGGGCGGTTGAAGCCCTGGACCGCGCAGGTTGTGACGGAACCCAAGACACACGCCGTAAGGATATAAAGAATACGTCGGCAATTCCTGCCTGATTACCTGCTCATTTCGTCACAAGGTCGGTGAGACTGAAAATCCTTGCGTCGGGGGTTCAATTCCCTCCCTAGCCATTCCCCCTTCTGATCCCTGCTCTGGCGCTATTTTGCTTTCGAGAGTCGGGCTCTATCCGGCGCAATCCGGACGGTCGCTCGCCATGCGATGAACGCCAGGAGCGTCCCCCCGATCGCCCCGCCCAAGACATCCAACGGGAAGTGGACTCCCACATGAATCCGCGAATACGCGATCGCCGCGGCTGCCAGATAGGCCCAACGGAATTTCTTTCCGAAAAAGAGCGCGAGGAGGGTGGCGACGGCGAACGCCGTCCATGAATGACCCGAGGGGAACGAACGCGCCCGGAGAGCCGGCCCGACGTTATGGACCGCGAACGGCGCCTGGCCGCCGGTTTCTTTATGCAATTCGCCCGCGGCCTGCGCCTCCGCTCTCCCCTGTCCCCCGGAGGCCTCGAAATACGCCAGCGGCCGGGGGCGATCCACGCCGTTTTTTATCACTTCGACCAGAAGCGCGCCGACGAGCAAGGTCAGGGCCGAAGCGATCAAGACCGTCAACAGCCGGCGTCTCCCGGAAGCAAGTAAAATAACGAGAAAGAGCGACGGAACGATCACCCAGGCGCTGCCGAACGTGCTGCAGCCCCAGAAAAAGGCGTCGAACGCCCGGGTATGATGGGAATTGAAGAATTGGAAGAACTTCACATCCCAAATCAAAATGGGCGCGAAGATTGAAAGCAGAGAATCCACGAAATCCTCAAAGAAAACGCCATTCAAGTTGCCGTTATATCGTCTACTATATCGTTATCCCGAAAAAACTGTCAACGCATCCCGTTGAATAACAGGATGCGGTGTTCGAGCTCATCCCGACCTGGATGGAATCAAAAGGACCGGCCGGGGCGATTCGCAGCCCCGGCCGGTCTGATCATTCAATTTCAGGAAATCGGCGAAGACGGGGGATTCGGTTTCGCGATTTTCATTATGCCCCGGAGTCTCCGAATCCCGCGCCCGAGCTTCCTCCGGAATAAAAACAGGAGCCCGAGAAGAGCTAGAATCAAGATTGTTTTTGCGGCAGCGGCCGTCCCATCCGAAACATACCGGAAATCCATCATCACCGGCTCGGAGTCGACCAGGGATTTGGCGAACCGGAACAGCTGGCCCGAAGCCGGAATGAGAATCCGGATCGAAAGAAGCCCCGCCCCGGAGAGGTTCGGAGCATTCTGGACGTCTCCGATCCGGCGGGTGAATCCGGCTTCGTTTTCGAGCTGCTGGGCGACCTGCGCTTCCGACAATGCCAGGCCGTCTTTAAACTGGCCTTTCAAGCGGCCGGCTTCGCGCTGACGGATCTCCTTCTTCTTATCCTCGTCCAGGCCTGGCGCCGCCGGGCCCGGGGCAAGGTCGGATAAAACCTCATTTTTCCCGCCCAGAATGAGCCGGAGGCCTTCGGCCGTCTTCTCCTTTTCCACCGTTCCCCCAAACCGGATGAAGCGATAATCTTCCGGCAGGTAAACGCTCCAGATCATCTGGCTGACGATGACATCGGGGACCGGAAAGACGCTCTCTCCGCGGCCCAAACCGGCGAACCGTTTCGCTTTCTCGAAAAAGATCACTTCCACGTCGAAGGCCGCCAGCCCCTCGGCGCCGCGGACGGAGCGGTTGAGCGGAATGAGGATTCGGTTGCCGTCGGACCGGGGTTTGACCGGCTCCCCGCCGACAAACACGCTCCAAACCCGGGCCGCCGCAGGCAGAGCCAGCGTCAGGAACTGCTTGGACGTGTTCCGGATGCTGTAGATGATCCGGTGGACCACCTTCCCGTCCTCGGTGAACAAAGTGGTGCCGCTGGCAAAATCGGCCACGGTGCTGATGACCGGTAGCTCTTCGTGCCGTCGGATCTCCAGGCTCAAGGAGAAGGACGGACGGAGATACCGAAAGCCGAGAAGGAGCGGCTTGGGCGACCGGTCGATCAGCTCCGACGGAAGCTCGGAGACGTCGAGCCGGTCCAGCCCTTCGCTTCCGGCCGGCGCGACTTCCGAAGCGCTCTTGAGCTGCACGCCGATGAATCCCTTTTCCCGGGACGCCTCGACGACCGAAAAGCCGGAAAAATCCGCGGCCCCGGAAGGCCCGGAAAGCGGCTTCTCCGCCGTGACGGAAAAAACGAACCGCCCTTCCCTGGGAGAATCGAGGCGGATATCCAGATAGGCCGCGCCCTTGATCGTCGTTTCCCGCCAATCTTCGAGGCCGCTCCCCCGGACGTCCAGCACGCGCCAACCCGCCGGAATGACGATGGTGAAGGAAGCGATGGAATTCTGGAGAATGGACAAGGTGAAGTTTGCGCTCACCCGCAGGGCGTCGTCCTCGACGGACAAAAGGTTGATGACGTCGGCGTAAATTTTCGCCGGGCCCTTTTTCACTTCGGCCGGTTTTTTTCTCCAGCTGAGGTTGATGGTCTCGGTCGGCGGGAGGAAGGCCAGGACATGAGTGAAGCCGCCCCGGGCGGCGACATCGAGCTGCTGGGCGCCGGCAATATCGACGCCGAGGCCTTCGCCGGGCAGGTCGATTTCAAATCGGGTCACTGCCGTCTGGGGAATGGGAAAAGCGACGGCCGACGGACCGGAGGACAAAGTCATTCGAAGGGAAAAATCGACTTCGACCCGGTGCCGTCCCGGCCTGTCGATCGCCAGGGTGTGCCGGCCGTTTTCAAGGGCCATCAACGCCCGAGTCCCGTCGATCCGGGCGTCTTTCAAGGCGACGGGCAGGGGAAACAACGGCACTTTGACATACTGCCGGTTCGTCCGCTCGAACACCTCGAGATCGATCACCGCCCGGACTTGAACGCTTCCGGCGGTGATCTTCCCGGTATAAGCAGCCTGGGTCAGCAGATATTCGGCGGGAGGCGTCAACGCCGGATCGGCCGGCGTTTTCATCTGATTGAGAAGTTGCCGGAACTGGGCCCGAGTCAAAACGACTCGCTCCTCCTTGAGCTGAAAGGCCGGGACGTATTTGAAACCCGTCTGTCGGAGAATTTTCTGGAATTCCTCCCAGGAGAGGACGATTTCGTCCTTGTCCAGGGCCAGGAGCTTTCTGAACTCCTCCCAGGTGATCGAAATCCCGCTTCCGCTCCCCGCCTTCTCTTCCTGGACCGCCGCCTGCCCGGCGACGGCCGCCGAAACGAGCAGAACCGCCAGGACGACTGCTGAAATCCGCTTCCTTGACTTGTTCATGTCGACCTCCTGAATCGCTCGGTCAAGGCCAACATAAATCAAAGCCAAACGGCGATTGTCACCTCATTGTAAAATGAACTTAAAAAGATTCGGGGGTGAAGCCAAGGGCTTCACCCCCGAAAAAAACGATTTCGAAACGGCTTACTTCTTTTTCAATCCCGCGGCCGTGCGGTCATCCGGCTTCGGGGCCGGAGTGACATGCTTCGGCTGGATTTTGGTCAGCTTCATGACTTCCTCGACCGCCTTTTCCATCTGGGGATCGCGGCCCTTGACCAGGAGGTTGGGGTCGTCCCAGACAGGAAAATCAGGGGCGACTCCCTCCCCTTCCCAGAACCAGTGGCCGGCGTTGTCATACAGCCGGCCGTCCGGGACGGTAATGTTTCCCCCGTCGATCAAGGAATGCCCCGTGGCCGGTCCCACCAGGATCCCCAGGGTATGCTCGCCGACGATCGGCCCGGCTTTCAGCACCTTGAAAGCCCAGGGCAGCCCGTCGCCGCCGGACCCGGCCCAACCGTTAATCAGCATGGCCATCGGCCCGTTATTGACCGTGACGGGTTGGGGCGTGTCGCGTCCCTGGCGCCAATGAATATTGTAGACGATCGGCCGCCGCATCAGCTCGAGGAAGCGATCGGCCAGCGCGCCGCCGCCGTTGAACCGCTCGTCGATGATGAAGCCTTCCTTGTCGAGCTGGCCGTAGAACATCCGGACGAGCTCGCTCTGTCCCTGACCGCTGGTATTTGACATATAGACATACCCCAGCTTGCCTCCGGATAATTTTTCGACCATCCGGCGGTTGGTCTCGATCCATTCCAGGTTGCGGAGAGTCGACTCCTCGCCTCCGCTCAAACACTTGACGAAGACGGTCCGGGCTTCGGTTTTGTGGCCGTCGGAACTGACCAAAAGGGAAACGGTCCTCCCCGAGAGGCCTTCGAAGGGCGCGTAGGGATCGCGGTCCGCCCGCAGCTCGACTTCGTTGACCGCAAGGATGGCGTCGCCTTCCTTAACTCCAACGCCCGGCGCATCGAACGGAGAACGGACGGCCGTGTCCCAGGCGGCCGGCTTGACGATCCGCCGGATACGATAAAGGCCGTTTTCGAGCTTCCAATCCACGCCCAGGAAACCGGTCAGGACGGGCACGACCTGTTCAACCTCCCCGCCCGAAGTATAGGTGTGGCCGGCGCTGAGCTCCGCCTGCATGTTCGAGCAGATGTTGGTCACGTCCCAGCGGGTTCGGGCGTCTTCCACCAGAGCCCCGTAGCGCTCGCGCATCCCGGGCCAGTCGACGCCGTGCATGGCCGGGTCGTAGAAGAAATCGCGATATCGCCGCCAGGTGTCGGTGAAGATCTGACGCCATTCCTCCTTGGGAATCAGGTTCATGAACAGGTTGTTGGTGGGGATGGCGTCCTTGATTTTCTGCCCCGGCATCGGGCTGATGACTCCGAACCTCGGGCCGCTTTGGACCAGCAGGGCTTCCCCGTCGGCGGAGATCACGGCATCGCCCACATCCTCCATCACCGGATCTTCCTTCAGGGTGGGAAGGTCCAGCTGGATGAGTTGGCCGGACCCGCCGCCCGCGCCGGCATTCGGCAACCGGTGGAAAATGATTTTATCCTTGAAGGCGAAGAGCCCGCCGAAATTTCCCGCCCGCACGGGGAGAAGGATCATCCGTGATTCCAGCCCGTCGAAGTCGATTTCGACGGCCGGGCCCGCAGCCGCCCCGGCCTCCGGTTTCTTTTCCTCGGCCGGTTTCCTCGCCTCCGCCGGTTTCGGCTTGTCTTCGGCCGGCTTGGGAGTGAAAGCGTCGTTTTTCGCCAACAGCAGGGAGGGAGCGTCAGGAGTCAGGCTGAGGCAGGCGATCTGGCTGGAATTGGGATATACCCAGGTGCCGTCGCCCATATCGGAATAGACCGGCTGCATGCTCCGGTTGGTCATATGGAAGAGATACTTTCCGCAGCGGCTGAAAACCGGAGCGAAATCCTGGTAAAAGCCGCTCGTGACCTGGTGTTTGGTGTTGGTCTTGAGGTCGAAGACGAAGACGGCGTCATGCGCGTTGGCGAGGTTTTCGGTGAAGGCCAGCCAGCGCGAGTCGGGCGACCAGGACGGCCGATAACCGCCGAGGCCGCCGTGACCGATGGCCGTTTGATTATGCCCGACCTTGACCGTTTCGCCCGTCTCAACCTTGGCGATCCAGACGGTGGACGTTTCGTCGATATAAGCAAGGTTTTTGGAATCGGGCGACCAATGGAGGCGATACCCGTACCCCTTGGTCCGCTTGGTCAGGGCTTTTTCCCCGCCCTTTCCATCCATACTCCGCAGATAGATTTGGTACTCGCCGTCCCGGTCGCTCCAATAGGCCAGATAACGGCCGTCGGGAGACCAGGCGGGATTGCGGTCGAAGCTTCCGCTGGAATTCGTCAGGTTGAGGCTGGCCCCGTCCTTTACGGGAATGTCGAAAATCTCTCCCCGGGCTTCCACGGCCACCCGCTTGGCCTGAGGAGACAGGGCCATGTCGTTGATCTGCCGGGAAACGTCGACCCGGCGAGGGATTTCAACGGAAAGATCCGAAACCACCTTCACCTCGACGGGCTTGGACTGATGGGTTTTGAGGTCCATCAGGTACAACCGGCCGCCGCACTCGAAGACGATGTCGCTCGGGCCGGCCGACATGTACACGATGTCGAAATCGGTCATCCTGGTGACCTGTTCGACTTTCCCTGTGCCCGTGTCATGGCGCCAGATGTTCAGGCGCATGTTCTCGTCGCGGTCGGACAGGAAATAGATGGACGAGCCGACCCAGGCGGGTTTCCCGTCGATGGCCTTGTTTCCGGTGATGTTTTTTGCCGTATCGTTTTCGAGGTTATAGACGATGACGTCGGAGCTGTTTCCGCCCCGGTAGCGTTTGAACGGGTAATTCTCGGTGATCCTGGTGACATAGGCGAGCTGCTTTCCGTCCCCGGAGAAGCTGCCGAGCTCCCCGTAGGGAACTTTCAGGCGTTCGGGGAAGCCGCCGGTCGCCGGGACCAGGTAAAAATGGTTGAGGCCGCGGGCGCCCATGGCCCGGTTGGAGGCAAACAGCAGGCGTTTGCCGTCGGGATGCCAATCGACCAGCCGGTCGGTAAACGACGGATACGTCACCCGCGTCGGCACTCCGCCCAGGACGGAGATGACATAGACGTCGGGATTGCCGTTATAACCGGCGGTGTAGGCGATCCGGGTCCCATCCGGCGAGAAGTGCGGCCAGGATTCCTCCCCCGGCGAATGGGTCAGCTGGACGGCCGTTCCGCCGTTTTTTTCGACGAGCCAGACATCGCCGCCGTAGACGAAGCAGATCTGTTTTTCGGAGACATCGAGATACCGCATCAGCCTGGCCGAGATCTGGGCTTGCAGGCCCCCGGCCAGGACAATGAGCGCACACAGGACAAGAATCGCCTTCTTTTTCACAGAACACCCTCCTCGCGTGAAATGGTGATGGATTTCCACCCGGCAGACACAGAATTATACGGCATTCGATCTTTAATACGTTTCCCCGTCCATTTTCGTTCACCGACGGGAAAAACTCACCCGGTCGGGCCTCCGCTGCGGGAGAAAGCCGCGGCTATTTCACGGCAAACGTGAATCCGCCTTTGGCGTCGGCGTCGATTTTGACGGAATCCCCGTCTCGGACCTCTCCGCCGAGGATCTTCATGGCCAGGACGTTCTGGATCTCCTTCTGGATGACGCGTTTGAGCGGTCGGGCGCCGTACACCGGATCATAACCCAGGTCGGAAAGGCGCGCCTTGGCCGCGGTTGTCGCCTCGATTCCGATTTTTCGGTCGGCCAGCCGCTTGCCGAGAAGACCCAGCTGGAGATCGACGATTCCGGAAATATCGGCTTTGGACAGCGGTTTGAAGATGATCAGTTCGTCGATCCGGTTGAGAAATTCCGGGCGGAAATGGCCTTCGAGGAGCGTCTTCACTTCGGCTTCGGCCGCGGCCCAGTCCCCGGCCCGGTCCTTGAGGAGGGCGCTTCCAAGATTGCTGGTCATGATGACGATGGTGTTTTTAAAATCGATCGTTCGGCCCTGCCCGTCGGTCAACCGGCCGTCATCCAGGATTTGAAGGAGGACGTTGAAGACATCCGGGTGGGCCTTTTCGATCTCGTCCAGGAGGACGAGGGCATACGGCCGCCGTTTAACCGCTTCGGTCAACAGGCCTCCCTCGTCGTAACCGACATAACCGGGCGGCGCGCCGATCAACCGGGACACGGCGTGTTTTTCCATATATTCGGACATGTCCAACCGGACCATGGCCTTCTCGGTGTCAAATAAAAATTCGGCCAGCGTTCGGGCCAGCTCGGTCTTGCCGACTCCGGTCGGTCCGAGAAAGATGAATGAGCCCAGAGGCCGGGTCGCCTCCTGGATGCCGGCTCGGGCCCGGCGGATGGTGTCCGAGACCGCGCGGAGGGCTTCGTCCTGGCCGATCACCCGGCGGCGGAGGGCCTCTTCCATTTTGATAAGCCGGGCCAGATCGCCCTCGAGCATCTTGGCCACCGGAATCCCGGTCCATTTCGAGACAACCTCGGCGATGTCTTCCTCGTCGACCTCTTCCTTCAGCATCTTGCGAGTCGTCTGGACGGAAGCCAGTTCCGTCGACAAGGCCGCCAGCTGCTTATCGGCCTCGATTTTGTCCCCGTAGCGGATTTTGGCCACCCGCTCGAGGTCGCCCCGCCGCTCAGCCGCCTGCTCTTCGCTCTTCAGGCGGTCCTGCCCGGCCTTCAGGGCCTTGATCTTGTCGATCAGCTCCTTTTCTTTCGTCCACTGGGTTTTCAGGACACCGGCCCGCTCCTTCAAGTCGGCCAGTTCCCGGCCGAGGTTCTGGAGCTTTTCCTTGCCGGCCGGGTCGTTTTCCTTCTTCAAGGCCTGACGCTCGATTTCGATCTGACGGATTTCCCGCTCCAGCCCGTCAATCTCCTCGGGCATGGAATCGATGGCCATCCGGGTTCGGGAGGCGGCTTCATCGACGAGGTCGATGGCCTTATCCGGCAGAAACCGGGTGGTGATGTACCGGTTGGACAGAGTTGCGGCCGCGACCAGGGCGGCATCCTTGATCTGAACGCCGTGATGGACTTCGTATTTCTCCTTCAAGCCGCGCAGGATCGAAATCGTGTCCTCGACAGTCGGCTCGCCGACCAGGACCGGCTGGAACCGCCGCTCCAGGGCCGCGTCTTTTTCGATATGCTTGCGGTATTCATTGAGGGTCGTCGCCCCGACGCAATGAAGCTCGCCGCGGGCCAGGGCGGGTTTCAGAAGATTACCGGCGTCCATCGCCCCTTCGGCCGCTCCGGCTCCGACGATCGTATGCAGCTCATCGATAAAAAGAATGATGTCGCCTTCGGCCTCTTTGATCTCCTTGAGCAGGGCTTTCAGGCGGTCCTCAAACTCGCCCCGGAATTTCGTTCCGGCGATCAGGGCGCCGATATCGAGGGCGACCAGCCTCTTGTTCCGAATCGTGGTCGGAACGTCGCCGTCGGCGATCCGCCGGGCCAGGCCCTCGACCACGGCGGTCTTTCCGACGCCGGCCTCGCCGATGAGGACCGGGTTGTTCTTGGTCCGCCGCGAGAGGACCTGGATGACCCGGCGGATTTCATCCTCTCGGCCGATGACCGGATCAAGCTTCCCCTGGCGGGCCAGAGCGGTGAAATCCCGGGTGTACCTGGCCAGGACCTGATACTTGCTTTCGGGCTCCGGGTCGGTGATCCTCTGGTTTCCCCTGACCGAAGCCAAAGCCTGGAGGACCGCCTCCTCGGCGATTCCGGCTTCGGCCAGAAGCCGGCCGGCGTCCGTCGAGCGGTCCTTGACCATGGCCAGGAACACATGCTCGGTCGAGACATATTCATCCTTCAGCTTGTCGGCTTCTTTTTCGGCTTGATTGAGGATCCGGTTCAGCGATTCCGACAGCCGGGCCTCTCCGCCCCGGGTTTGAGGGCGGCGCTTCAGAAGGCTCTCGACCTCGTCTTTAAGCCGGGCTTCGGGAGCTCCCAGCTTGGCGAGTACCGCCCGGACGATGTTCTCTTCCTGGGTCAGAAAGACCGCCAGCAGGTGTTCGGGTGTGACTTCGGCGTGGCCGAGCTCGGCGCTTTTCGCCTGAGCCCCGGACATCGCTTCCTGAGACATGACCGTCAATTTTTCCCAGCGCATCGCGACTCCCTCCCCGGCGGCGCGGTCCGTCCGGCCGCCGAAATGAGTAGATAAATCCATGAAATCCTTTTGTCAAGTCAAGCCCTTTTTCCAACTTTTTTTCCCCTGAAAATTGGCCGGGCCGTCCCTCTTGACAAACCGTTAAAAATGGCTATTTTTGAGTTGACGAGTTATTCCGGGAGCGGATAATGGAAGAAGTCGAAATCTCAAGCTGGGTCACCTTGGACGCGATAAAAAAGAAAGCCGAGGTCCACGAAACCGTCGGCAACCTTCAAACCGGCCACTCCATGTCGGTCTTTTGCCAGATCGAGGACGACTTTCTGGAGCTCGTCTATAGCGATACGACCAACAACACGCTCCGCCGTTTCGAAGACAAGGACGAGTTTGAAATCGGCATCCAGCAGCGGAAAGAAGACGACGGCGAAGCCCCTTACGACGAAGACAAGGAATTCGACGAGAAAA
>CAYPKX010000108.1:0-10512 GCA_964411395.1 uncultured Eubacteriales bacterium | reverse complement strand
TCATGGTCGACGCCCAGCCCCAGGAAATCATCACCAATGACAACCTGAATGCCCGAGTCGACGCCCAGGTCTACTTCAAGGTCAAGAACGACGAAGTCAGCGTGAAGAACAGCCAGTACAACGTCAACAACTACCAGTGGCAGATCGTCAACCTGGCCCGGACGACGCTCCGCAACATCATCGGCACGCTGACCTTGAAATCGGCCAACAGCGAGCGGGGCAAGATCAACTCCGAGCTCCAGAAAACCTTGCGCGAAGAAACCGGCAGTTGGGGCATCGAGATCGTCCGGACCGAGCTCAAGGAAATCGACCCGCCCAAGGACGTCCAGGAGACCATGAACAAGGTCGTCAAGGCCGAAAACGAGAAGATTGCGGCCGTCGATTTCGCCACCGCGACCGAAACCATGGCCGACGGCGCCCGCCGGGCCGAGATCAAAAAAGCCGACGGCGTCAAGCAGGCCCGGGTTCTTGAAGCCGATGGAGAGGCCCAGGCCATCAAGCTCGTAAACGAAGCGGCCCAACAATACTTCGTCGGGAACGCTCAAATCCTGCGGCGGCTGGAAACGGTCGAAAAGGCCCTGGCTCACAACACCAAGATCGTTGTCCCGGCTAACACCCAATTGATCAACGTCATCGGCGATTTGGCGGGCATCTTCCCGTTGCCGGCTTCCAAGGACGGCGCCCCGCAGGAATAACGCCGGCGGATTATTTCGTCGCCGCGACGAGTGAGGCCAGGAAGTCTTTTTCGCCCCATTCATCGTCGTAGGCCATTCCCAGCCGGACGACGACGAGCCTTTGGGACGGCAGGACGGCGATCGACTGTCCCTGGTAACCCCAGCAGAAGAAAGCGTCCGCCGGGATTCCGGGAATCAGCCGCGATTCCGGATTTTTCGGATCGCCGGCGTTCAGCCAGAAAAACGACCCGTATTGTCCCTGCGGCGCCCGGGCCGTCGGAGTCGTCGCATATCTCATCCATCCTTCCGGAAGAATCCGCTCCCCCTGCCAGACGCCGTCATGGGCGCAAAGGAGTCCAAACCGGGCGAAGTCCCGGGCCGTGGCATAGATCAAGGATGATCCGATAAAAGTTCCCGAGGCGTCCCGTTCCCAGACCGCGCTCCGCATCCCCATCTTGTCGAACAGCGCCCGGCGGGGGAAATTCCAATACGCTTCGTCCGTCCCGCAGGCTCTGCGGATGATGCGCTGGACGAGGTTGGTCGTTCCCGAGGAATAATTCCAGACCGAATCGGGCGGCGCGGCGGGAGGCCGGGAGGCCGCGTAAGCGGCCATGTCGGCTTTCCGGAACAACATTGTATTGACGTCGGACACAGGCCGGTCGGTGTACGATTCGGACCATTCCAGGCCCGAGCTCATCCGCATCAGCTGGTCCAGGGTGATCGACCGGCGGGGATCGTCTTCGCCCGACCATTCCGGAACCGGGGCCGGCTGATGAATGTCGAGCTTCCCCTGCCCGACAAGAATTCCGACAAGGGCATGAGTGATACTCTTGGCCATGGACCAGGAAATCAACCGCGTGTTTTTTGTGAAGCCCTCTCCATACCGTTCATAAAGGAGAGCGCCGTCGTGAAGAACGAGCACCGCCCGGGTCCGGTTGAGGTCGTTCGGGTCGGACTCGACGAACAACCGGTCGCCGGCCGCTCGGATCGCTTCGATATCGATCCCGGTAAACGCGGGATAATGGGCCAGGCGGTCGCCGGTCGGCCAATCGACAGCTTCGGGATCGATTCCCTCGACGGCCGGATCAAAAACGGGCTTCGGCCATTTCGCTACGTCGGCTTCCGTCACCCCCTCGTTGAGGAGCACCGCCCCGATCCCCTCGCGATAAACGGCCGTGGCTTGAAACAAGCCGAGGCCGAAAAGCGAACAGGTCACCTTTGCGTTCTCCCGATCGACTCGGGTTTTAAAGATCTTGAACAGCGGATGAAAACCGAGATCCTCGGCTTCGACGGCGGCCGGGTCGCGTCCCGAAAGAAAAACGGCCGAACATACGAGCTTGGCCTTTGAACCCGTGCCGATGGGCATCTGCCGGAGGTACTGATTTTTCACGACGATATAAACTCCGGCGGCGACGAGCAGAGCGAGAAGGAACAGAATGATTCGTCCGGCGCGGTGTTTCTTCATGGCCGTTTTCTCCTTGGGTCCGCGGGCGGCGTCCGGTAAAGAATCCCGGGAGATTCGGTCTCCGGATCGAAGGCCCGGAGGCGGAACGAATAGGAATAGGCTTTCGGCTGAAGGCGGTAGGCGTCATGGGGCAGGGCGCCCCAGCTGGTGTCGCCCCCGAGGCCGCGTTGCCCGTAATCGATATTCAACACCACCAGGTCGCGAGGTTTCATATCGATCGTATGCCGCCCGCTTTTCGAAAATCCGTACTCGTAATCGTCGGCCAAAAACCGGCTCGCCCCGGCGCAAATCCGTGGCGCGCCGGCGGCGAAAAGCCCCGCCCCGCCGGCCGGATCGGTCAGCGAGATCCAGCGGACATCGGTTTTGTAACCCGTCTCCTGAGGCCGGATGTAGGGATGGAGCTGGTCGGCGACCGCGCCGTCGTACAAGCCGACGAAGGCGCTCGTTTTCCGGTCGGAATAATTTTCGTGGGGGCCGCGGCCAAACCAGGTGAGGGTATCCAGCTCCGCCGGCAGAATCAGGCGCATTCCGACCCGGGGCATTTCGGGGAGGAGCGCCCGCCCGGGAATAAAAGCCGCCTCAACGAAGATGTCCCCGGTTCCGCAGACCGTATAAACCGTCCGCCACCGCGAGCCGACCGTCGGAAGCAACGCCTCGACGTCGATCCGGATCCGGCCCGGGTCGAGGCGGACGGCTCGAACAGACGAGGGCTTCATCCTGCTCCCGGCTTCCCGCCAGACGGCCGAGATCCGGGGCATCTCATTTCCGTAGTCGTTATCGGTGGGCGCTCTCCAGAAATCCGGGACCGGGCCGTGCTGGAGGACGATGCGCCCCCGGAAAGCCAGCGAGCCGATCGTCCCCGTTTTTCGATCGAACCGGCATTCAAAGCTCGGACCGCTGAGGACGATTTCACGATCGTCGTCTTTCATCTCAAGGGGAGTGGCGCCGGAGGCGGCCGTCCCCCCTCCGGCTGCGGCCGCAGCCGCCGGGGCCGGGGCCGGAAGCACAAGCTGTTCGCCGCCGAGCTCAAAGCCCTTCGGGATCAGGGACGTCTCCACGGCCGAGCGAACGCTGATGTTGAGAAAGGATTCCCGTCCTCCGGCTTCCTCGAGCGGAGGAATCTCGATTTTCACCGACGTCCGCCCTCCCGGCGCCGTCTCGAGCTTCGGCCAGACTCCCGAAGCGACGACCACCCCATCGGTTTCGACCCGCCAATCGATCTCCAGATGATCGAGAGAGAGAAAGTCATATTTATTTTCGACTTCGATTTCTCCCGCCTTCGCCCGGCGAAAGGCAAACGGCTGGTAGACTTTCTTCACTTCCCAGGCGTGGGGATGGGGCGTCCGGTCCGGCGCGACCAGTCCATTGCAGAGAAAATTCAACTCGGTCGGCATCCCGTCGGTCCCCCAGTCACCGCCGTATCCGAAATACCGCTCGCCCTTTTCGCTCGTCTTCCAGACGCCCTGATCGACCCAGTCCCAGATGAAGCCGCCCTGGAGCTGGGGATGGGCCTCGATCGCTTCCCAGTCGTCGGCCAGGTTGCCGACGCTGTTGCCCATGGCGTGGGCGTATTCGCACAGGATCAGCGGCCGGGCTTGAGGGGTTTTGACGTAATCGAGGATCCGTTCGATCCGGGCGTACATCGGACAGAAGATGTCGGTGTACGGAGCCAGCTTGGCTCCTTCATACTGGACCGGCCGGGACGGATCGCGCTCTTTGATCCAGCGATACGTCGCCTCGAAGTTGGAGCCGGCTCCGGCTTCATTCCCCAGCGACCAGATGATGACCGAAGGGTGGTTCTTATCCCGCTCGACCATCCGCCGGGTTCGGTCCAGATGGAGCTCCCGCCATTCCGGCTTGGCCGCCAACGTCCGCTCCGGCGCGAAGCTTACGCCGTGGGATTCGATATTGGCCTCATCGACCACATAGAGACCGTACTCGTCGCAGAGCTCATACCAGCGCGGGACGTTGGGATAATGGCTCGTCCGGACGGCGTTGATGTTCAGCCGCTTCATCAAGGTGATGTCCCGGCGCATCAATTCCTCGCTCACGACCCGGATCCCCACCGGGTCGTGTTCATGCCGGTTGACGCCCCGGATCGTGAGGGGAACGCCGTTCACCCGGAGAAGCCCCCCGCTGATCTCGACCGTCCGAAAGCCGGTGCGACAGGACACGGTTTCCAAAAGCCGCCCCGAGCCGTCGGTCAATGTCAGGAGAACCGTATAAAGATTCGGGGTTTCGGCCGTCCAGCGGTCGGGTTGGAGGACGGCCCGCTCGATCACCAGGCTGTCCTCCGTGCCGGGATTGGTCCCGACGGCTTGTTCGACTGCCGGAAAGACCGCCCGGCCGTTCCGGTCCAGAAGCTCCGTCCTCAGGCGAAATCCTTCGGGCGCTGAAGAGGAAAGGTTTTTCAGCCGGGCTTCGATCCGGAGACGGCCGTCGACATATTTTTCGTCCAATCCGGCCCGGACCTCGAGGTCGCGGATATGGACTTCGGGAACGGCAAAGAGATAGACATCGCGCTCGATACCAGAGACCCGCCACATATCCTGGGCCTCGAGATAGCTCCCGACGCTGAATCGAAAGACCTGGACGGCCAGGGTGTTCTCGCCCGGGCGAAGGAACGGAGTGACATCGAATTCGGCCGGCGTCTTGCTGTCCTGACTGTAACCGGCTTCCCGGCCGTTGATCCAGACATAAAACGAGGAGTTGACTCCGCCGAAATGCAGATAGATCCGGCGGCCGGACCAGCGATCCGGAAGGCGAAACGATCGCCGGTACGAGCCGACCGGATTGCGGTCAAGAGGCACGCGCGGGGGATCGGCCGGGAAGGGACCGAAGGCGTTGGCCTCGTCCCGGTAAATCGGCGTCCCGTATCCTTTGAACTCCCAATTGGCCGGAACCGGAAAATCCACCCAGCCGCTTAAATCGGCCCCGTCCTCGAAGAAATCGAGAGGGCGGTCGGCCGGCCGCGAAACCCATTTGAATTTCCAGTTCCCATTGAGAAACCGGACCCAGGCCGACCGCCGCGGGTCGTTTCTCAAGGCCGCCTGACGATCGTCGAAAGGATACAGCGTGGCGTGCATCGGCTCGGACCCGACCGAAGCGATGCGAACATCCTGCCACTCGGGGAGCAAACGGGAAAAGAGCGAATCCGCCGTTTGACCGGCCGTTGCGGCCGCGGAAAACACGCCTGCGGACAAGGAAACCAGAACGGCGAACCGGAAGGCCCGGCGTGCGCTTCGCATGACGGCCCTCCTCAGCGGAATAGTCCGCGGATCGTCTCGACCGAAGCTTCAACCTTGGGAGATCCGCCCGCGGTCGAAGCATACGCCTTGAGCGAATGGAGCAACTGCCGGGCTTCGAGCCGGTTTTCCGCTCCCCCGAGGAGGTCGATCCCGGTGACGATCAGCCGCCCCTTCCCCACCCGGACTTCGAAGATGAGGCCGAGCGGCCGGGCGGCCGTCCAGTCGTCGACAATCCGGACGATGGGCTCCAGATTCGCTCCGAAATCGGAAAGAAGAATCGCCTGGGCATGGGTCATCGCATCCCACCAGACGTAATCGGACCAGAAGTCCGTCGGGAACCGGGCCAGGGCGGGATGTTTAGGGTCGCAGAAAATGCCCAGCGTCTGGGGCGGATCGTTTCTTGTCCAGGTGGTGTTCCAAAAAATACCGGGAAAACCTACGGCGACGCTTCCTCCTTTTTCCGGTCGGACCGAACCGGGAGCGGCCGTGAGGATCGCCCGGCCGCCGTTTTGAAGAAACTCGGCCGTATCGGCGTCAAGCTCGCGAACGACCCGGACACCGGCCGCGGCCGTTCCCCCAAGCACCGGGGGGAAAACCCTGAAGTTCCAGGAATTCACCGCCGTGCCCAGGCGCACGGCCAACTTATAAACGCCGGGAGCTTCGAGTTTCAAAAGCGGAATCTTGATTTCCCCCAGGGGGATATTGTTTCCGTACGGAACGATCAGGCGGTCCAGCTTGCCCTCGGCCACGGTTTTCCCCCGGGCATCGCCCAGGGCCCAGGCCGGCTCGATGCCGGGGATGGGGAAGCGGTCGAAGTGGGCGGCCTCGACTGCGGCGACGAGGGTTTCGTCGGAGGTGTAGGCGAATTTCGGGACGCGGATCAAGGGAACCGTCGGCCCGCAGAATTCCCGGAATTCCCTGGCCGTGACGTAAGGCTTGGGTTGCCAGAATGCATCCATCACCCCCACGGGAGCGGTCCCCTGCCCGGGGAAATCGGTCAGCGAGAGGAGCTGAAAGCCGGCGAAACCGGGCGTGCGAAGGGCGGCTTCGATCTCGGCCTTGTAACAGAGAACCTGAAGGCGCCCCGAGGCCAGGAACAGGGAATCCGCCAGATTCAAAAGCCCGGAAGCGTTCAGCCGGTCGCGAAAGATTTCGAAATTGCCGGCCCGAAGGGGGCCGTTATACCGGGGGATCTCCTGGAAATTCGGGTAGGCGCACCATTGGCCTGTTTCGTGGGCGACGACGGGGACTTTGTATTTCGCGATCGTGTCCCGGAAATCGAACATCGTCTCGGGAGGGAGGCGATTGAGCCGGGATTTCAATCCGTCTCCCCATTGCCGGAGACGGGGCTCGGCGGTGATATGAAATTCGTTTTCCGGGATCGACGGCCAACCGGCCGCCGACGTGTAGAGGCGACGCGGATCCCTGGCCTTCCAACGGGAGACGAAGGCGGCCAGGTATTCGCCGGACTTGTCGCCGGCCGGTTCGTTGCCGCTGGACATCATCACGAACGAGGGATGGTGGCCATAGGTTCGGACGATCCGCTCGCTCTCCTCCTCCAGCCAGCGGTCGATCGGCGCGCCGTCGCCGATTTCAGCCCAAGCCGCGCATTCGACGTTGAGAAAAACCCCGGCTTCATCGGCCGCTTCGAACGCCGCCTCGGGCGGACACCAGGAATGGAAGCGCATGTGGTTGAGGCCGTATTCCTTGAGCGTTCGGAAGATGCGGATCCATTCGCTTTTCCGCATCGCCGGATACCCGGTCCCGGGAAAAACAGCGCATTCGACCGTCCCGCGGAGGAAGACGGGTCGGCCGTTGTTCATAAATCTCGTCCCTTCGATCCGGAAGTCGCGGAAGCCGAACAGGATGCGGCGCGAGCCGAGGCGCTGCCCGGCCTCGTCCTTCATCTCGGCCAGAAGCTCGAAGAGGCTGGGATCGAATTCGTCCCAGAGAGGGGCCTTTGGCCCGAGGGCATAGACGATCTCGAGCCGCTGTTCATCCCCGCCGGACACGGCATAAGGCGTGGACGCAGGCCCGACCCGGTGGAGGAGCCCGGTCACCGTCCGGGCCGAGATTTCGATCGTCCCCCGGGCCGACGTCTCGGCGAGATTGCGGATCCGTCCGGACAAGCGGACGGTCTGGGCGGAAAAATCGGGATCGACCCGGATTTCATCGATGAAGACGGCGGCTTCCGATTCGAGGGCCAGCCGGCCGACCGCTCCGTTCCAATTGGTCTGGGTGTGGTCGGAGATGCTGTGAGCGTTGATCCCGACATCGATGTCTTTGATCCGGTTGTCGATCCGGAGAGTCAAAGTATGCGATCCGGGAGTCAACGATTTCGAAAGATCATAGACGTGCGGGGTGGAAAGACTGTTTTGTGTTCCCATGTCCTTCCCGTCGACCCACACTTTTGTTTCCCAATGGCAGCGTTCAAGGAAAAGCGTGACGCGACGGCCGTTCCACAGCTCCGGAATCGCGACGTCCCTCTGATACCAGGCCGCGCCGACATAGATTTTCACGGGATTCAGCCAGAACGGGAGCTTGACCTCGCCCGGGACGAGATAGGGCGCCGACGCAGGATCCTCCAGCCAGGCCCGGTTCACGATCGATCCCGTCCAGGGCGAGTTCGGGGCGATATCGTCGCCCAGCCGGTTGCCCGCCATCGATCCGGGCAGACGGATCGTCCCTGCCAGCGATTGGTCAAACCAGCGGCCGGCAATCCCGGCGTCGGCCGGGTCGGCGGCGAACCGCCAGGGTCCGGCAAGATCGATCGCCGTCTGACCGAAAACGGCGGGGACGAAGGTCAAGGCCAAGCAAATTCCCGCGCAAACGAGTCTCGGCTTAGGAACCGCCATATCCGGCCTCCTCGATCCGCATTGCCCTCACTTTATCCCAGATGGAGGAGGAGACTCAACCGGGAATATTCCGGATTCGCTTCTTTTCGGAAACAAACGGCTTCAGCGGATTTGGGCCGTGCTTCCCGGTACGGGCTCGAACGGCTCCGCCCGGCCGCCCAGGTGCCTGGCAAAAAAGAGCTCGGTCCGGCCGATCTCCTCGAAAACGTCCGCCCCGCCCCAGTTGCCGTGACCGCCCTCGGGAAAGGCGATGAGCGTAACCTCGCGCTTAAGACCGCGGAGGACTTTGACGATCTGTTCGGCCTCGGCAAAGTTCACCCGCGGATCATTCATCCCATGAAAGATCAGAATCGGGGCTTTGATCCGGTCGGCGTGGAAAACAGGCGAGATCCGGCGGACGGTCGCCTCGTCGTTCAAATCGACTCCGATCCGGCGGATCCAGCGCGTCTTGATCGGTCCCCACCAGGACGGAAGAGTTTCAAAGAAGGTTTTAACGTTGGAGATGCCGGAACCGACGACGGCGCAGGCAAAAAGGTCCGGAGTAAAGGTCACGCCGGACAGGGACGCATATCCGCCGTAGGAAAAGCCGTAAATAGCCACTCGTTTGGGATCAGCGATCCCTTGAGCCGCCGCCCAGGCGACGGCGTCGGAGATATCGTGCTGCATGGCCCCCACGCCCCATTGTCCGATACCGGCGTTGAGATATTTTTTCCCGAATCCGGTGGACCCCCGGAAGTTGACCTGGAAGACGGCGTACCCCCGGTTGGCCAGCCATTGGTTGACCGAGGAAAATCCCCAGTCATCGCGGGACCAGGGGCCTCCGTGAATGGACATCACCATCGGCAGGTTTTTTGCGGGAAGGCCCGGAGGGAGCGTGAGACACCCGTGAATCTCCATTCCGTCCCGGGCCTTGAACACCACCGGTTTCGTCTCCGCGGGCGTGAATTTGGCCAGAACGGAGTTGGTCGTTTCGAGAAGAGCCGGCGTTTTCGCTTCCCGGTCATAAAGATAGATACCGCCCGGTTGATTGTCGTCCTGGTAGTCCACGATCCAGAAGCGGTCCGAGCGGTCGCGGCTTCGGATCGAAACGACGCCGGGGCGGAGAGACCGAAGCGCCGCAAAATCCGCCTCCAGCGCCGGATCCAGAACCTTCCATTCCGGGATCGCGGCGCAGAAACCCGCCGCCTGGATGTCGCCGGTAAGGGGATGGCGGAGAACCTGGGACTCCATGTACAAGGTCGGCCCCATGACCGCCCAGAGGCTGGCCTTGGGATCGGCCGCGATGATTTTTTTCACCGCGCCGGTCCGTCCGTCCACCAGGGCCAGCGAAGTCTGATCGCCGTCGAAAGCGGCGTTAAGGATCAGATCCCGTCCATCCCGGGTGAAGCCGACGATGATCTCGCTGCCGTATCCCTCGAGGTGTCCGGACTCGCCGAACGGCCAGTGCTTCAGCGTCCGCCAGGGCGCCGCGGCCGAATCCCGAACGAGAAGCGACATGCTCGCATCCTCGGCATTGCACGTCACAGCCGCCCGGACGACGAGGTTGTGATCCGCCGCCCACCAACGCACATGTCCGGGATTTTGCGTATCCAGCCGCGCTTCACCGCCGGCCAGGTCGACCCGGTGCATGTCGAAAACCCGGCTGTCCCGGCGGTTCAAACCGATCAGAATTTCGTTCGGGCGATCCGGCGAAATCAGCAGGTTCTGAGCCTTGACCCCCTCGAAAGGAGTCAGGTCGCGGCCGGTCTTGGTTTCGATATCGAACACCCAAAGATGAAAATTTTCATCCCCGCTGTCGTTCCGAAGATAGAGGTAGCGCCGGTCGTCCGCGGTCCAGGTCAGGCCGCCTCCCCGCGGCGCCCGTTCGCAGACCAGGGCAGGTTCAGATCCGCCGGGCGCTTGACGATAAAGACCTGTCCGGCCTTCGGGCGTCGCCGCAAAATAAGTGAAGGAGCGACCGTCGCCGGCCATATGGAATCCGCCTTTTCCCCCGGCCCCGCCAAAAAGCACGCTCCGCGGCACGAGGTCGGGAAGCTCGGCGGAGAGATACTCCGGGCCCGGCCAGGCCAGGATCAGGACAGCCAGGGACATCAGGCGAAGGGCCGTATTTTTCTTCATGCTTTTTCCCTTTCCTCGGTCGTTTCCGAGCGTCGGTCCGATTTTCCCTCAAATCCGGGGTTTTTCAAAGCCCGCCCCCTGGGAAATACGTTTGTCATTGTAACAGCAAAGTGATAATGTCCGGTTTGTGCAAAATGAAAATGTCCGGTTTT
>CAYPKX010000107.1:0-10745 GCA_964411395.1 uncultured Eubacteriales bacterium | reverse complement strand
ACATCGAGTCTCCCTTCGGCCCGCCCGAACTCCCGAATCCCTTGCTCCGGCGGCGAATGAAAAAAACCCGAAAAGAACCGTAAAAAAAGAAGGGTGGAAGTCCGTCCTCATTTTGTGAATAATGCTGGTGAGGGAAGGAGGAGCCCATGCCCCTTCAGGAAACCGATGTCCCCAAAGGGCCTCTTCGCGAGCGGGTGAAGGAGCTCGAATGCCTGCAGTCCATCGTTTCGATCATCGAGACGCCGGGCCTGTCTCCGGAAAAGATGATTCAGGGGATCGTCAACGCGATCCCTTCCGGTTGGCAGCACCTCGAACGCTGCCGGGCCCGGATCAAGATCCATAAGGGCGTTTTTCAAACGCCCGGTTTCGTCGAAACGCCCTGGATACAGAGGGTCACTCTGCGGGCCGGCGGGGCGGCGGTCGGATCGCTCGAAGTCTGCTATTCCGGCGACGGATCTTCGGCCCAGGAAAATCTCTTCCTTCTCGAAGAAAAAAAGCTCATCGAATTGATCGGCAACCGCCTCGGACGGCTGATCGAGGATCGGGAGAACGCCGAACAAGCCGCCTCGGCCGCCCCGGCCGGCGATTCCATGAAGAAGAGCAAGGCCGAATGGCGGGTCATCATGGACCTCCTGCGGGAGACGGACCCGATGCTCTACCATCGCGTCCTCCGCCGGTTGATGAATCACCTCCATTGGCAGGGCGTGCCCGGCGTCCAGGGGCTCCTGTTCCACCTGACCCCCGAATTCTACGCCCGCACGGAAGCGGCTCCCGATGAAAACCAGCCCCAACCCGTCCAGAGCGTCGAGCGGCTGGGCAAGGTCTTCGAAGACGCTCTCTGGATCGCTTCGCTGGCCCTTTCCGATTCGGAGCTTTCGGCTTTGATCAAGCAATGGATGAAGCAGGACAAGCTCGGCTTCTTCATGGTGGCCACCGAAAAGCGGGAGATTTCCGTCGTCGAGATCAAGGAGATCCTCAATCGCTTTTGCCGCTCGACCAGCGAGGACGAACAGGCCCTGGCGCCGTCGGACGATCTTCAGGCCCGGATCGCCCTGGTCCGCCGCTTCTTGAGCGATCGGCTGGCATTCATCCGCATCGCCCGCGATTATTTGACGGTTCATGATTTCGGCCGGCTTCTGCCCCGGGTCTATGGGCCGACCTACGGAACGGGGAAGTTGGGCGGCAAATCCGCGGGGATGATTCTGGCCGAACACATCCTCCGCCGGAAGGCGAAAACCGACCCGAACCTGGGGACGGTCAAGATGCCGGAATCCTGGTTCATCACGTCCGACGGCGTGATGGAATTCATCCACTACAATTACCTGGAAGATTTCCAGAGTTTCAAATTCCGGGCGATCGAGGAAATCCGGCACAATTACCCCTACCTCGTCCAGGTCTGCAAGCAATCGTTTTTCTCTCCCGATATGCTCTCCCAGCTCAAGTTGATCCTGGACGATGCCGGAGAAGATCCGTTGATCGTCCGGTCTTCGAGCCTGCTCGAGGACAGCCGCGGCTCGGCCTTCTCCGGGAAGTACCGGAGCCTGTTCCTGGCCAATACCGGAACCAAGGACGAGCGGCTGGCCGCCCTGACCGATGCCGTGTCCGAGGTCTATGCGTCCATCTTCAATCCCGACGCCATCGAATACCGGGCCGAACGGGGACTTCTGGATTACTACGAGGAAATGGGCGTCCTCATTCAGAAAGTCATCGGCACCCGAGTCGGAAGGTATTTCTTTCCGGCCTTTGCCGGAGTCGCTTTCAATAATAATGAATTCCGCTGGTCTCCCCGGATCAAGCGTGAAGACGGCGTCCTCCGCCTGGTCGCCGGCCTGGGGACGAGGGCGGTCGACCGGGTCAGCAATGACTATCCGCTTCTCGTCAGCCCCGGCCAGCCGGGCATCCGGGTCAACGTCATGCCGGAGCAGGTCATCCATTATTCTCAAAAGTCGATCGACGTCATCAATCTGGAAACCCGCCGCTTCGAGACCCACCCGATCGAGGAGATTGTGAAGGAAGTCGGGATCGACTTTCCTCTCTGGGACCGGTTGCTCTCGATTTGGGACGGCCAGAGCGTCCGGCGGGCCAACGGGGCCTTGGACCGGCCCGACCGGGACGCCGTCGTCGTGACGTTCGACGGCTTGCTTTCCGGAACCCCGTTCCTTCGCCAGATGAAGGAGATCATGGGCGTCCTCAAGGACATTTTCGGCATGCCGATGGATGTCGAGTTCGCCCACGACGGGAAGGATTTTTACATTCTTCAGTGCCGGCCGCAGAGCCGTTTGGATGATGAGGAAGCGATCGCCATCCCGGCCTGGATCCCGGACGAGCACAAGCTCTTTTCGGCCAAACGCTTCATCACCAACGCCGACGTCCGCGGCATCAAGACGATTGTCTATGTCGATCCCGAAGCGTACGGCCGGATGGCCTCGCTTTCGGATATGGGGGCTGTCGGCGACGCCGTTTCCCGGTTGAATTCCCTCCTGCCCCGGAAATCCTTCATCCTGATGGGGCCCGGCCGTTGGGGAAGCCGGGGCGATATCAAGCTGGGCGTCCGGGTCTCGTACTCCGACATCAACAATTCCGCCATGCTGATCGAGGTGGCCCGCAAAGTCGGCGATTATGTCCCCGACTTGTCTTTCGGGACGCACTTTTTCCAGGATCTGGTCGAAGCCCGGATCCGCTACCTGGCTCTTTACCCGGACGAACGCAATGTCATTTTCGCCGATGATTTTTTCCAAAAATCGGCCAATGTGCTCCCGCGGTATCTGCCGGAATACGCGTACCTGGCCCCGGTTCTCCGGGTGATCGACGTTCCCGAAGCCACCGGCGGATTCGAAGTCCGGATCGTCATGGACGGCGACCGGGAAACCGCGCTCGGTTTCGTCTATGATCCGGGGAAAAGCCGGGGAGAAGATGCGGCCGTCGACGGGTCGATTTAGTCTCCCGGACCGGAAACCCAAGACGGACAAGCGCCGCCATAAAGCGAGACCCGCCGGTTTGACTTCCCAAAGCGCCTGAGATTATTCTATCCCCAGGAAGGCCGCCTGGCCTGGATCGGGATTCGGAAAAGGGACCCCGTCAGGAACGCTTTATTGAACACAGAGGATTTGACCGGGACAACCGTCGCCCATTACCGAATCCTCGCGCGCATCGGCGCAGGGGGCATGGGCGTCGTTTATCGGGCGGAAGATACCCGGTTGAAACGGCTCGTCGCCCTCAAATTCATCCGTGCGGATAAAAGCCGCGGATCGCAGGACAGGGCCCGGTTCCAACGGGAAGCCGAAGCGGCCGCCGCCCTCAACCACCCGCACATCGCCACCATTCACGAGATCGGCGAGGTCGACGGCCGGATGTTTCTGGCCATGGAGCTGATCGACGGCTCCGACCTCAGGGAGATTCTGCGTTCAGGCCCCCTCGACCTGGCGCAGGGATTGACGCTTGCCGTTCAGCTGGCCGAGGCCCTCGAGGCGGCTCACAAGAAGGGGATCGTCCACCGCGATATCAAAACCGAAAACGTCATGGTCACTCCGAGCGGGGCCGTCAAGATCATGGACTTCGGCCTGGCCCGTCCTGAAGATCTTCAATCGGGAACCCTGACCGCCGGAATTGTGGGAACCGTCCCTTACATGTCCCCCGAACAAGCCTGCGGCGAGCCCGTCGATACCCGGACCGATATTTGGTCGCTCGGCGTCGTCCTTTATGAAATGTTCGCCGGCCGGCATCCGTTCCCGGCGGGGAATGACCGGGCGATGTTCGCCGCCATCGTCAACGGGAGAATCGAGCCGCTGACTCGAGCCCGGCCCGGGCTTCCACCCGAGCTCGAACGGATCGTCGGGCTGTGCCTCGAAAAAAGGCCTGAAAATCGATACCGGCGGGCCGGCGATCTCAGAGCCGATTTGGATCGCTTGAACAGGGCCGTCGCTCACCGGACCATGACCGCAAACGGGTCCGGTTTGCCGGGTCCGGGCGCGGCTTTCTACCTGAAAAAATACCGGCGAAGAATTCTCGCCGCGGCCGGGGCGGCGGTCTGTCTGGCGGTCTTGACCATCGTCCGGCCCGTCCGTGCGACTTTGGGGCAGTGGCTGGGGATACGCTCGACGCCGCCGGTCCTCAGCCTGGCCGTCCTGCCGTTTGTCGTCGAAAGCGGCGATGACAGGGACAGGGCCTTCGCCGCCGGTTTGGTCGAGCTTCTGACGAGCAAGCTCACCCAGGTCGAACGGTTTCAGGAATCCTTCCGTGTTGTTCCGGCGGCGGTGGCCCGCGATTTCGGGACTTCCGGCGTGGAAAAGGTCCGGAAAGCCCTCAACGTCGACCAGGTGATCACCGGCGGGATGCAATTTATGGGGAACCGGATCCATCTCACCCTGCATCTGAACGACGCCCGTAAAGTTCGAATCCTGAAGTCGGTGGATCTCGATGCGCCGCGGAACGGGCTCGGGGCCCTGCCTGAAAGCGTGGCCGGAGCCGCCGTCGGACTCCTCGAAATGGCCGTCTCACCCGATATCCGCCGGGCCTGGGAGGCGCGGAGCGTCTGTCTTCCGGAGGCGACGCCGCTCGTCCTTCAGGCCCGCGGCTATCTCCAACGGTATGAGAATCCCGACAGCGTCGAGATCGCCATCGGCTTGCTCCTGAAAGTCACGGAAATGACCGATGCCCGTTGCGCAGCCGCCTTTGCCGCTTTGGGCGACGCCTATTGGTATAAGTCCTATCTGACCCAGGACAAGTCGTTCCTCGACCTGGCCCGGACAAACGCCGAAGAAGCGCTTCGCCTGGACGAAAACATGCCCGAAGTTCATGTCATCCTCGGCGTCCTCCACCGTCAGAACGGACGGCTCGAGGATTCGCTCCGGGAGCTGGAAAAGGCCCGTTCGATGGATCCCCGGGATGAAGCCGCGGCCCGCGAGCTGGGCGGCACATATGAGCTTCTGGGGAGGGCGGAGGAAGCGGAAAAGGCCTATCAAAAGGCCATCGAGCTCCGGCCGGAATCCTGGTCGGGATACCACTACCTGGGGGTGTTCTATTATCAGCGCGGTCTCTACGACAAAGCCGAGGCCAACTGGAAGCGGATCACCGAACTGACCCCGGACAACCTCATGGGATACAATTTGCTGGGGGCGCTTTATCTCCAATTGGGGCGGAATGGCGAGGCGGTGGAGATGTTCCAACGGTCCCTCGGGATCAAGCCGACGGCCGAGGCCTATTCCAACCTCGGGACGGTTTTCTTTTTCGACCGGAAATATGCGGAAGCGGCGGAGATGTATGAAAAGGCCATCGCTCTCGGGGCCAATCAACCCGTCTTCTGGGGGAATTTGGCCGACGCCTGCCGCTTCGTCCCCGGAAAAGAGGAAAAATCCCGCCGGGCATATGAAACGGCCGTCCGCCTGACCCGGGAGGATATCGCCGTCAATCCCGTCAACGGGAACTTTCATAAAAGCCTGGCCCGGTACCTGGCCCTTCTGGGCGAGAAGTCGGAAGCCCTGGCGGAAATCGCCCGGGCCCGGGAACTGCTTCCGGAAAGCACTGATGTGCTGGAGACGGCCGTCCAGGTTTACGAATTGTCCGGTTTGAGGGACAAGGCGCTGGAGGCTCTGGGAGCTTTGGCCAGGACCGGATCGGTGAAATTGGCCGTCGTCAATCCGGATCTGGCGGAATTGCGGAAAGACCCGCGCTATCGGGCGATGATTGGAGAGAAGGAATAAATCGAGCGAATATTTTGAGGTAAAGGAGGGAACACCATGTCTGAGCTGAAGCGGAAAGAGCCGGTTAAGATCCCCTTGGAATGGGGAGACAAGACGAAAGGCAAGCTGAAAGCCGATAAGGCCTACGCCTCGCCGGGAGTCGAAGTCACCTGGGAGTGGAAAACGAAGGGCCGGACGGATCCGTTTTTCATTCTCTTTCCCGACGAATCGCCGTTCGCCGAAATGGAGCTGAAGAGCCATGAGGGAACGGTTACCGGCGTCGTAATTTACGACCCGGCCGGCCGGGGAGCGAAGCGATTCAAGTATATCGTCGCGGCTTATGACCTTCAAAAGGGGCTGTTGGACGTCCTCGACCCGGAGCTCATCATTCCGAGGCCGGTCGGTTCGATGGGAAAATAGCCCGCCGGTTGACAGCCCGCTCCGCCCGGCGATATAGTTTCCGCTCCGGGATTTCCGGATCGGAACGCCCCCGCCGGACGTGATTCATGGATAAGGAAGCGGCTCAAAAAGGGATGATGCTCGCCGTCAAGGTCAGCCTGGGCGGCAATATCGCCCTTTTCTGCCTCAAGCTCGTCAGTTTCATCATTGTCCGGTCGCTGGCTGTCGCCGCCGACCTGGGGATCACCTGCATTTCCCTGGGGATCTCCTGCTTTTTGTTCTACACCATCAAGATGTCGAGCAAGCCGGCCGACACGTTCCATAACTACGGTTACGGCAAGATTGAAAATGTTTCCGAGGCGGTCGAGGGTGTCATTCTCCTCGGACTGGCTTTATCCATGTCGTTCATGGCGGTCATGCACCTGATCAAGCTCGGCGAGGTCAATTCTCCCTTGATCGGATTGATCGGCAGCTCCCTGGGGATGGCCATCAATTTTTGGGGATCCAACTACATCCTGAACCTGGGGAAAAAATATGCTTCGCCCGCCCTCCGGGCCGAAGGCCTCCATTTCCGGCTCGAAGGATTCATCTCGACGTCGATCGCCTTGTCGTTCGGGATCGTCATCCTTCTCTCCCGCCTGGGACTCCACGGCCCGGCCCGCTACGTCGATCCGATCGCGACACTGCTCGTCAGCGCGATGATCACGATCCCCTCCCTCCGTCTTCTGAAGGAAGCGTTCATGAAGCTTCTCGACGCGTCCATCGAGGAGTCGGGACAGATGGACATCATGAAGGTCATGGCCGCCCATTTCGACAAGTACTGCGCCTTCGAGAACATTCGCACCCGGACGGCGGGACGGAAACAATTCGTCGACATCGACCTGATCGTCCCCCGGGAGGCCACCGTCGAGGAGGCTTGCCGCCTGGCCTCGGCGGTGAAGGGCGATATCGCCGCTTCCATCGAGGAGAGCGAGGTGGTCGTCCATCTTGAGCCCTGCGCCCGGGATTGCGCGTTCATCGCCGAGGGCCAGGGCTGTCCTTATACCGGGACAGCGGAATAGATCGGCGTCTGAGTTCTCTCTCCTGCTCTTGACTCCCGGACGATCGGAGAAGGAACGGACCGCATGCATTCTGGCGGGACATTGCCGTCGCGCCCCATCCCCGGGCCTATTCCATGGGGACCATGGACTGCACCGAAATCCTCTTGAAAAAGCCATTTGTCTTTCCAGCGCCGGTCAAACCCGGCGCGGAAGCTTTGATAAGGCCGTGATATAATCGTGCCGTGAAGGAGGAGCCATGAGCCTGAAACAGACGCTTCTGACGTACCTGATCGCCTTTGTCGTTTTTTTCGCCGTCGACATGGTCTGGCTCGGCCTCGTGGCCCGAGGGTTTTACCGCAAGCATCTCGGGGCGATGCTGAGCCCCAAGGTGAATTGGACGGCGGCGATCCTGTTCTATCTCTTGTTCATCGCCGGATTGGTTGTTTTCGCCGTCAAGCCCGTTCTTCTCAAGGGCGGGACATGGGAAGCGGCGGCCCTGGGGGCTTTTCTCGGCTTGATCTGTTATGCCACCTACGACCTGACGAATCTGGCGACGCTCAAGAGCTGGCCGGTGATCGTGACCGTCGTTGACCTGATTTGGGGAACGGTCCTGGGCGGTTCGGTATCCCTGATCACGGCCGTCCTCAGCCGGGCGCTCCTTAAGCCATGACCGGGAACCCGCCGGGCCGGACCTGACAACGCCGTTCCAGAAGGAGTCAAGCCGATGAATGCCCGGGTTCGCGGGTTGGGAAAGACCGTCCGGGAGTATGATCTCGATTGCCGCGCCTGTCCGAAATGCGCCATGCTCCCCGGGCTCAATGATGCGGTCGTCTTTGCGGAGGTCCGATGAAACAAAAAGCAATTTTTTCTTTCCTCTTCTTGCTGGTGATGCTATCCCTGCCGACTTCGGCCGCGGCCCAATGGTACGCCGGAGCGGACCTGGGAATGAGCTTTTTCTCCTTCAGGACGGAGTATTCCTACCCGGTGGGAACGCCCGACTCTTATGTTAACCGGGCTTCCGGCCTCGAAGCCGGAGCTCTCCTTGGTTATGACTTCCCTCTCGGAAAAGCCCTGAATCTCGGGGTGGAAGTCCGCAGCGCAACGAATGCGGCCCGCTGGGAATTGGATACGGACGATGCCTTCAGCGGAACGGAGAAAGGCGGCCCGGCTCATTTGCGTTTCGAAATTCCCTGGACAATCCGGACATCAGCCGTCCTCAAGGTCCGTATTCTGGCCGCCCTGGCCCTGACGGGCGAATTAGGAATGGAATGGGGATCGGTCCGTCTGAACAAGACCTCGGACACGAGCACGCGCTATTCTTCCGAGGGATGGGTCCCCGGTTTTGCCGCAGGCGCGGGATTTGAATGGCGGCTTTCGCCGTCTCTTGACCTGTCGGCCCGATTCGCCTATTCCGGTTTCTGGGAACGGAACGTGAGTTCACAGTTCCCCGACGGCGAGGTCTGGGAAAGGATCGCCGTGAAATCGGATCGACTGGCCGGGCGGATCGGGATTCTTTTTCGGATCGGATCGCGCCGGACGGCCGGTTGAGGGCCTGGCGGTTCATCCCCGATGATCAGTCTCGGAAACGACTTTTCGGGTTGACCTTCCGGAAGGTCTTCAGGGCGCCGTGGATTTCCTTCGACCATTGTTTTTTATCCGCGCCGGGCTTCTCCCGGCGGCGGGTTTCAAGCGAAGCCAGCTCTTTGCGCAGCTTCAAGTAGCTCTCGTAGCGTCCGGCCGATAACTGTCCCGTTTCCACCGCTTCCCGCACGGCGCAGCCGGCTTCGTTGACATGAACGCAGTCGGCGTAACGGCAGCCCGAGGCCAGAGCGGCGATGTCCGAAAAAACGTCCTCGACGGCCCCGTCGGCCTCCCAGAGCTGAAATTCCCGGACACCCGGAGTGTCGACGAGCAACGCGCCGCCGGGGAGGAGAATGAGCTCCCGACGAGTTGTCGTGTGCCGGCCCCGGGAATCGTCCTCGCGGACAGGAGCGACGGCCAAAAGGTCCGTTCCGGCCAGGGCGTTGATGATCGTGGATTTTCCGACGCCCGAGGATCCGAGAAAAATGTGTGTTTTCTTCGGAAGGAGACGCCGCCGAAGCTCATCCAAGCCGCCGGGTGTCAGTGCCGAAACGGCCAGGATTTCGAGATCCGGGGCGGACCCGCGGGCCTGTTCGACCAGGAGAGCGGCGTCCGGCCGCAGGTCGGCTTTATTGAGGAGAACGACCGCTTCGGCTCCGCTCCGCCTGGCCATCACCAGCTGGCGTTCCAGACGGCGGAGGTTAAAATCAAAATCCAGCCCCTGGACGAGGAAGATCACGTCGATGTTGGCGGCCAGGACCTGCTCCTCGGTCTTTTTTCCGGCCACGCGGCGAGAGAGGCGGGTTCGGCGGGGAAGAACGGCGTGGATGATGGCCGACTCCCAGGATGGGTCGTCGGAGACGGCGACCCAATCGCCGACCTTGGGATATTCGGCGGGGGAGTCGGACTCGAACATGAACCGGCCGGAGACCTCGGCCGGCCGCTCCCCGGTTGTGGTCAGAATGATGTATTGCTCCCTGTTTTCAACGGCCACCCTTCCGAATCCGCGGCCCTCCGCCCGGTGTTCCGCGGCGCTTTCTTCGAAGGCGACGTCCCAGCCGAACGGGATCAATGCGGCTTCGGGAGGGAGGGCGGTCGGGGCGTTCATGGCGGAATGTCCTCCAGGCGATTCATTTTAACACAGGCGGCTTTTCCTCTCTTCCGTCCGGGGTAAAGACGGCCGGTACGTTCTGATCGACCGTACTTCCATCCCAAAGCCGGGATGCTTCTTGTCGTCCTGCGTGACCCGATCCTCCGGCTTAAACGAATGATCCGGCGGGATCGAAAAAAAAGGGACGGGATCGAACTCCCGTCCCTTGTTGTCCTTGTTCGTTCGCTGCGCGTCAGCCCTTGAGAATCTTTTCCACCTCGTCCTTGTCGACGTCGAGGATGTAGTTGATCCCGCTGATATCGGCTGCTTCCTTGGTCAGGGAGGCGATGTCGTCGCGGGTGATGTAGGACAGGCCGAACTTCCGGTTTCCGGCCATGAGCTGCCGCAGTCCCTGGCTCAGCCGGGTGAAGTAGCTGTAAACGCCCATCGCCCCGGGGGGCAGTTCGGCGTAGCGTTTCCCGAAGCGGTGCTTGAGCTCGGGGGCCGTGACGAAAATCTCGTCCACGGAGCTTCCGAACCGTTCAACGTAGACCGGGATCTGGCCTTCGGCCACCCGCTTGCCGATGGTTTTCCCGACCATGGCCGAAGCGACGACGCTTCGAGCCATGCCGACCGCTTTGACGTACGGCGCGCCCAGGGACAGGGCTTTGAAGATCTGATCCTCGAAGGTGACGCCGCCGGCGTAGCAGATGTCGGGCACGTACTCGCCTTTTTTGTCCAGCTTCCTGGCGAACTGGTAGGTGAGGCTCCAGAGTTCGACCGAGGGGACGCCCCATTCATTCATCATCCGCCAGGGGCTCATCCCTGTCCCGCCGCCCGCCCCGTCGACCGTCAGCAGGTCGAGCTTGGCCTTGGAGGCGTATTTGACCGCCCGGGCCAGGTCGGCGGGCCGGTAGGCGCCGGTCTTGAGGAAGACGCGCTTGGCCCCGGCTTTGC
>CAYPKX010000106.1:0-10792 GCA_964411395.1 uncultured Eubacteriales bacterium | reverse complement strand
CCGGACATTTCTACTTTGCAGAGAACCGGACATTTTCACTTTGCGTTGACAAAATGGAATCCCGCTTTGACAATCCTCCGCCGGAATGTTAGTAATACGGCCAGGGAAAGAGTTGATGCCGCCTTCCAAAAAATCTTCGTTTCTGTCCGGCAAACGGGTGGCCATCCTGGTCAATCCCCGGTCGGCCAAAGAGCGCTGGCGGAAGGATTCCAAGGCCCGCGAATACATCCACCGGGCCTTCGGCGGGCGCATCCATGACAAGGCCCTGACCAAGTCCGAGATGATCGAAACCGCCCGCCGGCTGAGCCGGGACAATGACGTCCTCATCGTCCTGGGAGGCGACGGAACCGTGGCCGACGCCATGCAAGGCATCTTCGACGCCGGCCGGTCGAAAGAGGTCGTCCTTGGCATCATCCCCTTCGGCAGCGGCAACGCTCTGAGCCGTTCGCTGCAGCTCTCCAAAACCCTGAAGCAGGCGGTCAAGGCGATTCAAACAGGAACGCCCCGGGCCGTCGACGTGATAGAAATCGGCGGCCGCATCGCCAACTTCGTCAGCGTCGGGGCGACAGGCCTGGTCACCTACCGGACGGCCCACTCCAAGGTCCCCGGACTTCTCGGGCATCTCCTCGCCTCCCGAGCCATCTTCACCCAGCCCCGGCATCCCATGGAGATTGCCCTCTTCGAGGGCCGGGACGATGCCGGCCGGATGTTCGAACGCAAGGATTTGAAACTCAAAGTCTTCGATGTCATCGTCAACAAAACCAACCATTTTGGTTACAGTTGGCTGATTGCGCCCAAAGCCAAAATCGACGACGGGTACCTGGACGTGACGGTCTTCGATATCCGGGCGATCACCTACGTCTGGTACTTCCCCATGATCTACCTGGGCGTCTACCAGAAGTTTCTCAAGCACTTCAAGGTCCGCCGGATTGTCCTTAAAGGCGAAGATTTGTTCGCCCAGTACAACGGCGAGGCCATCGAAAAGCGGAATGAAATTGAGATGAAAGTCATCCACAAAGCCATTCACGTCATCCGGCCCGGGGCCGGAGTCATGGCCCTTTAAGTTCCCATCATCAACCCGGGCTCTCGCCCCCTTTTTATTTTTTACAGATCACCCGATCGTGACCGATAATGACCAGGCCGCCCGTCGTCTTTCCTTTGATCTCCGCGATCGTATCCGCCGGACTCAACCCCGCCGCGCCAACGGCAAAATGAAAAACGAGGTCCAAATCCCCGTCCGCATCGACATCCTCCGAGTGGGCTTTCCCGTGGATTTCGGAAGCCAGACCGGGACCGAAAACCACGGTTCCGGGATCGACGGAGAGAGCGTCAAAGTCGATTCCTTCGCCCTTGGCCGCCTGGGTGGAAAGAATCGCAACCGGGATCACGCCATTGCTTTTCAGGTTGATGACGTTGGACGCCGTCCCCGGCTTGATATCGCAAGCGACTTCGATCGCGGTGGGGCTGTAATAGAAGAACAATTCCACCATCCCCGAGATTTGGTGCCCGCCCAGAAATGTCTCGATCTGAATGTACTGATGCCCGTTGGGTCCATACAGGGGGTCCACCCATATCTGCAAGGCGGTCGGATCGGTGATCGTTATCGACTGGGTGAAAGTCTCCGTCTCATTGGTACAGCTCATGGTCTGGTCGCGGGCGTCTTGCCAGGCGGAGGGGGACCAGCCGGTAAAAAAGCCGTGGTAGATCCTCAAATGATCGCCCGGAATCAGGCCGGTCGCTGTCAAAGAGACCCAGATCTCGACCTTCTGCAGCTGTCCGAGAGAGCTCGAGAAGGTCGTATACGGCCGGTATTGCCAGCCGGCATACGACCCGATCGAGTTCGAGTCGACAATCCAACTCACGGGAAATGTCTGGTGAATCACCTGGGCGCTTCCAAAGACGGAAAGCGCACCCAAAACCGTGAACGTGACGAGAACCTTCCGAAGAAAACGAACCGACATGATGTGCGACATCGCCACTCCTCCTTAAAAACGGTAACCGGCCAGAAGCAAGAACAGATGATATTTGCTGTTGCTTTCGATTTTCGTCAAACCGAGATAATACCGCAATTCTAAAAACGGGCCGGACTGTTCAACTCGACGGCCGATCCCGGCGCCAAAGATGAGATTCACATCGATCCGTGAATCCGGCGTATAGGTGAATTGATCCCCTCCCCACTCGCTTTCATAAAAATACTCGGCGTCATAAATGATTCCCGTCGCATCCCCTAATAGAAGATAGACGGAAGGATTCGTCAGGATCCGGAATCTCATCAGGACGTTCAGGCTGAGAATCGAGAAGGTATCGCCCCTATCATAAGCGGAATTCCAGACATCGCCAGCCCACCCAGCCCGTTCCCCCTTTTTCATATGCATCAGGTCGAATTCGTAACCCATCCAACCGCGGCCGAATTCATACCCGAAGCCGAATGACAACGGCGTAAAGGCCTTATTCCAGTCGGACGAAGGGCTGACGCCCGCGATTCCCAGCCCGCCAAAGAACCGGAAAAATCCCGATTTTCCGACGGTGCCGATTTGTTCCTCGGAGAAGGCCAGGCCGGCTCCCCAGAAAACCAAGGAGAAAACGATTCCGAAGGTTGCGATCCTCTTCATATTCACACCTCAACTTGAAGTTCGGCCGGAAGCAGGCCTCCGGCCCCTGGTTCCCGACATCAACCCCTATCTTCCAAGGGCTTTCTCCGCCCCTTCGCGGACAAGCTCGACCGGGTCCTTTTCGGCCACCTGTTTCAATCGCTCGAGGGTCTCCGCCTTCAACCCTCCCGCTTTCCGGATTTTTTCCAGCTCCCGGCAGGATCGGTAGCGGACTCCCGGCTCATCGGAATCAAGAGCCCGCGCGAGATCGGCTTCAGCCCCGGGGGCATCGAAGAACGGGAGCGAAACCTCGGGATTGAGTTTCAGGGCGAAGATGTATTCGATATCTCTGCCCTTTTTTATGGCGTCGACTTCCGTGATGACGAAGGGGATGACATGAATCGTTTTCTCTTCGATGAGACAGGAGATCTCCTGATCGATATTCCCGAGAGCGATTTTGAAGCATTGCTCTCCCGCGGGAAGCTGGAGAAAAAACCACGGAGCGGAAACGAATGGAGCGTAGAGGGCATCCTCGAAGAGCCGCTTTTCGATCAATTTCCAGCGATCGCCGCGTTTCTGGAAAAGAAGCGGCACAAGGCGGGATTTCTTGAGGCCAGCGGTGCGAAGCCAATCGTTATTGACGAACATGACCTCGCCCGCAACGGCATTTCCCGCCCATCTCCTGGTATAGACTCCCATCCGATGGGCGCACGAGCTGAGAAATAGAATGCAAAAAAGCCCAAAAATTATACTCCTCGAAAATCTCAAACCAGACTCCTTCCCGTGATCTCAAGCCGTATTTCCTATTCAACTTTCATGCCAGGTCCATAAGCCAAACAGAGGCGGTTTAACCGCCGATGAATTCCATCCTTTTCAATCACTTGCGAGTCTTCAAAAAAAATCCGGTCTTAATCCTCCCGGCCGGAGAAAGGAACCGGAATTCTCCCCTTCGAACAGAATCAGCGAGGCATAATCACCAACCTATTCGTTTCAATCAAAATACGATTAGGAACGAAAGTTCACATCATGAGTTCACTGTCTCCCGAAAAATAAGTATAATGGCGGCATGTATTTTTTACTCTATGAAAAAGAAGGGATGCTGAAAAAGCATCCCCTGAACAAGCCCGAAACGAAAATAGGACGGGGCCGGGGCAATGACATATCCTTGACCGATCGGGATGTCTCGAAGAACCACTGTCGTGTCCTTTTGGATAAAGATGAAACCGTCATCCAGGATTTGGGTTCCCGCAACGGGACGGCGGTCGATGGCCGGTTGATCAAGGAAACCAGGTTGGGTTTGAACGGCTCCTTCTCGGTCGGCGCGACCCGGTTCTTTTTTAAAAAAGGCGACCCCCGGGAATTTGCCCTCAGCCGGTCGTTGTCGGAGATCTTCGCCGCGCTCGCCCGGGATATGCGGCCGGACGGTTCCCGGGAATTGGATACGGAAACCCAGGCCGACCGACAGGAGCTCACTCTTCAAGCCGCGGCCGAAGCGGCCCTCACCCAGGAGGATCCGTCCGTCTTTTTCAAGAGCCTCCGGCGTTTGCTTGGGGATCTCCTGGCCGGCCATCGTCTCTATTTCGCCTCCGCGTCGAGCGCCAAAGCTCTCACCCCCGGGAACGAGGAAGGCGACGCAGCGGAGATCGACTGGACCCGCCTCGCCCCGAATCAAAACGTTTCGATCAACGGCCGGGAGCATCGGGTGATCCAATTTCCATCACGCAACGGCGATGCCGCCGACGGGCTCTGGCTCCTGGCTGCCGCCGGCGCGCTTTCCCGTCCGCCGGGGCCGGACTTTTTCGCCCGTCTTCTGGAAATCATCGAAGTCCACGGCCGGCTCAAGCCGCCGCTTCCGGAACCGAGGCGGATTCCTCCCGCGCTGTACGAAGATTCCCGGGTCACCCTGATCGGCGCCGCGCCCAGCTTCCGGAATCTCGTCGAACAGGCCCGACGGATCGCTTCGAAAACCAGCTTTGTCCTCATTCTGGGTGAAAGCGGAACCGGAAAAGAGCTGCTCGCCAAAATGATCCACGCGCAGTCCGGCCGCAGGAGCTTCGTCGCCTTGAACTGCGCCGCAATCCCGGCGCTCCTCCTCGAGAGCGAGCTTTTCGGGCATGAACCGGGCGCGTTCACGGACGCGAAGTCGCGGAAAATCGGCATGATGGAGGCCTCCTCGGGAGGAACTCTGGTCCTGGACGAGATCGCCGACATGCCCCTTGAAATTCAGGTCAAGCTTCTCCGGGCCATCCAGGAGCAAGCGGTGACTCGTCTGGGCGGGACGGTCTCCCTCCCGGTCGACCTGAGGATTCTGGCCCTGACCAACCGGAATCTCTACGCCCGGCTGAAGGACGGCCGGTTCCGGGAAGACCTGTTCTACCGCCTCCGGGTTCATGAATTGCGAATCCCTCCCCTCCGAGAGCGGCCCGAAGACATCTCTCCCCTCATCCGCCATTTCGCCGGCCTCTACGCCGAAAAGAACGGCGTCCGGCCGGCCGGATTCTCTCAAGCCGCCGAAGACATACTGCTGCGCTATCCCTGGCCGGGCAACGTCCGGGAACTGGAAAATGAAATCCGCCGGATCCTGGAAATGACCGATGACGGTGAAGTGATCGGCAGCCATCACCTTCTGCCAGGAATCGTCGCCGCGGTCCGCCCTGAATCGCCTCCGGACAGGATCGCCGGCGGATCCATGAAGGACAAGCTCCGGAAGACGGAAAAGGCCGAAATCGAAGCCCGGCTGGCCGAAAACGGCGGCAATAAATCGAAAACGGCCAGGGAAATCGGCATCACCTACCGGGGCTTCCTCAAGAAGCTCAAACGTCTGGGAATTTAACGGTCGCCCCTGCGGCATCGAGTAAAACCGACAAGATCCGATCCAGAAACGGGCGATCGGCCGGATTTTTTTCGAGCATGGCCATAACGAGATCGGACAGGCAAGCCGGAAGATCCGGGACGAGAGTTCGGAGCGGAACCGGCCGTTGATGGAGAATCGCCTCGAGCAATTCATGTGACCGGCATCCCCGAAACGGCCGCTCGCCGGCCAGCAGTTCGTAGGCGATCATCCCGAGCGAATAAATATCGGCCGCCGGAGTTTCCCGGTTCCAGGTTTGTTCGGGCGCGATGTACGCCAGCGTCCCGGAAAAGAAGCGGGTTTCCCCTCCCGCCTCGGGGACGGGTCCGGAGGCGACGCCGAAATCGAGGAGCTTGACCGACGCCGGCCGGCCGGGGCCTTTCACCAGCATGATATTGGAGGGCTTAAGGTCGCGGTGAATGATCCCGTGGCGGTGAATCTCATCCAGAGCCTCGGCCATTTGAATGAGGATGCGCACGGCCTCGGCCCGGTCGACAGGCGGCTCGGATTTCAACCGCGCGGCCAGGGTTTGGCCGCGGAGATATTCCATGACGATGTAAAACGTCCCCGCATGTTCGCCGCGGGCCAGAACCGAGACGAGCCGGGGCGTTTCCAACATATCGATCAAGGCGCCTTCGCGCTTGAATCTTTTGATGTCGGCCCGGGTTCCGGCCCGCTCCGGTTTTAATATCTTGACCGCCACCTTGTTATTTTTTGCAAGCCAGTGATGGCCCCGGTAAACCGTCGACGCCGGCCCGCTCGCGATCGCTTCCTCGAGGACATAAGAACCAACCAGGCGGTTTTTCCTCCAAAAGGCCAGGAGGAAAACGAATTTCTTCAGGATGCGGAGGACAAGGATCGCGGCCGCCAGGAGGAGGAGAGCGGCCGATATCCGGAACGCGGCCGTCTGCCAGAAGAAAGGTTTAATCTCCAGCGAAACCGCGGCGCCGTCGAGATTCCAGGCGCCGTCGCCGTTGGCCGCCCGGACGTGGAAACGATAGCGTCCCGGTTTGAGGTTTGTATAGGAGACGGCGCGCTCGCCGTCCCCGCTCCCTTCGGTCCAAGGCTCGGTCTCTCCCTCCAGGCGAAAGGCGAAGCGGACATTTCGCGGATTTTGGAAATCAGCGGCGGTATACCGGAACTCCACCCGCCTCGTCCCGGCGGGAAGGATCAAGGAGCCGCCCCGGTATTCCACGCCGTCGGCCCTGACGCTTTCGATATCCACGGGGGGAGGGGTCCGGTTGATCACGAGCTTCGCCGGATCGACGGCCACGGCGCCGCCCATCGTACAGAACCAGATCCGGCCTTGTCGATCGCGGAGCGTCGACTGGGCGCTGGCGTTTGCCTCCACCTCAGCCATCCCGTCGGTCCGGTCGAAGAGTTGCGGCCGGATTCGCCCTAAACCTGCGGCGGCCGAGTCCAGCTCGCTCTTTTTAACCCGCATCAAACCGCGACGGTACGATAGCCAGAAGTCTCCGGACTCATCCTCCTGAAGGGAAAAGATCGCCTCGTCGGCCAGTCCATCCTGAACCGAAAAGCGGACAAGCTTTCCGGCCCGGAACCGGAACAAACCTTCGGTCGCAGCCATCCAGACGACGCCCTCCCGGTCCAACAGGAATTTTAAAACCACAAGGGATTCCGGACCGATGCTCGAAAAGGCCCCTCGGGTTCGAACCGCAACTCCGCGGGAGGTTGCCATCCACAAGGCGCCGTCCCGATCAACCAAGAGGTCGCGGACATTGTCATTGGGCAGGCCTTCGGCGGTGCGGAAAGTCTCCGGCCGTTCTTCATCCCAACGGACCAGGCCTTCGGGCGTGCCCAGCCAGATGGTCCCTTCCTGATCCTGGGCGAAGGCCTGAATTCGACCCAAAGAACGGGCGGCCGGGAGGAGGGGAAGCGAGGTCCCGTCCGGACGGATTCTCTTGAGGCCAAACCGCCAATCGAAGATCCAGGCAACCCCGTCACGGTCCTGATAGTAAGCCCCTCCTTCGATTCTCCCTCCGCGGCCGTCGTAATCGAGCGACCAGCGCCCCTCCCGCAAGGTGAAGACCCGAAAAGGCGCATCGTCGAAGCAGGCGCGAAGCTCCCCGCCATGGTCCAAAATCAAATGCCGGGCGGCGCGGAGGGGAGTTCCATCCGTCGCCGCAGCCACGGTCGTCACCCGGGGGGCCCTGAGGCGGGCCAGTCCGTGTCTCAAGCCGATCCAAAGATGACCCTGATTGTCTTCATACGGCCGACCGTAAATCTCGTCGCCGGTCAGGGGGATGGACTCCGGCCGTATCGAACCTCTCCCGGAGATCCGGAATAATCCCTTTGGCGTGGAGATCCAGATCGTTCCGTCACCGGCCTCAAACGGGGCGGCGAGTCCGGCCGTGTCCAGAACGGTCGACCATTCGGTTTGGCCGGGGGAGAGACATTGTACGGCCTGTTCCGAATACATCCAGAGGCGGCTCGAGCGGTCCTGATAAAGGTCCCATCTGACGTCGCGTTCGATTCCGGAAAAACTTTTTCCCAGAGTTTCGACTTTTCCGGACGCTTCCTCGAAGCGAAAGATTCCCCGATTCGTCGCCAGGTACCAACATCCGGCGGCTCGGGCCGCGGAAACGATGCCCGAAAGGCCCAGGGCCTGCCAGGAAAGCCCAAGCTTCAAGCCGCTCGCGTCGCCCCGCCAGAATCCATTTTCCCGATCCAGGACGACCATTCCCCGGTCGTCCTCGTCGACGGAAAGAACCGTCCCCGGACCGGAGAGACGATGGAACGCCTCCCCGGCGGAGACAAAGGCGCCCTGCACGGCGGCCAACCAAAGGCGGCCGGACCGATCCTCGAACATCATTTGAATATTCACCGGCCCATCCAAACCGACGGGAAGAACCCGGCCCTCGACCGGATCCAAACGGGCTAAACCGGTATTCAATCGAATCCACAGATTCTCCCGGCGATCTTCATAAAGGCCGATGATATCGTGTGTCTCCGCCTCGAACTTTCCGGACGAAAATGTTTGAAACCGGACTCCATCGAACCGGGCCAATCCGCCTCCGGTCCCCAGATAAAGCCGCCCGGCCCGGGTTTGAAGTATCGCCGTGACCGTATTCTGCGGCAATCCGTCGTCCTGCCGCCAGACATCGACCAAAAAGCGGCTGTCCGGAACCGCGCTGTCCCGGGCTTCCAGGTCTGGTCCACAACCGCCGATCAAGGCGGCAAGAAACAGAACCCAACCGGTCAGGCGGCAGGCAGAGCTTTTCAAAAGCTATTTCAGCTTCGACCGGACCGCGTCGACCATTGCCTTGACCTCATTCATGATCGTCGGGGTATGGTAGACGAGGCCGTCCTTGATCGTCCATTTCACCCCGCCCCGGCGGACGGGCTTTCCGTCTTTGAGATCGAGAACTCCCGTGGGGTAGAAATATTTAAGGTTGGCCAACGGATTCTCATCGATCAGGATCAGGTCGGCGAGATACCCCGGGCGAATCCGGCCCAGCCGGTCTCCCCATCCGAGGATCTCGGCGTTGTTGCCGGTGGCGATTTGGATGACGTCGAGCGGATGGAAACCGGCCTCCTGCAAAAGCTCGAGCTCGCTGAGGAAGCTGAATCCGTACAGGGTATAGATGAAGCCGGCGTCGTCGCCGGCTCCGACCAGGCCGCCCCTCTCGGCGAAATCCCGGACGGCTTTCATCCAGAGTTTATAATTCTCCTTCCAATACACCTCGTCCTCGGTCGACCAGCCCCAGCTGAACGCGCCGTGGCGCTCGGGGCTCGGTTCAAAATATTTTTCCAGGGCGGGATGGAGATAGTCCTTGAACCATTCCTGGGTCCGGGCCCGCATCATATCCCGGCAGGCCTCGTAAGTGCTGAACGTCGGGAGCCAGGCCACGCCCTTGTCGACCATCGCCTGGAGCGCCTGTTCGAGCCTGCCCGGATCGGCTTCCCTCCATAAACGGCCGGCCCAGCGGAACCGGTCGCTTTCGTTGTTGTAATTATAGGACGGCGGAAAACTCTGAGAACCGCGGAGCGCCGCGTCGGGAATGCCATACCAGTGCTCGACCGTGTCCACGCCGAAAGCCGCCAGGTCCCGGGCGTCGGTCTCCTCGACCCCGACATGATGGGCGACCATAAGGCCGAGTTTTTTTGCTTCTTCCATGACCGCGGCCATGATGTCCCGGTCCATCCCGAAGATCTTGACCCCGTCCCCGCCCTGATCCTTGATCCGGCGGACAGCCGCCCGCGCCTCCTCGGGATTCCGGCCGCCGGCCACGATGTATTCAAAAATGCGCGGCGCCGCGATCGTCCCGGCCTCGCTCTTTTTCTTCTCGGCCAGGACCTTGGCGACGTCGCTCCCGACGTCCCGGACGGCGGTGATTCCGCAGGAGAGGTAGATTTTATTCTGGTATTCGAAGGGCTGGTCGATTCCGGCCCTCTCATCATGGTAGTGAATATGGTTGTTGATGAGACCGGGTAAAAGATACATCCCCGTCCCATCGAGGACATGGACGTCCTGAGCATAGGATTCGGCTCGCGCCGCCCCTCGGACGGCGGCGATTTTGTTGTTCTCGACGATGACATCCATCGGGCCGCGCATCGGCGTCCCCTTGCCGTCGATGACCATGACGTTCCGGATCACCAGACGGTCATATCTCTTCCCGTGTTCAACGCCTCGCGTCTCGGCCGACAGGGCCGGCGCAAACGAAGCGGCCATAACCGCGGCGGCGGCAAGAATTTTGACCTGACTTTTCCAGGAATTTCTCGGCATGTCGGCTTCTCCTTTTTTGTGGTCTATCCGCTGATTCGAAAGATTTCCGAGGATATTCATCTCTGTCCTTTGAACCGCTTACGCCTGGCCCTTCCGGCGACCCGGAGAATCCTTCGGCATGAGAATCGCGCCCGTTTCCGGATCGCCGTAATATCCGGCTTTTTTCAGGAGAAAAAGCCGGCCGACCAGGGCCCCGGTCGCCGCGTCCAGCTCGTGGTCGGAAAGACTCCGGCCCAGGCCGAGGAGGCCGAGGCGGACGAGGCCTCGCCGAAGGCCGGCGGCGTCCCGCTTCGCCCGGGGAATCCCCCAGACGTCCTGGGCTCCGCCCGGATACATTTCCAGGACCCGGTGGCCGCGCTTCTCGAGCGCTTTCTTCAGGGAGATTCCCCGCAAGGTCAGGGCCCTCATCGGCCCGAGGGTGATCGGAAAAAAAGGGATTCTCCTGGCCCGGAGCTCCAGATCGCAAGGACGGTAATGCGCGCCGTTCCGGTCCTCGAACGAGGCCCGGCCTGGGGGAAGATTGAGCGGGGCGTCGACCGTGATGAGATCGGGCCGGACGGTTTCGGCCAGGGCCTCGATTTCGTTGTCGGCCAAGAGAATCAT
>CAYPKX010000105.1:0-10884 GCA_964411395.1 uncultured Eubacteriales bacterium | reverse complement strand
TCCGGTCCGCCCCGTGCTGGAGGGAGAGGTGAAAATGAGGAACGACCCGCCGGGCGGCGGCCAGAAATTCCAGAAGCGGACCGGGAAGAAGGCGCGGGTCGAGCGAGCTGAGACGGACGCGGAACTCGCCGGAGAGGGCTTCGATACCAATCAAAAGATCGAGGAGCGAGAGGCGGGGACGGAAATCGCGGCCATAGGAGCAGAGATGGATTCCGGAAAGGACGACTTCCCGATATCCGGCGGAGACAAGACTCTCGATTCTCGATAATACTTCACCCGGCGGCCGGCTGAGGCTCCGGCCGCGGACGGAAGGGATGACGCAGAAGGCGCAGGCCATGTCGCATCCGTCCTGGACCTTGACCATGCCCCTGGCCCGGAAGCTCCCCGGAACTTCGAGGGCCGCCGAACGAACAGATTCCGTTTCCGGCCCGACCCCGTCGCATTGAGCAGCCAGGGTCGCTTTATCCGGGTTGGGGATGACTTTCCAGACCCCGAGCTCCGCCTTCAAGCCCTCGGGATTGCGTTCGGCCAGACATCCCGTCACGACGATTCGAACTCCGGGATTATTACGGGCCGTCTTCCGGATGAATTTAAGGACATCGCGGTCGGCTCGGGCGGTCAAGGTGCAGGAATTGACGATGACGAGACCGCCCGGACGCGGTACGTCCTCCAGCCGCCGGCCCCGCTTTAAAAAGTCCGCGGCCCAGTCGAAGGCTTCAGTCTGGTTGACCCGGCAACCGAAGTTCTGAATGCAAACCGGGCCGGCGCGCTTCATCGGAGCAGGAGAGGAGAGCCGAAATTCCGGCGGGTCGACAGGCGGATCACAGCCCCTGGCGGACCTTGTTCGAATCGGCTTCGACCTGAGCGGCCATCTTTTCCTTGTGGGCGGCGAGTTTTCGGCGAAGCTCGGGCCGCTTGAGCGAGAGGATTTGGACGGCCAGGAGTGCGGCGTTGGCCGCGCCGGTTTTTCCGGTTCCCATGGTCGCGACGGGAATGCCTTTGGGCATCTGGACGGTGGAGAGGAGGGCATCCAAGCCGCCCAGCCCGCCGCTTTCGACCGGAATCCCGATGACCGGGCGGACCGTATGAGCGGCGACGACGCCGGCCAGATGGGCCGCTTTGCCGGCCGCGGCAATGAAGATTTCCGCGCCCTCGGCTTCATAACGGCGGACGAGAGAGACCGTCCGCTCCGGCGAGCGGTGGGCCGAGGTGACCTCGAGGGTATGCTCGATTTCGAATTTTTTCAGCGTTTCCAGAGCCTCGGCGACAACGTCCAGGTCCGACGCGGAACCGATGAACAGGACGACGTCCATGATGGTCTTCCCTCCCTCTTTAAGATTCCAGCTCCACCGCGCCGATGTCCCGGCGGAACTGCATCCCCTCGAAGGAGATGCGGTCGACGGCCCGGTAAATCCGGTTCATGGTTTCCGAGAGCCGGGGTTCGGCGGCGCAAACGCCCAGGACGCGTCCGCCGTTGGTCAGATAGCGGCCGTTTTCGAATTTCGTCCCGGCGTGAAAAACAACCGCTCCCGTTCGGGCCGCATCCTCGAGACCGGCGATCGCCTTGCCTTTCTCATAAGGACCGGGATATCCGCCGGAGGCCAGGATAACGCATCCGGCCGCTTTGCGGTTCCAGGTAACCTCGTTCTGGAGGACGTCCTCGGCCACGGCCGCCAGGAGAATATCGACCAGGTCGTTTTCGAGACGAAGCATCTGAGGCTGGGTCTCCGGATCGCCGAACCGGCAGTTGAATTCCAGGACTTTGGGCCCTTCCTCCGTCAGCATCAAGCCGGCATAGAGCGCGCCTTTGTATTTACGGCCTTCTTCGAGCATCCGGGTGATCGTCGGGAGGATGATCGTCGACATGATCTGGGCATACATCTTCCGGTTCAGATAGGGCGAGGGAGAAATGGTCCCCATGCCCCCGGTGTTCGGCCCCCGCCCGCCTTCGTGAATCGTCTTGTGATCCATGGTCGTCACCAGGGGCAGGGCTTTGGCGCCGTCGGCAATCACGATGAACGAGACTTCCCGGCCGGTCAAAAATTCTTCGATGAGGAGCCGGCCGCCGGCCGCCCCGAACTTTTTTTCGACCATGACTTCGCCGACCGCGGCGGCGGCCGCTTCCTCGTTGTCGCAGATCAGCACGCCCTTGCCGGCAGCCAGGCCGTCGGCCTTCAAGACGACGGGATAGCCGAATTCCGCGGCCGCCAGAATCGCCCGGGCTTCCTCGGGTGTATCGGCGATTTTAAACCGCCCGGTCGGAATACGGTGCCGCTCCATGAACTGCTTGGCGAAGATCTTGCTTCCCTCGAGCTCGGCCGCCTTTTTGGACGGCCCGAAGATGGTCAGGTCGCGCTTTTCAAATTCGTCCACGATCCCCAGAGAGAGGGGCACTTCCGGCCCGACGACCGTCAGCTCGATGTTTTCCTTGGCCGCGAATTCGACCAGGGCCGGGATGTCGGTTTCGGCGATCGGGATGTTTTCGGCGACGAGGCGCGTGCCGCCGTTCCCGGGAGCGCAAAAAACTTTCGAAACCATCGGGCTCTTGGCGATCTTCCAAGCCAGGGCGTGTTCCCGTCCTCCCGACCCGACGATAAGGACTTTCATCGCTCTCTCCCCCTTGGAGACGACCTAGGATCTGCGGCCGAGGGCGGAGGCCAGGGCCTCGCTGATTCCCGCGGCGGGCATCGCCGCCGCGAACACCCGGGCGGCCAAAGGAACGGCCTCGGCGGCCGGGAGGCAGTACGTCATCTCGGCAAATCCCCTCCGGAAATCCCGGACGGCGTCTTTGACCGGCTTATTGCGGATGACGCAGTCGGCGATCAAGCCGGCCACGACGTCGAAATCCTTCCCGGTCATCCCAAACCGGGTCATCTCCTGAACGCCCATCCGGATGCCGCTCGAGACGAGAAAGGTCTCATCATCGGGCAGAGCCTGGTAGTTGGTCACGATTCCGTTGTCTTCCAGGCGCCGGGCGATTTCCATCCCGGGGCCGAAGGCGCTGACCCGGATGATGACCTGATGGGTGTCGGTGTAGCCGTCGGCCGGATCGCCCTCGACCGGGATCCCCTGGGCTTTGAGCGAGGCGGCGAACGATTTCGCGTTGGCCCGGACGGCGGTCTGGAATTCCTTCTTGAACGCGTTCATCTCATAGGAGGCCATCAAGAGGCCGAGCAGCGTGGCCAGGTGGTGGTTGCTGGTCGATCCGGGGAAAGCCCGGGCCCGAATGTCGGCCCAGAGGCTCTTCATCGGCGAGGAGGGAGCAATATTCCCGGCGATGACGCCGCGCTGGGGGCCGAAAAACGTTTTGTGCGTGCTCCCGGTGACGATATCGGCGCCCTCCTGGAACGGCTCCTGGAAGGCTCCGTAAAGTCCCAGGACGTGGGCCATGTCGTACATCAGAATGGGCCGTTTCGGCCAGTCTTTGACGATCCCGTAGAGGAAGGCGACCGGCTCGGGATGGAGGAACATGCTTTTGCCGAAGACAACCAGTTCCGGCTTCCTGGTTTCGAGCAGGGCGGCCAGGGCCTCCTTGTCGATTTTATACGGGTTGTCCTTGCGGACCGGGAAATTGACGACGTTTTCCCTGCCGGTGGCCGGATCTTCTTCGATCCAGTTGTACAGCGCGCCCATGGGCTGGGAGCTGAGATGCCCGCCCTTGCTCAGGTCATTGTTCATCACCAGCCGCATCCGCCGCGAAGTCTGCCCTTCGGCCTTTCCCCGGTTGAGGAACTTGGTCACGCCCTTGAACACGACTTCGTTGGCCATCTGCCCGCTGACGGGCCGGAGCTCGACGTCGACGCAGCCGAAATAGGCCGTGAGTTCCTTCCGGGCCTCGATTTCGACATCCTTGATGAAATCGATTCCCTGGTAGAAATAGACTTCCTCGCCTTTCATCGTCCGGTGCTCGGCATAGCGGCCGGCCGGATCGGCCAGCTCGCACATTTTGACCAGAAGCGACGGCGTGGATTCCGAGGGAATGAGATTGACGCATTCCCGCTGGCGCCAGAGGCTGTTTTTCTCGATCCGATCGATGAGACCCTTTGTTTTTTCCGACAACGTCGAAGCCATCACATTCTCCTTGTCCGCTCCCCGGAACCGATCCCGGTCCGCTCAGGAGCCGCAGAATTTTTTTTCGATATCGGCGATTTTCGCCAAGCGGCGCTCATGGCGGCCGCCTTCGTACGGAGTTTCGAGCCAGATGCGGACGATCTCCAGGGCCAGCCCGGCGTCCAGAACCCGCCCGCCGAGAGCCAGGCAGTTCGAGTTGTTGTGCTTCCGGGACACTTCGGCCGTCCCCGTCGACCAGCAGACCGTCGCCCGGATGCCGGGAAACTTGTTGGCGGCGATGGACATGCCGATCCCGGTCCCGCAAAACAGGATCGCCCGGTCGCAGGTCCCGTCGAGAATCGCCCGGCAGGCGGCTGCGGCATGGTCGACATAATCAGCCGTCTCGCCCGGTTGCGAACCGAAATCGATCACGTCCACGTTGAGGCCGGCGAGGTAGCCGGCAACGACCGCTTTCATCTCGTATCCGGCATGGTCGGAACCGAGGGCGATTTTCATTGGATCATCCGTGCGGCTTCGAGCATCGTTCCGAGAGCTTTCTGAATCACCGGGTCGTTTTTCTCAAAGGCCCGCCAGCCTTCCTCAACGCCCCACAGGAGGGAGGCGACTTCGCGCTCGATTTCCCGCCGGATTTCGAGCGCGGCCTCGTTGAACTTCTTCTCCTCGTAGGAGATGCGGTTTCCGGTCAGGTACGCCCGAAAATCCTCCAGGACGGCCGCGTCGGCCAGAAACGTTTTCCCGATCTGGATCGTCCCCGGCGCCGGCTTGGCTCCGGCGGACTCGTTCGGGAAGACGATCTTCCGCGACAGCGGCGTCTGGTGGGCGGTGAATTTCCGGGCATACGCGAAAAAGGCGCCGCGAACGCGAAGCTCGGCCGTATAAAGCAGGAGATTGAATTCGACCTTGATGTCGGGGGTGACGCCGCCCTGGCCCAGAACCTTTCGGCCCTTGGCCGTATATTTCACTTCGCGGTCGCTATCGGCGATCGTTTTGGCATCGAGAAAATAATCGTCCAGGTGGGAATAGTCGCGCTGGAGGGATCGGCCGCTGGGCGTGTAGTAGCGGGCGATGGTCAGGGCCATGGCCGTGTCCCGGGACAGCGGAAACATCTGCTGAACAAGGCTTTTTCCCCAGGAATCCTCGCCGATGACCAGGCCCCGGTCATGATCCATGACCGCGCCGGCGACGATCTCGGACGCGCTGGCGCTTCCCTGGCTGATCAGAACGATCAGGGGAATTTTTTCATAGGCATTGTCCCGGGTCGCCGGGAATTTCCGGTCGAAGATCGAATTGCGGCCCCGGACGGAAACGATGGCCGCCCCTTTGGGGAGGAACTGGTCGGCCACGCCGATCGCCTGGAAGAGCGGCCCGCCGGCATTGCCCCGCAGGTCCAGGATGAGATTCCGCATCCCCTTTTGGGCCAGGGCTTCGAGCTTCGCCTCCAGCTCCTCGGTCGTGTTCTCGGCAAAATACCGGATGAACACGTAGCCGGTCGCGTCATCGATCATGAACGCGTAGGGAACGGAGTACAGCGGAATCTCCTCGCGGGTGATGTTCAGGTCGAAGGACTTCTCCAGTCCTTCGCGGGAAAGGGTGATCGTAACCTTGGTCCCCTTGGGGCCGCGAAGCTTGGAGACCGCATCGTTGGCCGAGATATTGACCGTGCTTTCCCCCTCGATGTGAGTGATGAGGTCGCCGGCCTGCACGCCCAGCCGCCAGGCTGGCCCGCCTTCGGTCGGAGAGATGACCACCAGCCGGTCCATTTGCTTCTGAATCTGGATGCCCAGGCCGAAATAGGCCCCGCGCTGTTCTTCCGACATCCGGGCCAGGCTCTCGGGATCGAGAACGTATGAATGGGGGTCGAGGGTTTCCAGCATCCCCTTGACCGCCGCCCGGGCCATATCGTCCGGAGCCACCGGCCGAAAATACTCCGCCCGGACGATCTCGGCCAAAGCGTCGATTTTCGCCCGTCCCTCGGTCCAGGGATCTCCGGCCGGAGAGGCCGCGCCGAAAACAATGAAGGCGGCAAGGAGGGGGCCGACAGCTCTGGTTTTCATGGGATTCCGGACGGCCATTTTAACACTCCCCTGAAACGGATGCAAAAACCGGCTTTCCCGTAACCCGCGTCATTCACGGGTCGAGACGCCGGCGGCCGCCAGTCTTGGAAATCAATGAGTTTTTAAGTCGTTGGGTATCATCCGAGTTGACTTGCCGGGAGGCAAGGTCTATATTTTGAGGGCTTTCGCAGGACCACAAAATACATGTTTGGCAACATCGGTCTCCCGGAATTGATGATCATCATGATCGTCGCCCTGCTCGTTTTCGGCCCCAAGAAGCTTCCCGAAATCGGCCGGACCATCGGCAAGGCCGTCCGGGAGTTCAAGAAGTCCACCGACGAGATCAAGGGAAAATTCGAAGAGCAAATCCGAGTCGAGGAGTTCAAGTCCCTCAAGGACGATCTCCAGAAAGACCTCCGCCAGGCCGACATCACCAAGGACCTCACCGGGAATGGGGAAGATCAAAAAATCTCCTGACGAGATGACCTTCCTCGAGCATCTCGAAGACTTGAGAACCCGTCTGTTCCGGGCGTTTCTTTCCATTTTTGTCGCCGTGATCCCGGCCTACGCCTTCAGCAAGGAGATCTTCCGTTTCCTTTCCCGTCCTCTGACCCAATTCCTTCCCGAAGGGGAACAGCTCGCCTTCCGAACCCTGACCGAGCCCTTCATGCTCTACATCAAGGTCTCGTTTTTGGCCGCCCTCTTCGCCGTCTCGCCCTACGTCTTCTACCAGCTCTGGAAATTCATCGCCCCCGGGCTGTACCAGAAAGAGAAAAAATACGTCGTCCCCTTTGTCCTTTTCACGTCCGTCTTTTTCATCGGGGGGGCGGCGTTCGCTTATTACATCGCCTACCCGTTCGCCTGCCGCTTCTTCCTTCAGCTCGGCTCGGACTTCAAGGCCGTGATCACGGTCAACGATTTCTTCAGTCTGACGGTCAAGCTCCTGCTGGGCATCGGGCTGGTCTTCGAGCTGCCGGTCCTCATCCTTTTCCTCTCCCGGATGGGCCTGGTCACGTCCAAGTGGATGGTCCGGAAATTCAAATATGCCGTTCTGGTCATCTTCATCATCGCCGCGATCATCACCCCCACGCCCGACGTCATCAGCCAAAGCATCCTGGCCGTCCCGATGCTGGCCCTTTATTGCCTCGGCATCGTGGTGGCCTTCTTCTTCGGCAAGGAACGAAAGGGACGGAAAGAAAAGCGGGCGAAGAAAAAGGCCGGAGCGGCGCCGGCATCATGACCGCGTTCCGGTTCCGTCTGATCGGCTTGACCGGCCCCAACGGGGCGGGTAAAGGCGAGGCTGCGGCCTTTTTCGCCGCCCGGGGCTACGCCTGCCGGAGCCTGTCCGACATCATCCGGGCCGACCTGGCCGCCGATGGTCTCCCTCCCGACCGCGATCATCTCATCGCCCGGGGAAACAAGCTGCGTCAGGAAGGCGGGCCCGGGATTCTGGCCCGACGGCTTTTGGACCAGGTGTCCGGCCCGACCGTTATCGACAGCATCCGCAATCCCGCCGAAGTCGAATGCTTCCGACGGGAGGGGGGATTCATCCTTTTGGCGGTCGATGCGCCGCCCGCCCTGCGCTACTCCCGGGTGTTGCTCCGCGGACGGAACGAATCGGCCGCCGACCTGGACGCGTTCATCCGCAAGGAAGCGGAAGAAATGAGCGGCAATCCGGCCGCCCAGCAGATCCACCGCTGCTTCGAGATGGCCGACGCCGTCGTCCAGAACGATGGCCCGATCGAGGATTTCCACCGTCGTCTGGAGGCCTTCCTATGACCGATCCGCGCGTTTCCAAAGACGACTATTACCTCGGAATCGCCCGCGAAGTCGCCCGCCGGAGCACCTGCTTCCGGAGATCGATCGGGGCGCTGATCGTCCGCGACGATCAGATCATTTCCACGGGGTACGTCGGATCTCCCCGCAAGACGCGGGACAGCCTCGAGCACGGATTCTGTCTCCGCGACAAGCTCGGCGTTCCCCACGGCCAGCGGTATGAGCTTTGCCGGAGCGTCCACGCCGAACAGAATGCGATCATCAACGCCGCCCGGGCGGGAGTCAGCCTTCTCCGCGGAGACATGTACATCTTCGGAAGCGTGCCCGAAACCGGCGTTCCGATCAACGCTTACCCCTGTTTCATCTGCAAGAAAATGATCATCAATGCCGGCCTCGTCCGCGTCGTGTGTTCGACGTCCGACGGAGGGTCGACCGTTCTCCTGGTCGATGACTGGTCCCGGGCCTGGCGCGAAGGAGACATCCTCGATGATACCCACCAATACGGTTAAAGCCGCAAGAGCCGCTTTTGCGGCCGCCGCCGTCCTGGCCGCCGTCTCCTTTTTCGCCCTCGGATCCGGGCCGGATTCGACCGGACAGGCGGTCCCGGAGGGCGCCGGTCTTCTCAAGCTTCTCGGTCTGGCCGCCTCTCCTGAATCGGTCGACTATATCACCGGGAAAACCCCCTTTCAGCTTCATTCGCTCCTGACCGAACAGCGCCACCCCAAAACCTGGACGCTCAGCCGGAAGATCGCGACCGACACCGAAGGCGGCTTGAAGATGCTTCTCGGCGTGGATGACGATATCGCCGCCAAGCTGGATTCCCTCGCCCGCGATCCGGTCGAAGCCGGAAAGATCCGCCGGCTGTCGGAGGCCTTCGAATCGGCCATCCGGAACAGAAACAAAATCTATGTCTATGGCTGCGGCGCCACGGGGCGGCTGGCCAAACAGGTCGAAAGCACATTCTGGCGGCCGTTTTGGACCCGGTTGAAAAATGATCCGGGGCTCTGGGCCAAATGCGCTCCCGGCCTTGATCCGGCCGTCGAGGATCAGCTGATCGGCGAGATGACCGGGGCGGACCGGGCGCTGATCAGCTCGCTCGAGGGCTTCGAGGACCTGCCCTTGATCGGCCGTCTTCAGCTTCACGACCGGGGAATTGAGCCCGGCGATGTCGTCGTTTGCGTCACCGAGGGCGGAGAAACATCGTCGGTCATCGGTACGGTCCTGGCGGCCCTGGACGGGGCCAAAGCCCGCCCGGGCTTCAATCCGGCCGCAAGCCGTAAGAACCTCTTTTTCATCTATAACAATCCGGATGAAAAGCTCCGGCCGTTCGTCCGGAGCCGGACAGTCCTCGACGAACCGGGTATCACCAAGATCAATTTGACGACCGGGCCCCAAGCCATCACCGGCTCGACCCGGATGCAGGCGACGACGATTGAAACATTTGTCGTCGGCTGCGCCCTGGAAACGGCGGTCGAACGGGTTTTGCGGACGATGCTGCCGAATAAAGACCTGGCTCGGGCCGGCTTCGTTTCGGAAACCACCCTCGAACAGCGCTTCGCCTCTTTCGCCCCGATGCTTGGAGAAATCAAACGGGCGTCCGCTTCCCTCGCCCGGCTGACGGATCTTGAAGCGACCGCTTACAAAAGCGGGCGGCGGGCGACGTATTTTGCCGGAGAGGGATTGATTACAGTCTTCATCGACGGCACCGAGCGGAGCCCGACGTTCCGTCTGGCCCCCCTCGATACGGTCCGGGCGGCCAGGCGAACGTGCTGGATCCAGGTCTGGACCGAAGCCCCGGATGCGGCTTCGGCCTGGCGGTCCTTCCTCGGCCGCCCGTTCCGGGGGCTGGATCCGCTCCTTTATCGAAAGCCGTTTGAAGCGGAAATCGAAGACGCCTATCTCAAGGAAAAAGCGCTGAAGAGCCTGGGCCAGGCCGGAAACGACCAGGCCGCACTCTATGATTTTTCTTTCGGCGGAGAGAACCTCAAATCGCGGGCTCCGAAAAAAGGCGATATCGCCGTCCTGGTCCTGTTGGGTTCGGAAACGGAACGGTTCCGGGATCCCGGCTCCTCCTTTGCCCGATTCGCCAGGCTGTCCTCCGAGGCCGGGGCCGGCCTCGGCCTGATCTCGATTCTCGACCCGGGAAAGTCCGGACCGGCCGCCGCCGGACCGACGGCCGCTGTGACCCTCGCGATTTCCTCCGACGGCGATCCGATGCGGATCCGCGCGCAGATGGCCTTGAAAATGATTCTCAACGCTCATTCCACGGCGGTCATGGCCAAGCTGGGGAAAGTGGTGGGCAATACGATGACCAATGTCAGCCCGTCCAATCTCAAACTCGTCGGCCGGGCGACGCATCTCATCCAGCTTCATGTCAACGATGTGCTGGGCCGGCCGGAGTGGGTCCGGACGTTCGGGGCCCGGCGGCCGATATCCTACGAAGAGGCCAACGCCGTCCTCTTCGATTCGATCGCTTACCTGAAGGACAAGGCCCAGGGCGCGGCCCAGTCGGCCGAAGTGGCCCTTTCCATCGTCCGCATCCTGGAGTCGCTCCGGCAAAGAAGGGGTCTGGCGGCAGAAGAGGCCGCCGTCCTTCTTCAAAAAACGGGATTACCGGCCTATCTCGAAAAAGCCGCTTTGCCCGTCGTGATTTAGTTCCGGGCCCGGAGGAAAGCGGGCGACGGACGGACGACCTCCCCGGGCTTAAACCATATCGTTCACCAATCTCCCGGCGGTAAAGGCAAGGCCCGAAGGGCCATACCCCGGCCTCACCCGATCGGGGGCAGGCCGGTCAGGTCATAGCAGGGGCTGATCGCCGGGCGCCTCTCCTTGCGGGGCGCCCGCTTTTCAGGGGCCTTCGGCTCGGGCTTGGGCTGCGGGTAGACGAACGTTTCCCCTTGAAAATTTTTCATGACCACGTGTTCGTCGGTTATCGACTGGTCATACTTGGGCCTGACGGGGCTCTTTCCGCCGCCTCCAGGCG
>CAYPKX010000104.1:0-10888 GCA_964411395.1 uncultured Eubacteriales bacterium | reverse complement strand
GTGCTGTTTGAGAAGCAGCGGAAAGTCGGGACTTCCCAGTCCGGCCGTCGTCAACCCCAAGGCCGCGTCCGGGCCGGGAGTCCGGACGACCGCTCGGCGGAAGGGGAAAAGGTCGTTCGCCATCTGTTCTCCAGGATGCGCTTTTTATAACCCAGCCCGGGAGGGCTGTCAACGCAGATCGCCGCGCCGGCTTCCGTTTTGTCCGGGAATTTCCGATAATAACGCCCATGAGAACCGGTCAGAATCGCGCCGGCGCATTCGCTCCGGCCGTCGCCGTCCTCCTGGCGGCGGCTTATGCCGTATTCGCTTTCCCCGAGCACGCGGAAATTCTCGGAGTGGTTCTGCTGGCCTCGCTGGTTCGGGCGGTCTTCGGCTTCGGCGACGCGCTTCTCGGGATGCCGCTTCTGGCCTTGTTTCTCCCCATGACCTCGGCCACTCCGCTCCTGGCCCTGGTCGGACCGACCCTCGGCGCGATTCTCCTTCTCCGCGGCTGGAAACACCTGGATTTGAAAAATACATCCGCCTTGATTATCGGCACTCTGGCCGGAATTCCCGTCGGACTCCTGTTCCTCAAATCGCTGGATAACCGGTTTGTCAGCCTGGCCCTGGCTTTGCTGATTCTGCTGTTTTCGTTTTCGGGCTTGCTTCGTCCGGGCCGCCTGCGCCTCCAAACGGGAAAATCCGCTCCCGTGTTCGGTTTGGCCGGCGGAATTCTGGGAGCGGCCTACAACACCAACGGACCGCCGATCGCCCTTTACGGAGCGCTTCGGGGCTGGACGCCGGACGAATTCCGAGCCAACCTCCAGGGATATTTTCTTCCGACCGGGCTGGCGATCATGATCGGCCAGGGCGCCGCGGGGATGTGGTCCGGTTCCGTTTTCCGATTCTTTCTGGAGTCGCTTCCCCTCATGGCCGCCGCCGTCTGGGCCGGGGAGAAAATCGGCCGGCGGATTCCGGCGGCGAAATTCATGCTCTGGGTCTACGGTCTGGTCTTTCTCGCCGGCGCGGCCCTTTTCCTGAAAACCCTCGGTCTGCTCGGGTGAGCCCCGAAGCCCCGCGTAGTCGGCCGTCGGGGCCGGACTTGCCGAGGTCCGTGTTTCTCCGGCTCTCCGCTCTTTTACAGCGAAGTTCCGGATCCCGTTCGGGTATCTGTTGACGGTCAAGCCGGGAAGTCACAAAGCGGACGGAGAGATCCCTCTCGTCTCGGCCGACACGTTTCCGTCCGGATTGATATGAAGGCGGCCCTTCAGGCCGTTTCGATCCGTCCCTCGAGATAGGCCCGGGCCCGGCCCGAGATTTCGACCCGGTCGCCGTTCAAGCGAACCCGAAGCCAGCCGCGGCGCGGCGAAAGCTGGACGGCCTCCAACTCATTCTTTCCGAGCCGGCCCGCCCAGTACGGCGCGAGCGAAGTGTGGGCGGATCCGGTGACCGGGTCTTCATCGATGCTCACCTGCGGAGCAAAGAAACGGGAGACGAAATCGACGTCGGTTCCCGGAGCGGTGACGATGACGCCCCGGGCTTCGATCCGGGCGAGCTTTTTAAAATCCGGCTTCATGGCCTCGATTTCGGCCTGGCTTCCGTAGACCGCCAGGTAATCGGTTTTGCCCCGGAGGATCTCGCGGGGCCCGGACCCGAGGGCCTCGGCCAAACCGGCCGGCGGCTCGACCGGGAGAATCGGGTCGACCGGAAAATCCAGAGTCAGAAGATCGCCCGCCCGGCGGACGCGGAGCGGACCGCTCCGGGAATCGAGCTCGATCGCCTCCCCGGCGAAACGGTCATAATTGAAGATGACGTAAGCCGCAGCCAGGGTGGCATGGCCGCAGAGGTCCACCTCCACGGCCGGAGTGAACCAGCGGATCCGGAAGCGGTCGCCCGTCCGGACATAGAACGCGGTCTCGGCCAGATTGTTTTCCATGGCGATCTTCTGCATCAGCCCGTCGGGCAACCAGGATTCGAGCGGACAAACCCCGGCCGGATTGCCGCGGAAAAGCTCCGGGGTGAAGGCATCGATTTGATAGAAACGGAGAGGCATGTTTCGTTCTCCTCTATTTCAGCGATAGATTCCGGCGGCGTCCCACTGCTTGATCGCCCCCGAAACCAGTTCGGCCACTCGGTCGTTGACTTTCCGGAAGTATTCCCCGGCCTGGGCCGGATCGAACGTCGGATATCCCTGGCCTTTCTCATAAAGAAGAATGGAGGTCGTGACCGGATGAGCATAGAAAGCCCCGGCTGGCGCGGCCAACGGCGCGGCCATCTCCGATCGATAGCGTTCCGGATGGATGTGGCCGGGGACGACCGCCTGGACATAAGCGGTTTCGTTATTGCCGGCATGCCCGCCGTTCTGCTTGAAAACGGCCTTGGTGATATCGTCAGCCAGGGTCCACCAATTGACGATGAAGATCCGGACGCGCCGGTCAAGGGAAACCCGGGAAGCGGCCTCGTTCAACACGGCCGTGTTTCCCCCGTGTCCGTTGAGGATGATGATGTTTTGAAAACCCTGCCCGGCCAGACTTTCCAAAATGTCCGCGGTGAAAAGACCGTAGGCCTCTTTGGAAATCGAGACAGCTCCGGGATAGGCCTTCATATCCGCCGTCATTCCGTAATTCAGCGTCGGGGCGATCAGGGCCCCGACCCGCTCGGCGATCTCTCGGGCCATCGCTTCCGGCGCAAGATTATCGGTCCCGTTGGGAATGACCCCGTGCGGTTCCAGAGATCCGGTCGGGAGAAGAACCGTCTTGATCCGGGCCGGAACGAACTCGGAAAATTCCTGCCAACAAAGCAGATTCATCTCCCGGGTGGAGGGGGCGGGATTGGACGTCTGGGCCTGAAGCGAGCCCGCAAGAACGAGGGCGACGGACAGGAGAAATCCAATTTTTTTCATGATGACGACCTCCGGCAAGGTCCCCATCATAAAACAAATATTTCCGTTTCCCAAGCCCGGCCGGGGAAACTTTCGCCGAATCCCCTGCGTATTTTATTTTGAGACAAGCAGGACAAGCCGTTCCCCGGGCGGGAACCTTCTTTAAGTCTGTTTCGTAGATACGGACGTCGGGCGGAACCGCCCGCCTCCAAGCTCGCCAACAAGGAGACCGGAAATGAACATAAAAGCGTCGGCCGCGCTGCTGTTGATCCTGCCGCTGGCCCTCCAAGCGGCCGAAAAAAAGCCCGTCAACAAAGCGTATCCGCCCGATCAAAAAGTCGTTCAGGCCGTCCGCCTTGAAGAACCGGTCCAGATCGACGGCCGCCTGGAGGAGAATATCTGGAAGCGGACGGGAGCAAATGGATTCACCCAGATCAACCCTCTGGACGGTCAACCCTCGACCGAGCCGACGGAGGTCTTTGTGGCTTACGACGACAAAGCCATCTATGTGGCCGCTTACCTCCGCGACTCCGAGCCCGGAAAGATCGTCAGCCGCCTCGGCCGCCGCGATTCCCTGGTCGAATCCGATTGGTTCTCCTTCGCCGTCGATCCGTATTTCGACAAGCGGACGGGGTATCAGTTCGCCGTCAACCCGGCCGGGTCGATCGTGGATGAAACCCTGTCCAACGACGTCGGCAGCGACAGCTCCTGGGACGGCATCTGGGAGGCCCGGTCCGCCGTCGTTACCGACGGCTGGACCGTCGAGATGCGGATTCCCTTCAATCAGATCCGGTTCGCGAAAATGGATGAATATGTCTGGGGCGTGAATTTTCGCCGGGTGATCCAGCGGAAAAACGAAACGGCGGCTTTCGCCTGGTGCCCGAAGTCGGAACAGGCGTATGTCTCCAAATTCGCCCGGCTGGAAGGCCTTCAGGGAATCTCTCCGGGCGCTCATATTGAAATCACGCCTTATGTAACCGGCCAGGCCCAGTTCCGCCCGGCCGAAGCCGGAAATCCCTTCGAAACAGGGAGCAAGACGGCCGGCTCCACAGGATTCGACCTCAAGCTCGGATTGAGCAGCAATCTCACGCTCGACGCTTCGGTCAATCCGGACTTCGGCCAGGTCGAAGTCGATCCGGCGGTCATCAACCTTTCCGCCTACGAAACTCGCTACCAGGAAAAACGGCCCTTCTTCATCGAAGGGGCGTCCATCTTCAACGGCTTCGGCCGGGGCGGCGTCTATTTCAACGCCAACATCAACTGGCCCGACCCGACCTTTTTCTACAGCCGCCGGATCGGACGAGCGCCCCAGGGGACCGTCACCCGGGACGGCTATGCATCCTACCCCGATCGTTCCACCATCCTCGGAGCGGCCAAGATTACCGGAAAGCTCGGCGGCTGGAATATCGGCTTCATCAACGCCCTCACCACGCGGGAATATGCGGAGATCGAAGACGCCGGACTCCGGTATAAGGAAGAGGTCGAACCGTCGACATACTTCGGCGTCCTCCGGGCCCAGAAGGACATTGCCGACGGGCGGCACGGCCTCGGATTCATGCTGACCGGAGTGGCCCGGGATATCGACGACCCGACCCTGGCCGGGATCATGAACCGGAATGCGTTCGGCCTGGCCGTGGATGGCTTTTCCTTCCTCGACGCCAAAAAGAACTGGGTCATCGGCGGGTGGATCGGCGGAACCCGGATCGAAGGCTCGGTCGAGGACATCCTCCGGGTTCAGAATTCATCGATCCACTATTTGCAGCGCCCGGATGCAACCCATGTCGAGGTCGATCCGGCGGCCACCTCGCTCTCCGGATGGGGAACGAGGATCAACATCGCCAAACAGAACGGAACGCTCATCATTCTCGGCCAGCTCGGAGCGCTTTCCCCCGGCTTCAATCCCAACGACGCCGGCTTTCAGTCCGGATCCTCCGATGTCATCAACCTCTCCTTCGTTCCGGGCCTGAACCTGACCAAACCGGGCCGGATCTTCCAGCAGATCCTCGTCGGCGGCGGGGGCTTTGCCAACTGGGATTTCGGCGGAAACAACGTCGGCAAAGGCGGGATCATCCTCGCCGAAGGTTTGTTCCGGAATTTCTGGTCGTTCAATGTGACTCTTTTCGGATCGGCCGGTTCTCTGAACAATCGCCTGACCCGGGGCGGCCCCCTGGCCTGGAGCCCGGGAGGAACGATGGGCGAATTCAACTTGAGCACCGACGGCCGGAAACGCCTCGTCCTGGAGGGTTACGCCAATATTTCCGACAGCGGCCGGGACGGACAATCCTGGATGACCCAATTGACCTTCCGCTGGAAACCCGCCCCCAATGTCAGCTTCTCGATCGGTCCGGCTTACTCCAAGGAAGTCAACGAAACGCAATGGGTTGGGAAATTCACCGATTCCCTGATGACCGAGACCTACGGCCGGCGGTATGTCTTCTCCCGGCTCGAACAAGAGATGGTTTTTTCCGAGATCCGGCTCAACTGGACCTTCACTCCTCGGCTGTCTCTTCAGGCCTACATCCAGCCCTTCATCGCCGTCGGAGCCTACTCCCATTTCAAGGAAATGGCCCGCCCCGGCGAGTATGCGTACAACGTCTTCGGCGAAACCAGCTCGTCGATCGACGCCGCCGACGGCCTTTACACTGTCGATCCGGACGGCCCGGGGCCGGTCTCACCGTTCGCCTTCGAAAACCCCGACTTCAACATGAAATCCCTGCGCGGAACGATCGTTCTCCGCTGGGAATACCGTCCCGGCTCCCTCCTCTATTTCGTCTGGACACAGAACCGGGCCGATTACGCCAACGCCGGAACGCTACAGCTGCGGCGGGATCTGGGCGATTTGTTCACCGCGCCCGGGGACAACATCTTTATGATCAAAGCCTCGTACCGCTGGAACCGCTGAGGCCGTCAGGGAAAGACATGAACATAATCAAAGCCGCGCTGAGTATTCTGATCGCTCTCGTCCTGGCCCTGGCTGCTTTTGCCGCCGGTTCCGACTTTGCCGGAACCTGGGTCGGAACGGCGGAGCTTCCCGACCAGACGATCGATGAAGTCACGGTCATCCTGGAAAAGACGGAAGCCGGCTACATGGGAAAAATCAGCGACGCCCTGGGCGTCCTCGCCCCGGAGACGCCGCTTGTCGAAGCCGCCTACGACGGCCGTCAGCTGAAGCTGGTCTTCCCGACGGCCGACGGCGTCCTCATCACCGTCCAGGCCAAACCGGAAGGCGAAAAGCTGGCCGGATTCTGGACGGACGAAGACAACGAATCCGGCAAAATCGCGCTGGCCCGGAAGAAGTAAGTCCCGCCTGCCCTGGGGAATGCGGATTATCGAAAATCCGCGTTGAATACGGGCAGAACCCGCAGCCCGGGCCTGTTCTCCCGGACGATGTTGACCAGACCGATTTGGATTCCCTTCTCCAGCCGGTAGGCGTAGTTCACGAGCCCGAGCGACAGTCCGGTCACCGTTCCCTTGAGATGATTGAAGGGGCTGGCGACAACGCCCCGCAAGCGGCCGTCCTCGACGATCCTGGTGAAAGCTCCGGCAACGAATACCCCGGCCATATCCCGGCCGCCGACGGCGAGGCCTCCTACCGCCAGACCGCCGACGTTCTTTCCGCCCACGGCGATACCTGCGAGCGACAACCCCCTGACATCCTCGCCCCCGACGGCAATCCCGGCGATCGTCAGTCCGCGGACGGATTTGGCTCCGGCCCCGATTCCGGCCACCGTGATTCCGGCCAGCCGTTCGCCCGCGCCGACGCCGAGACCGCCGACGTTGAGGCCGGTCAGGTTCTTTCCGGCACCGAGGCCAAGGCCGCCGAGGCTGATCCCGGCAACGTCGCCCCCCGCTCCGAGACCAAGGCCGCCGACGTTGAGACCGGTCAAGTTGTTCCCGGCGCCGGCTCCCAGGCCGCCGATATTGATGCCGGTCAGGTTCCCGCCGGCTCCCACGCCCAAACCCCCGAAGTTGAAGCCGATCATGTCGCCGCCGCTGCCGGCTCCAAGCAGCCCGCCGGTAATTCCGACAGCGCTCTTGACCGCTCCGGCTCCGAGCAGTCCAACCTGGATGCCGGCCAGATGCCCGGCGCCTGGGACCAGGCCAAGGGACAGCCCGGTGACGGCCGAGTTTTCATTTTCCCGGTCATCGAAGCCCTTCCGGGGTGTCCACAAGGTGATGTTCACGCCGGTGATCCGGACGATATCGCGGTCCCGGAAGTTGAACCGCAGGCCGGTGAACTCTTTCGAATTGCCGAAGCTCAATCCCCAGCGCTTCGAGGGGATGTCGACGCTCTGGCCAAAGACGGAACCGGCCCCGGTCGCAAGAAGAAGGCTGAGGCAAGCCCCGGCCGGAATCATTTTCGCTTTTTTCGAGTGAATCGCGCTCATCTTTGTCTCCTTGAACGGGGCAAAAACGGCGAAGCGGCTCGCACTTCGCCCTCAATATCTTAAAACGTCAAAAGGAGGGAAAAAGTTCGCTCGGACGACCGGCCCTTATTATATAATACCCTCTCATGTGGTCGGCCATGCAGCGCCTGGAAAGCCGTCTCCGGGATCCGCTTCCGGGACTTGCCGCCCAGCTCCGGATGATTCCCGATCCTCCGCCCCCCGGCCAGAAAACCTACGCCGAGACCGGGGACGATTGCCTCCACGGAGCCGTCCTTGCCCTGGTCTATCCGCGGGACGGAAAACTTCATCTCGTCTTCATCCGCCGGCCCCAGACGGTCGTCCATCACAAGGGACAGATCGCCTTTCCCGGAGGCCATGTCGAGGACGGCGAAACTCCGGTCGAGGCGGCGGTCCGGGAGGCCTGGGAGGAAGTCGGCATCATCCCGGGAAATATCCGCATTTTGGGAGCCCTGACTCCTCTTTACATCCCGCCGAGCGGATATTGCATCTATCCCTTTGTCGCCCTGACCGAAATCCCGCCGGCGTTCGTCCCCCAGCCGGAGGAGGTCGACGAGATCATCGAAGTCCCCCTGTCCCACCTTCTCGACGAGAACAACCTCCGGACCGAAACATGGCCGTTCGACATCGGCCCCCGCCGGGTCCCGTTCTTCGCCTTCGGTCCGCACAAGATCTGGGGCGCCACGGCCATGGTTTTGTCGGAATTTTTGGAAATCCTGAGATCGCAGGAATAATTTTTTCTCTTTTTTCCCTGTGCCGCATTTATCATTTTCCCCCTGCCGTCTCTATCATATTCCCAAGCCGTATGTCATTCGATCAAAATGAGAAAATATAAATACAATCCATTTCAATCGATGATAAAATAGGGCGTTCATGGCCGATGAAATTCAAATCGAGAAACGACAAGGAGCCGCTCCAATGAAAAACAAATCGCTGGTTTTTATCCTCACCCTGGCCGCGCTCATCCCGGCCTGTTCGCGGAAAGAAGCCGAGACCCCCGCAGCCGCGGCCAACCCGTTCCTGGCCGAGTGGACGACACCATTCGGCACGCCGCCGTTCGGCGAAATCAAGGAGGCCCATTTCATGCCGGCCATCCAGGAAGGCATGGCCCGGCAGAAAGCGGAAGTCGCGGCCATCACCTCCTCGGCCGAGCCGCCGACTTTCGCCAATACGATCGAGGCCTTGGAAAATAGCGGTCAATTCCTGACCAAAGTCGCCTATGTCTTTTTCGCCTTGACCAGCAATCACACCAACCCCGAGCTCCAGAAAATCGAGGCCGAACTGGCCCCGATCCTGTCCAAGCACGGCGACGACATCTCGCTCGATCCGAAGCTGTTCGAGCGGGTCAAGGCCGTCTACACGCAAAAAGATTCTCCAGTCCTCGGACCTGAGCAGGCTCGTCTTCTCGACCTGACCTACCGGAATTTCGTCCGCAGCGGCGCCGCCCTGGACGAGGCGAAAAAGGCCGAACTTCGCAAGGTGAATGAGGAACTGGCCGTCCTGATCCAGAAATTCGGCCAGAACGTCCTTTCCGAGGACAACGGCTTCGCCCTCGTCCTGGACACGCCCGAGGACCTGGCCGGACTTCCCGAGGGCGTCGTCGCCGGAGCGGTGGAGACGGCCAGGGAAAAAGGGCTTGAAGGAAAATGGGTTTTCACCCTGCATAAGCCGTCCTGCATCCCCTTCTTCCAGTATTCCTCGCGGCGCGAGCTTCGGGAGAAGCTGTTCAAGGCCCTCGTCAGCCGCGGGGCCAACGGGAACGACGCCGATAACCGCGAGATCGCCGCGAAAATCGCCTCGCTCCGGGTCGCCCAGGCCGGCCTTCTCGGATACAAAACCATGGCCGACTTCATCCTCGAAGTCAATATGGCCAAGACGCCGGCCGGCGTGAACGGGCTCCTCGACCAGGTCTGGAAGCCGGCGCTGGCCATGGCCAAAAACGAAGCTCGCGAGCTCGAGAAAATGATGAACAAGGACGGCGTTGCCGGAAAACTCGAGCCCTGGGACTGGTGGTACTACGCCGAGAAGCTGAAGAAGGCCAAGTACGACCTCGACGACGAAGCCCTCCGTCCCTATTTCGAGCTCGGGGCCGTCCGGCAGGGCGCCTTTGACACGGCCAATAAATTGTGGGGCCTGACCTTTGCCAAAAGAACCGACATCCCCGTCTATCATCCCGACGTGGAGGTGTTCGAGGTCAAGGAAGCCGACGGGACGCATGTCGGGATCCTGTACTCGGACTATTTTCCCCGCCCCTCCAAGCGCGGCGGGGCCTGGTCCAGCACCCTCCGCTCGCAATCGATCCGCGACGGAAAGATGATCACGCCCCTCGTCTACAACGTCGGGAACTTCACCAAGCCCACGGCCGATCAACCCTCCCTGATCACGTTTGAAGAGGCCCTGACCCTCTTTCACGAATTCGGCCACGCTCTTCATGACCTCTTGGCCAGGACGACGTACGCCTCGATCGGCGGAACGAACGTCCCCCGCGACTTCGTCGAGCTGCCTTCCCAGATCATGGAGAACTGGGCCGCCGATCCCGAGGTGATCAAAGCCTACGCCAAGCATTACCAAACGGGCGAACCGATCCCCCAGGCCCTCCTGGACAAGGTCGACAAGGCCGGCAAGTTCAACCAGGGATTCACCACGGTGGAATTCGTCTCGGCCTGCTACCTGGATATGGCCTGGCACACTCTGGCCGATCCGGCAGTCCGGGACGCCGTTGCCTTCGAGAACGGCCTCCTCACTCAAATCGGAATGATCCCGGAGATCGTCGTCCGATACCGTTCGCCGTATTTTTCCCACATCTTCTCCGGCGGATACGCGGCCGGATACTACAGCTATCTTTGGAGCGAGGTTCTGGACAAGGATGCCTTCCAGGCCTTCAAGGAAACGAGCCTCTTCGACCAAAAGACGGCCAAAAGCTTCCGGGACAACATCCTCTCCATCGGAAACACCCGAGAAGCGATGGAGTCCTACAAAGCCTTTCGGGGCCGTGAGCCCAAGGTCGAACCGCTGCTCAAGGCCCGGGGGCTCTTGAAGTAATTTTCCTGAAAAACCTCGGTTTACTCGGCTGAAGCTGGGCGCCTCGTTTCAGCCGACAAGTCTTTCTTCGGATTGACTTGAGGGCCGGCCGGGAATTCAACCGTAGCGCCCAAAGGAGGACGGCCCGGTCAGGGATTCTTTATTGTCGGATCATGAGGGCCGACGACACTGAGGATAATCTCGCTGCGCCCTCCGAATTCCAAGGGGAACCGGAGGTCGCGCTCAACGCGCGCCTCGAAGATCGACCCCGTGCCCGAGATCTTCTTGACCCGGAAGGACGGGCGGCACGGATCGGAGGCCGGGAAAGCGATCTGTTTCTTGAGCTTGTCCCGCGTCCCGGGATCGAGCTCAAGCGCGCTTTTTCTGAACCGTTCGGTTCTTCCATGGCCCCCTCGAAAAAGAAGTCGGTTTTTCCGCTTATTCGACTTTCCTACCCTCATATTAGCCGCTCCGGTCCAATCTGTCAGATTGAAATTGTCGGATGCTCCGCCCCCCTGAGTACGAGATGAAAGATGTTACCCACAAGCGAGAGTGTAAGGAAATCTGTGTAAACCCCGAGGAATAGGTAAAATGGAGCAAA
>CAYPKX010000103.1:0-10936 GCA_964411395.1 uncultured Eubacteriales bacterium | reverse complement strand
CGGCCCGGCGGACCGGCCGAAAAGGCGATGAAAACGGCGGACGATTCGACATACTACCTCTTCAGACAAACCGGCGGGAGGCGAACCCGCCGCCGGCCTTCCTTTCAAATCAAAAAATTTCCCGCTTAAGCGGCGTTGTTCACAAGCTAATATTTCCTCAAAATGCCGATCACCCGCCCCAGGATCAGGAGGTTTTCGACCTCAAACGGCCGGTAGGCCGGATTCTCGGGGACGAGGATGGTCCGGCCGTTTTCCCGGCGAAGCCGCTTGAGGGTGACCGTCCCGTCCTCCAGACGCCCGACGATCATCTCCCCCGAGGCGACGTTGCCGGTTCGTTCGAGGAGGACATGGTCGCCGTCGTCGATAAAGGCGTCGATCATGCTCTTGCCCTGGACCCGGATGCAGAAGACATTGCCCCGGCGGCGGCCGACCATCCAGTCGGGGACATCCATGGCCTCGCCCGACATTTCGAAGGCCTCCTGAGGAGAGCCGGCGGGGACGAGACCGGCCAGGGGAACCCGGACCCTGGACTCGACGGCCGACGGCAAGCCGGTTGCACACAGCCCTCCCCCTCGGTCGCGGCCGAGGTAGCCCTTGCGCTCCAGGCTGGCGACGTGCTTGAAGACAGCGGAGGGACTGGGGATCTGGAAACGGTCCCCGATCCACCGGATCGTCGGCCCATAACCGTGCTCCAGGATGAAAGATTCGACGGCCTTGAGGATGTCCTTCTGGCGGGGGGTGAGCTCTTGTTTTATTTTGTTCACCATTTTGTTCACCTAATGTAAAATACCCCCGGCCGGGGCGTTTGTCAAGGGAAAAATCGCCTTGACGGGGATGTCATCGAGTGCTATCGTTGCCTCTCATTTTTCCTGATTTATTTCTCCAACAAAGGAAAAAGCGCATGCCCCGACGTTCGATATTTCCGGGCTTCGTTTTCACCCTCGCCGCCCTCCTTCTGTCCCAACCGGCCTGCTCGCCGAAAGAAGAACGCGGCCCCAATCCGGCCGAAGCCGCGCCCTCGCCCCGGAACATCATCTTCATGATCGGCGACGGAATGAGCAACTCCATCGTCTCGGCCGCCCGGATTAAAAAAGGCGGCGTCTCCGGGCTCCTCAATCTGGACCGGATGCCGGTCATCGGCCTGGTTCGAACCTCGTCGGCCAGCCATCTCATCACCGATTCGGCGGCCGCGGCTACGGCCATGGCTTCGGGTTTTAAAACCTACAACGGCGCCATCGGCGTGAACGCGGAAGGCCAAAAGGTCCTTTCGATCCTCGAAGCCGGAATGTCGCGGGGTCTGGCCGCCGGATTGGTCGCCACCTCCCCCATCACCCATGCCACGCCCGCCTCCTTCGGCAGCCATGTGGCCCGCCGCTCCGAAGGAACCCGGATCGCCGAAGGCCTCCTGGCCAACAAGATCGATATCCTGCTCGGCGGCGGATACGGATTTTTTATTCCCAAGTCCCGCGAAGGCAGCTACCGCGAGGACGAGCTGGACCTGATCGAGGAGGCTCGGAAGATTGGATATACGGTCTGCCGGACCCGGGAGGAATTGACGGCCGCCCCAGACGGCAAGGTTCTCGGCCTTTTCGCCCGGTCATCGATGACGACCGAGCCGCCCGAGCCGGCGCTGGCCGAGATGACGTCGGAAGCCCTTCGCCGTTTGGAAGGCCGGAAGGAAGGGTTCTTCCTGATGGTCGAGGGCAGTCAGATCGATTATGCCGCTCATGACGTCGACCAGGCCAAAACACTCGATCAAATGTTGAAATTCGATGAGGCCATCCGGATTGCCCTGGCCTTCGCCGAAAAAGACGGCCGGACGCTCGTCGTCGTCACCGCCGATCATGAAACCGGCGGCCTGGTGATTACCGGCGGGACGCGGGACGGATCGAAGATCGATACCGTCTGGGCCTGGGACAACCACAACGGGGCCACGGTGCCGCTCTTCGCCTTCGGCCCCGGCGCCGGCGAGTTCGGCGGATTCAAAGAGAACACCGACATCCCGAAGATCTTCGCCCGATTGTTGGGGATCGTCGATTTTCCCAAGATCGGCGAATAAAGGAAAGCGCCCCGGCCGGGGCGTCAGCGAAGTTCGATGATGAACCGGGCGGAACCCTGGCTTCGGATGCGAACGGGTTTTAAATCGATCGACAACTCCTCGGAAAAAAAGCGAAGCCTCGACAGTCCGGGAGCGTATCGTATCCGCCGGGTCACGCCCGGGATGAGGATCCGGATGACCCGGCCGCGAGCGTCCGATTCGGTCAAGGCCGGCGTTCCGAAGAGAGAGATCCGGCCGCTCTCATTCTTCAGGGCAAATCCCTGGCGGTGGATCAAAACCCTGGGCGCGACCGCTTCGATGGAAAAAGGCCCGAAGGATTCGAAGCGGAGGGGGCGGCGGAGGGCATTGATGACGATCGAGACGCCGGTCTTGTCATTCATGGATTCCAGAAGCCGTTTGTTTTCGGCCTCCTTTTCCGCCAGGGACGCATGAACATCCTCGCGCCATTGAGCCAATTCGGCTTCGGAAAATTCGGCCTGACCGCCCCGCCCGCGAAGATAATTTTCGAGGAGATCCTCGGGAAAGGCGACCGTTCCGTTCTCGACGTCCGCCTGCCAGCCCGGGACGAAGCGGTCCAGGAGAACCGCGGTCCAGCGCCCGGCGGTATAACCCAGCTCCCGTACGGCTCCCGGGGCGAAGCCGAGAGGAAGGGGTTCCTCGGCCGCCGGTTTTCCCGCCGCCTTGTATTCGACGTATTCGGCCAATCCCTCGAGCCGCCGGATTTCCCGTTCATAGCGGATAAGGCCCTCCTCCAGTCCCGCATAACGCTCCCGGCGCAAAGCCGCGGCCGTCTGAGCCCAGGCCGTGTCTCCGGGACTCAAAGACAAGACCGCCCGACGCAGAGATTCGATCTCCCGGCTTCGCCTGTCCAGAATTTCAGCCGTATCCTGCGGATAGGAAAGAAGGACGCCGTCATTGGGCTTCCACGCAGGATGGCGGACGGCCTGAAACACATGAAACTTTTCGTGAATGACGACCGCGGCCGTTTCCGTCAGGCTGATTTTTTTCCCGGTGAACTCGGACCGGCGGACCGGGATCAGCGACGCCATCCAAAGGCCATTAATCTGGACGCAGGTGTTTCCGAAAATGGACGGATGCCGTCCGATACAGGACAAGATGTCCGGCCGGCCGGTGACCGGGGCGAATCCTTCCGGCATCCCTGGAAAATCGATGAGATAGGTCCGTTCGCCGTCAAACAAACCGAGGGGTATCTTTTCCGGCTCGAATCCGGGCCAGAGCGTCAGGCCTTCGAGCCGCCGGACTTCGGCGATGATCTCAAAGGGATCATGAAGATCGGCTTTTTTCAAAGGGATTGAGGCGGCGGAAGAAATCACCGCAAAGGCCGAGAGGAAGAGGAACGCTCCCGCGATTATTTTTCGGAAATTGGACGTTCCCGCTTTGCCGCCGGTCATACTCCGCTTAGTGCAAGGGCTGTGCCAGAATCCTTCGACGGTGTTAGAACGAGACGATTCGGCCGGACCGGGCCAAATTTCTTTCCTGCGGGGAAAGACCGTTTACACGCCGGTCACGGCTTGGAAGCTCTCGGTTTGATGAGCTTCCCCGAGGCGGAGGCAAGTACCCCGCCGGCCGTACTCGAGAGGGTCGATTCACACTCGATCACCCGTCCGGAAACGGACAAGACCCGTCCTTCAAGGATGACAGGTTCTCCGATTCGAACCGGTTTCTTAAAACGAACGATCAATTCGGCGGTTACGGCCGCTTCGCCCGCGCCGCGCGTTCGGCCGCCGTAGGCATGAGCGAGCGCCTCATCGAGGAGAGTCGAAATGATTCCGCCATGAAGGATATCCTTCCAGCCCTGGAACCGGCGGTCGGGGACGAAAACGGCCCGGCAGCGGCCGGGTTCGGGATATTCGATTTTCAGATGCAAACCGTCCGGATTGTGCTCGCCGCAGACAAAGCAGAAATGATCGTCGGTCAAAACGGATTCGGCCATGGACTCAAACCTCCGGCCGAATCAATATCCCAGGGAGTCGCGGTTGTCAATCCGGGTTGACAACCTCCCTCTCCCGGCCTATCTTTCCCGTAGGGAAGGTAGGCCATGCAGTTCTTCTGCGGAACCAGCCGTTTTAATCCCTCGGCCGTCTCCCGCAAGCTCGTCCGGCTTATCGAAACCAGCGCCGAGGACCTCTCCCGGTCCTACGCCAAGGAAATCCGGTCGACGATCGAAGCTCCCGGTTACAGAACGTTCGATGAACGGGAGGTCCATGACCGCGGTTTCCGGGTCTTCAGCCAGTTCGGGCGCTGGATCTCCAACGAGATCTCGGAAAAGGACATGGAAATCTACTGGACCGAACTGGGCCGCCAGCGCCGGCGGGAGGGTTTCACCATGTCCGAGATCATGATCGCCATCTGCCTCATCCGGCGCGACATCTGGCAGAAAATCCGCAATGAAGGCCTCCTCGACACCGCCGCCGATTTTTACGAAGCCATGGAATTGCAGGGCCGGATCGTCAACTTTTTCGAGCGGGCCCAGTACTACACCGTCCGGGGTTTCGAGGAAAAAAACTGACCCTTCGGTTGTCGTCCTATTTTTCGTCCCCGAAACTCGTCCCGACCGCCCGAGCCGCGGCGATCAGCGGATGACCGGGCGGGACCAGCCGCTGGCCCCGGGCCGGAAGATCCAGCGTGACGGAGGACATGGCCCCGTTTTGGACCGCGACCATGCGGCCGAATTTGCCCCGGGCGGCTAAACAGACGGCCTCCGCGCCGAGTTGAGTCGCCAGGATCCGGTCGGCCGCGGTCGGGGATCCGCCACGCTGCAAATGACCCAGGACGACGGTCCGGGCTTCCTGCCCGGTCAGGCGCTCAAGCTGGTCTCCTAAAACGACGCCGACGCCGCCCAAACGGATGGGATCGGGGCTCGATTCGATCCTTTTTTTGATGACGACATCCCCTCCCCGCGGTTTGGCCCCTTCCGAAATCACGACGATGCTGAATTTCTTGCCGATTTTCCGGCGGAATCCGATCTTGGCCGCGACCGCCTCGGGCATGTAAGGAATTTCCGGAATGAGAATGATGTCGCCTCCCCCGGCCGTCCCGGCGTAAAGGGCGATCCATCCGGCCCGGCGGCCCATGACTTCGACGATCATGATCCGATGATGGGACTGGGCGGTCGTGTGAAGACGGTCGATCGCCTCGGTCGCCACACCGACCGCCGTGTCAAATCCGAACGTCACGTCCGTTCCGTTCAAGTCGTTGTCGATTGTCTTTGGGACACCGATGATATTCAATCCGTCCCGGGAAAGCCGGGAGGCCGTGGCCATCGTCCCGTCGCCGCCGATGAGGATGAGCGCATCGAGGTTCATTTCTCCGGCATTCCTGATCGCCAGACGGGAGACATCCCGCCGGGACGACGATGTTCCGGCCGGATCGACATAAGCGTAGGGGTCGGATTTATTGGATGTTCCCAGAATTGTGCCGCCGATCGTCAGGATCCCCGAAACATCGGAGGCGTCAAGGCGGCGGAACCGGGACTTGATCAATCCCTCATAGCCGTCCTCGATCCCGAAAACCTCCCAACCATGTTCGAAGATCGCCCGCTTGGCCACGGCCCGGATAACGGCGTTCAGGCCGGGACAGTCCCCCCCGCCCGTCATGATCCCGATTCGCTTGATCTTTTTCCCCATGCGCTCTTCTCCCTTCAGGGGCCGATTTTTCGGGCTTTCAATTCGAAGTCCTGCTGCCAGAGGACGAGACCATCGACCGGTCCTCTGTCCCGGAGGAACTGGATTCGGATGTACGGATCGGTCGAATAAAAAAGAGTCTGTCCCTCGGCATAGAACCGGGTGGCCGCCTGGCCCGTCGGTTGGATGACAAGATAGTAATCCTCCCAAGAGACGTCCAGAAAGTAATTCGGCCCGACTTCGTAACGGCCGGTAAAACTTTGATAGGTTTCCGGATCGAGGCGAAGAACCTGCTTTTCCGCCGGTTTGTATCCCGGCCAGGCATACACCTCCGAAAGGGCGCACAAGATTTCGTCGATCAGGGTGAAGCCGTTATCGCTGTTGGTCATGATGACCGCCCCCTGCCCCCTGACGGGATAAAGGACGAAATAGCAGGCAAAGCCGTGGGTTTTTCCCCGGGCCAGGAACTGGATGTCGTCTCCGCTTCCCTCAACCAGGAATCCGGGGCCGAAGCTTTCGAGCCAGCGGCCGAGCATCGTCCTGGCTGCGGCGGGCGGGAGGATTTTCCCTTCGCCGCTTTCGGCCGAACGCAAAAGGTCAAGAAGGACGAGGGCGAATTCCGACGGGGTTGTCCACATCCCCTTGGCCGCTTTTTCAGGGTAGTTCTTCCACAAGCCGGAGACAGGACGCCCTTCGCGCAGATGTCCGGAGGCGGCTTTCGACCGAAGGGCGTCCGGCAGGGGGACATCGAAGGCGCTGCCGGCCAGCCCGGCGGGTTCGAGAACGAGCTCGCGAGCCAGCTGTTCGAACGGCTTTCCCGTCCGGTCGTTCAGGTAGGTCTCGAGGACGACATACCCGGCTTCGGAATACCTCGTTCGGACGGGAGCGGCAGCCGCCGGCGGAACCCAGAGCGGCCCGTTGGCCGCGGGCTTGGCTCCATCCAGAACCTGCGGAAGCGACGGAATCGGTTCGTCGTGAGCGTAGCCGGGAAGGATCTGGTCGGACAAGCCGGACCCGTGGGCCAGAAGCGAGCGCAGGTCGAGATGAGGCTCGGCCGGTTCGAATTCCGAAGGAAACCTCCAGGACGTCATCCGCGCCCCGGCGTCGTCGTCCAGGGAGATGCGGCCCTGCTCCGCCAGCGACGAGACGACGGCCGCCGCGATCATTTGGCTGAAGGCCCCGGCCTGGAACAGGCTTTCGGTCGTTGCGGGCTGGTGGACCTGATTATCGCGCTCGCCGTAAGCCCTGGCCCAAGCCAGCTCCTTTTTGTCGATGACCGCGATCGAGACCGCGGGGATACGGTAAAAAGCCATCCGTTCCTCGAGGTTCAGTTTTTCCGCCGGCAATCCCTTGAGATAGACCGACCGCAGCAGACCCTTCTCGACGGCTTTGATTTTCCGGGCTTCGGCCGGGCCGGTTTTCCCGCAAGCCGCAGCTGTCATAATCAAGGCCGCCGCGGCCAGAAAAGCCATCCCGTTGCGGATCATCTTCGCTTTGAGGTCGGCGCACATCGGCCCGGATTCCTTTCCCGGCATTATCGTCCGGAGCGGCCGCCGCGAATGAACATTTCGATGTCCTCGATGACATCCCGGCGAACGCTTTTATGCGTCAAGGTATACTCATTCGGATTCGGAATCCCCTGCCCCTCCAGAAAAAGGTGATTCAGCGACGGATAAAGCTTGAAGACGACATCGGGCCTCCCCTCCAAGGCCTTCTTCCAGCGGTCGAGGTTGGCCGGGATGACCTGGTAATCCCGTTGTCCCTGGAGAAACAGCATCGGCTTCTTCACATTGGCCGCTTCGGCCAGGGGGTCGTAATCCCTGAGGTCGAGCCAATATGCGGGCGTGGCTCCGAGCCGGAGGACCTTGGAGCCGCGGTCGGTTTCGACGTAGGCCTTGATCGCCGCGACTTCAGCCCGGATATCGTCCAGCGTCTTTTTGTCGTCATCCGATTGCGATCCATCCAGGGACAGGAGATATGTCGTTTGTCGAAGAATCTCATCCTCTACGGAAAAGTTCCAACCGGCCAGAAAAATGAAACCGGCCGGATCCAGGCGTTCGGCCGCAGCGGCGATCCTGGGGAGAAGGCCGCCGCCGAGGCTATGTCCCAGGATAAAGATCCGCTTTGGATCAAGGCCCGGTGTCGACTGAAGAAGCCTTACGGACGCGACGGCGTCATCAATCGTCTCCTCTTTCACCGTCATCAGGGGATATTCGGGGCCGGCGACAATCTTCTTCCCGTGGACGAAGGTTCTCTTGTCATAACGGATGACGGCGATTCCCCGACTGGCCAATCCCCAGGCCAGGTCCTTGAACGTCTTGTTGGGACCCATGGTTTCATCCCGGTCGTTCGGCCCCGAGCCATGGACGAGGACCAGACCGGGAAACGGACCGTCCCCTTTCGGCCTCGTCAAGGTCCCGGGCAAGGTCCACGGTTCCTCTCCAACCACGACCTCGGTTTCGAAAAACGTCTTCGGATCGGCATAGTCAGGCGGAGCATAGATCGCCGGGGGAGCCGTGGGAACCGTCTGGAGACCGGCGATTCGACCGTCCGGGCTGAAAACCACGCGAAAGTCAAAGGTCTGCTTCTCAAAAACACTGGTGACAAGGACAAGATCGTAATTGCCGAGCTTGTCCCGCCGGTCGCCGGAACGACGTTGGAACGCTCCGAATTGACCGGAGAGCTGTTTCCATAACGCGGCCATCTTGTCCGGCCCGGAAAGTTTCCGCATCGTTTCGTCGAAATCGCGGACGGAGGCTTCGAATTCCCCGCGACTCAGGGCGTCGACCATGGCCCGGGCCTTGATCGTCAGCGGGTCGTCTTCCCGGACGCCGGCCGAGACGGACAGGAAGAAGAAGGCCAGAACCCCGATCGCCGCCCAACAGGACATCATGTGTTTGCTCATCGTGGACCTAGTGTCGCGTCTCAGAAGACGTTTGTCAAATTCAGAATGTCCCGCGACCCCCTTCCGCCGGAGAGTTCATCCCCGCCGACTCCCGAACCCAGGGGAGCGGGATTCGGCGAAGCGACGAAAGAGGCGGTCGGTCAGATTTTCCCGAATTTAAAAAAGCGAAAGAGCAGCCCGATGTTTCCGCCGAGGGAGAATCCGAGCAGGACGAAGAAACCGATATCCAACCGGTTGATCACGGCAAAAACGGCGATGAGAAACATCAGCCAGCCGCGGTTTTCCGCGGCTTCCCCCCGCCGCTCGTCATGGATCAGGTTTTTCGCCAGGTAGAACTGGGTCGTCAGAAGGAAATAGAGTCCGACCGTCAGCCCGCCGATTAAAACGTCGATCTCCCGTCCGGAATACCGGTACTGCCCGGCAACCGCCCCGGCCAGAAGGAGATATTCGTTGATCCGGTCCAGAAGAAGGTCCAAATATGCTCCGAAATCATTGGACGCCCCCCGGGCCCGGGCCAGCATCCCGTCGGCGCAATCGACGATCGAGGACAGCTCGGTCAGGATGCCGCCGGCGATGAAAGCCCAGCGAAGGCCCAGGGAAAAACATCCGGCTCCGGCCAGGCCGATAAAGAACGAAGCGACGGTGACCTGATTGGGCGTCACCCGGGTTTTGAACAACGCCCGGACGATCAGAGAGGCGGCCGGACGATTCAAGACCTTGTTGATTTGGAGAAAACGGGGAGTGAAGGCGTTTTCGCTCTTGCCTGAGGCAAGCCGGTAATCGAACGCTTGATCAGAGCCGAGGGGCGATGTCCCGTTCGGCATGACGGTAGTCCTCGAGGGTGTCGATTTCAATCCAGGGACGGCCCCGGGTCAGGAAAATCCCGAAAGAATTTTCTTCCGGGGAACCGGCTTCCGTCAGGAGGTCGAATCCCTTTTCAAAAAAGTGCTGAAGCTCCCCCTTCTTTTCCAGGGCATCATAGACTCCGATGAGAGCCGGAATCGATTCCCGGCTGATCTTGTACAGGCCGATGGCTTCCCCCAGGCTTTGACCCGGGTCGAGGTCCTTGCCGATCCGCACGATCCGATCGCCGCGGGCAATCACTTTCACCTCTTCCCCATCCAGCGGGATGTCGGCGTCGATCGCCGCGCCATGAGAAGCGGGAAGAGAAACGAGGTCCGTCAGGATGCTCTGGTCGAAGAGGACATCGCCGTTGACGACAACGACATCCGACCCGGTCCGCTTCAGAGCCAGGTTCAGAGAGACGGCGGTATTGGTGCGGGAGAAATTTTCGTTGGCCACGAAAGTGACCGCATCATACCCCCGCCGCCAGACAAAATCCTCGATAAGCTCCCGGCGGTATCCGACGACCAGAAAAATCTCGCCGACTCCCGCCGCCCGAAGGCCTTCGAGGCAGCGTTCCAGGATCGTCCGGCCGGCAAACGTCAGAAGACATTTGGGAAGCGTATCGGTCAAGGGGCTGAGGCGCCCGCCGCGCCCGGCGCAGAGGACGATTCCCTGGATCGTTTTTTGATTCATGAGCCCGCCGATATTATGTTCATTTCTTCTTCATTTGCAACTTTTCGAACGCGGCCGTTCACATTTTCCAGGTGCCGGCGACCAGAATGTTCGTTCCGGTGATCCGTCGGGCCTCGTCGGCGGCCAAAAAGCGCACCGCCGAGGCGATGTCGGCGAAAGTCCCCAGCGACGCGGGCGGGATTTTCGCCCCGGAGGGAAGAATCCCCTTTTTGAGAAGTCCGGGCGAAACCATGTTGACGGTGATCCCGGCCCCCCGGCATTCGGCCGCAGCCGTCCGGGTCAGGAGAAGAAGTCCGGTCTTGGCCGCGGCATAAGGCAGGACCGTCGGAAAGGCCGCCAGTTGTTCAGCCCGGCCGAATCCAATGTTAATAATCCGGCCGAACCGCCGGGCCCGCATCCCGGGGAGGGCGGCGGCGAGGCAAAAATAGGAGGATAGCAAATTCCCCCGGAACATCTTCTCCCAGTCGTCTGACGTCAGCTTGTCCCACGGCTTGATCCGGATCGGGCCGACATTATTAACCAGAATATCCAACCGGCCCCGAAGTTTTTCGGCGGCGGCAACCCCTGCGCGGGCTTCCGCTTCGATGGAAAGATCGGCTTGAAGGACCGCGCTTTCCGCGCCGGCTTTTCGAATCCGCCGGGCGGTTTCCTCCGCGCCCTTTTTGTTGCGGCGATAGTGGACGATCACGGCGCCGGCGGAAGTGGCCAGCGAGACGGCGATCTCCCGCCCCAGGCCGCCGGAAGAGCCGGTCACCAAAGCGCAGCGTTTTGGGTTCATGGATTCAGTAT
>CAYPKX010000102.1:3414-11097 GCA_964411395.1 uncultured Eubacteriales bacterium | reverse complement strand
GCTCATCTTTAGCGCATTTATAGTCGGCGTTTTCACTCAGGTCGCCGAGTCCTCGCGCCTCTTCGATGGCTTTCACATTGGCCGGACGATCGACTTCGCGAAGCTTTTTCAGTTCCGCCTCCAGCTTTTTAAGACCGTCCGGGGTCATGGGATATCGTTCCATTCACATCCTCCATCCAAAATGAAAGTCGAACGACCGGCCTTTTGGCGCAAAGGACGGGCAAACCGGATCCCGATGCGCGCGCCAAAGGCCGCCTCTTTGAGCCGGGCGAGGCGGGGTCTCCATTATAGGCCCTGAGGGCCGACCTGAGTCAAGGGGCCGGAGGGAATCATTTAGTATGATTTTTCCGCTTTCTCCGTCCGGTCGAGGTTTTCAAAGACGCGGCGAAGATAGGATTCGAAGCGTTCGATTTCCCCGCTTTCGAATCCGCGATAGTACAAACCGGTCATCTCCCTGGAGACGGTCTTGTAGGCGCGCTCGAGAGCCCGGTCCTTTTCCGTCCGCTCGATCAAAATTTGCCGCCGGTCCTGGGGGGAAGGGCGGCGGCGGACGAGGCCGGCCTCTTCGAGTCGGTCGAGCATGCTGGTCAGGGTGGACTTCTCGAGAGACGTACGTTCCTTGAGGGTTTGAATCGGAATGCCGTCCTTTTGCCAGAGGGCGAACAGGATCCGGCCCTGGGCGGGATTGATTTCGATCCCGGCAGCGCGCAACCGGCCGGCAAAGATCCGGCCGGAGATTTGATGAATCCTGGCCATCAGGAAACCACCCTGAGGCAGCGTGTTCAATGCTTCTCTCTCAAGTCGAAAGAGTAATTGACGCGGCCGTTCCAACCCCGGCCGTAACGGGCCTCAAAGCGAAGAATCGTATAGTCGGGATCCTCCGGCCCTGCCGGGTAATAGGTTTCCCAGCCCGGACGCCAGAGCTCCCGGCGTATCACCGGATCTTCGGCAACGGATAAATCGCCGCCGAGCATCAGGCTGAAGTAAATCTCCGGCCGGCAAAAGAGCAGGGAGGCCTGCCGCCGGGAGCGGACATCCCGGACTTTGGAGGAGGACGTATTTGTATCCAGGTAATATCGAAACGTTCCGTCGAGGGGGCGCAGATACTCCTGGAGCTCGGGATAACGCGGACCGCGCAGGTTGAACATGACCCGGGACTGGGGAACGGCGTCGGCGCCGATTGTTGTCAGGACGACGTCCGGGCAGGAGGCGATCAGTTCCAGGCAGGAATTTTTCATTTGATTTGGGGTTTGGTGACCGAGAAGTGGGAATGGACGAGGGCCCATCGTCCGTCGCGGCGGGCATAGACCTCCGTGACGTTCATGCGGAAAGCGTTGAGTTCTTTTTCATCGTAATCGACCATGTTGTAGGAGAGGACGGCGACCTCGCCGTAGACCTGAACCTTTGGATCGAGAATTTCATATCGCGGAACTCGAAACGTGCCTTTGAGCGGGGCGAGAAACTTTTCAAACGCTTCGCGTCCGTCCAGGCGTTTTTCCAAGCTCGGGTCGAAATAGGTGATTTCCGGGGCGGCCAGTTCGATGAAACTGTACGTATCGCCGGTTCCCCAGCGGTCGAGCATGGCTTTTTCCAGGGCGATGATTTCGGCCGTCGGATCGTCGGACGGATTCGCCGATGGCTCCGATTCGATCAAGGCGAAAGCCGGAAGAAGGGTCAGAAGCAGCAGGGCGGTCAACATGAAGAGACTCCTTTATAAGTTCGATATCGAATAATACTATATAATACTAATAAGCCGCTGTTGTCAAGGCATGAAGCGGGCCGGCTTTGCCGGGAGAGTTAAAAAGAGATAGTGGGTTTGCTCAGACATAAAAATGCCGAACGAGACCGACGATAACCGCCGGGACGTTCGCCCCGCGGGGGGTGCGTGTCTGAGTGGGATTTGTATATATTCAAATCCCGGCAACCATGCAGAGGGGAAACGCCCATTCCCGGCTCGGAAGCCTCGCGTAGGACTCTGCTGCCAGGGGGGCCTGGTGGGAGAGGAGGAATTTACCGAGTTTTTAAAACGGAGAACGTCAGCCGGGCAAATCCGAAGTCAGCCCTGTTTCCGGCTGTTGACAGGCGGCTGGAGGCTGGATTATAACGCGCAAAAAGGGGGCCCGCGATAAGGTTGGGCAGAGACGGTTGCTTTTGCGATCCCGGCAAGCCCCGATGGCGATTTCCTGGACCGCTTCTTCGTCTCAGTCAAAGGAGAGATCTTCGGCGTCCTGGGCCGTACGATCTTCGTCAAAGAGACGGCGGAGGATGGCGCGATCACGGCCGTCCTCTACGAGAACCTCGAGTCTTCGGAAATTCCGGTTGCGTATTCCGGGCAAACCGGCCACGGACTCCGGTTGTATTCGAACCCCGATCGGAGCCGTGCGTCCGGGCGGCCCTTTGCCGTCTTACTTCTGGATTCTCTTGCCCGGGATCGTCCGGCCGTTCTGGATCAGGACCATCCCGGTCACCTGGCCGGCGGCGTCCTTGATGAACTCCACCTGCCCGTCCACGACTTTAAGGAAAAATATTGTTTCCGATTCGGCGAAGATTTCAAAGGCGGCCTGTCCGGTGGCCTGGGTCATGAACTTGTCGCCCTGGCGGAAGAACTTGATCGTGAATCCCGGCTGGATCTCGTACTCCCCGGCGTATGAATCGAAAATCTTGGGATCGATCCCGACCGCCATCCTCTCGCCCGGGAGAGGCTTGCCGAGCGCCAGAGCGGCAATATGCGGCGTGAACCGGCCCGGGGCACGAGTTCCGACCGTACTGTTGGTCAGCATGATCACGATCAGGCGGTCCTCGGGATACAGGATGCCGTCGGAGGAGAAGCCGTGGATGCCGCCGCCGTGGGAGATCTCCCGCCGGCCGTCGACGGTCCCGACTCCCCAGCCGTAGCCGTAGCTTGTGGAGGAGCCGTCTTTGAGCCGATAAGGCGTCCAGGCTTTCTCCAGCGACTCTCGTTTGATGAGCTTCTCCGCGAGCAGGGCTTCGTTCCAGGTCGCCAGGTCGTCCACCGTGGACAGCAGCGATCCCGCCGCGTAGGGCTGGGTCATCGACAGATATTCGGCGTTGAGAAAAGTGTTGTTCGCCCCGGGAGCATATCCCGTGATGCGGCGGGGGATAATTCGCGTCGCGCTGCCGTAAAAGGTGTTTTTTAAACTGAGGGGATCGAAAATATGCTTCTGGAGGAAAGCCTCGTATTTCATTCCCGAGACCTTCTCGATGATCGCCCCGAGCAGAATGTAGCCGGAGTTGCTGTAATTCCAGCGCTCACCCGGCTCGAACTCGAAGGGCTTGTCCTTGGACAGGGCGATGATCTCGGTCACGGTCATGTCCTTGCGCTGAAGGGGAGGCCATTCCGGCAGGTTGGTATAGCTCTGGATGCCCGACGTGTGGGTCAGAAGGTGTTCCACCGTGACCGTCCGGCCCTGCACGGGATAATCCGGCAAGAACTTGGTCAGGGGATCGGCCAAGGCGAGCTGTCCCTTCTCCATGAGCATCAGAATCGCTACGGCCGTGAACTGCTTAGTCATCGAGCCGATCCGGAAGACGTGGTCGGGCCGCATCTCCACGCCAAGCTCGAGGTCGGCCAGGCCGTAGGCTTTGCGAACGAGCGGCTTGCCGTCCTTCATGACCAGGAGCGCCGCACCCGGCTCGCCGGCCTTGAAGACGGGAGCGAGAAGGCCGTCGATTTGAGGGAGAAGATCCGCCTGGGAAAGCGCGCGGGCGGTCGCGGGGCCGTCCGTGCCCCCAAGACAAAATGTTGTTATCAATAGGAAAAGGATCAGGCGAGGAGTTGTTTTTTTCATGTCGAAATTATACCCGAAATCGGGATCGAACAAGATAAGCGAAGGATGAAAATCGAACCCCGAGGAATCATCGTTGCCCTGGAATTTGGTCCCGATCGGCGACTCCCAAAACCGGCCTCAAGTCCTCGATGAATTTCGCTTCCGCCCATAAGATCCCGTTGCTGGCATAAAAGAAATACTTGCCGTCCGGCGAGATCATGGGACAGAAGCCCCGGAGGGCAGGCGGAAGCTTCCCCGGCGGGAGCCAATTTCCATCCTTCCCCCGGAAGCTGATCGAGAATTCCCAGGCGTTGCCTTGTCCGTAAATCAAATAGGATTCGTCCGGCGCGATGAACGGGTACCCCTCGTTGGTTTCGCCGTTAATGACGGGTCCCAGATTTTCGGGTTTGACATATTGACCGTCGATAAGCCGGGAACAGTAAAGGTCCATTTCACCGTGTCCGTCCGGCCCCTCTCCCGAAAAATAGAGGGTCCCGGAACGGGAAACGGAGACCTGCCAGTGAAGCGGCATCGCGTTGACTTCGGGACCGAGCGGCGTCGGGTCCGACCAGCCGGAGGAATTTCTCTCGGCAAACCAGATGTTTTCTTTTCCGGCGGAGGCTGAATCGACCGGCCGTCTCGAGGTAAAAAACAATTTTCTTCCGTCGGGCGATAGGAACGGGACATCATCGACGAAAAGGCCCTTGATCTTCCGGCTGAACGGAACGGCTTCCGGTTTGGACCATAGGCCGTCTATCCGCTTCGTCGTCCAGATCGTTTGCTCCGGCGACTGCCAGAAGAATTCATTTCCATCCGGGGAGATCGTGATGCCGGAATGATTGGCGACGACGATGTCGGGGGCGAAGACGCTCGGGTTCTGACCCGGGACGGCTTGTCCAAGGCATGGGCCGCGAAGCTCCGGAAACCGCTGCGGACTCGGGTCGCCGCCCAATTTCCGGATCAACTCCAACACGTCCTTCCGCCCGGCTTCGCCGGCGAGGTTATAGGCCGATTTTCCGGAAGGGGTTCGGACGTTCAAATCGGCCCCGTTTTTCATGAGGAATTCGATCATGGCCGAATGCCCGTTGAGAGCGGCTTGATGGATCGGCCTCCATCCCTTGTTATCGCGGAGGTGCTTGATGGGGATATTCCGGGCCGTGAGGATCTTGACGATGTCCAGGGATCCGCCGCTGATGGCCGTATACATCGTGAGATTGTTGGCGTTTTCGTCGGCTAAAAGGTTGTCTCCCTTTTCCGCGATCGCTTGAAACAACCGGGCCGCTCCGCATTGGGCGGCTTTGCGAAGGATCTCCATTCCCTTGGTGCCCGTCAGGTCGAAGGCGGCCTTGTTGTCCAATAAAAAGTCGATAAAATCGCGATGGCCAAAAAACGCCGCCCAGTTCAGGGGCTTGTAGTCAAAGTCGTCTTTCGTGTTGAGGTCGGCCCCGCTCCGAAGCAGCATGCGGCCGATGTCGACGTTGCCCGTATTCCGGGCCGCGAGCATAAAGGGCGTATGCCGGTCCCCGTTGAAGCCGTCGATTTCGGCTCCTTTGGCGATCAATAATTCCACCATGTTCTTTTGGTCGGCGTCCACGGCGGCATGGAGAGGGGAATTTCCGCGGAGATCCTTTTTGCCCAAGTCGGCGCTTTTCTCGATAAGGAGTTCGGCCATGGCGACGGAGCCATTGGCGGCCGCGATGTGCAGCGGAGTCCGGCCGTTGGCATCCTTGGTTTCAACGAGGGCCGCGTCTTTCCCGATCATGTCCTTGACCCGGGCCAGATCGTTCGCCTTGACCGCGTCGAATATCCCTTGGGCCTGCGGATTGGCGAGGCCGATACCGACAGAAATAACCGCGATGAGACATAATAGCTTGATGCGAGTCATTTTTCGCGTTTCCTCATGAATCGAAAATTCCCCGGAACATTATTGAGCAAGACCTGTGCCAATTCCCGTCGTAAGAATGAGCCACAAGAAATCGTGTTATTGAATTTCTTGTGTTCAATCCCGCAACCGTCGTGTCCGAATACGGACATTCTCCTGGAAAGGAAAAAAGGGAATTTATTGGGAAAAAGGCGAGGCGGGCGGATTGACAGGTCTCCTCGACCCTTGATAGTGTTAAAACATCCCTGCGAAGGAGCCGCCATGAACAATGATGAAGTCCTCGAGCTGACCGGAGAGAAGAACGCCCATACCCCCGGCGCCGTCAGCCGCCGGAAATTTCTCGGCACGGCCGCGGCCGGAGCGACCGGGCTGGCTGCGGCCCGAGCGCTGGGGGCCCAGGAAAAAGCGGCCGACCACAAGCCGCCGGCCCAAAAGCCCGGCGACATTAAAACCAACATCGACAGCGTCCGAAACATCCCCCGGACGAACGAATCCATGCCCGGCCGATATCCCGGCCGGGTCATCAAGGTCGCGACGCCGGGCGCCTCGGTCGAGGGAAAAATCAACGCGGCGAAGGCAACCGAGGCCGTGAACCGGGGAATGACCGCTTTGACCGGTGAGTCCGACCCGGCCACAGCCTGGCGGCAGTTCGTTTCCCCGTCCGACATCGTCGGGATCAAGATCAACCCGATCGGCCGGAATCTTCTCTCGACCAAGCCCGAGGTCGTCGACGCGATCATCGCCGGGCTCGTCTCGGCCGGCCTGTCGAAATCGAACATCGTCATCTGGGATCGACGCCACTTTCAGATGATTGAGGCCGGATTTACGCCTGAGCGTTTTCCGGGAATCGCCCTCATGGGAACGGAGAGGAAAGGCCCCAACGGCGATTTCTACGACGACAAGGGTGAGATGTGGGCCAAGGACAATATCGACAGGGACGCTCCGTTCTATAGCGCCGACGTCGAGATGAAATACAACAAGGCCACTCTCCCGATGATGCTCAACGAAGGGAAGGAGTCCTATTTTTCCAAGATTGTCACCCAAAAATTGACGAAAATCATCAACGTCCCGATTTTTAAAAACGCCGGAACGACGGTCACCCTCTGCCTGAAAAACCTGTCGTACGGCTCGATCAGCAACACGTCCCGTCTCCACGCGATCTGGACGAAATCGGTCGCCGAACCATGCGCTTTTCCGGTTCTCAGGGATAAAGTCGTCTTGAATATCGTCGACGGTCTGCAGGCTTGCTATGACGGCGGGCCGGGAGCCAATCCCAAGTTCATCTATGACGCCAACCTGATGCTGTTCGGCACCGATCCCGTGGCTGTCGACCTGATCGGACACGAGCTCATGACTCGGGAACGGATCGGCCGGGGCATTCAACAGTTCGAAGACAAAACGCGCCGCGAATTTTTGGACATCGCCGCTTTGCTGGGGCTGGGCACGGCGAAACGCGAGGACGTCACCCTGACGGAACTGGCCTTGGCCTGACGGCCGGCGTTTGGATCGAGGCTTGTCTTGCGTCCCGATAATGTCTTTATTTTGCGGCTCGGCGCAGTCCTGGTTTTCGCTTTGGCCACAGGACCCGTTTCGCTCTTTTCCCAGGCCTCGCTCCTGCCGAAATCCGGGGAGGTCGGTGAATGGAAACTCGCGGCCGCTTCGGAACGGTACGTCAAGGACAGTCTCTACGGGTACATCGACGGCGGGGCCGAGCTCTATCTCCCCTACGGGTTCGAAAGCGTCGAGGTAGGCCATTTCGCTCGAACGCCCGGAAAACCGTCCGGGGAAATCTCGGTCGAAATCTACCGGATGGCCTCGCCGCTGGACGCGTTCGGAATCTTTTCGGTCCAACGCGAAGGGGAGGAAAAATCCTCCGCTGTCCTCCCGGGCCCCAATTGGACCCTCCCCGGGCAGGTTGCCTTCGTCAAAGGCGCTTATTTCGTGACGGTTCAAGGCGTCCCTGCGGACGAAGAGGACGTTCAGGCGATGGCCACAGCCATCGCCGGGCGAATC
>CAYPKX010000102.1:0-3404 GCA_964411395.1 uncultured Eubacteriales bacterium | reverse complement strand
AATCGATCCGGGCGGCGATATTTTCGCCGGTTCTCTTCTCAACGCCCTGCCGGCCGAGGGCCGAAAAAGCGGGTCGGAGCGATACATCAAAGGCGAACCGGCTGCGCGAGCCGAGACGCAATTTTTTTCCGAGCCGTACTGGGGATTCGCCGAGGTGACGACGGCCGTTTCGGCCCGGTACGGGTCCGATGGAACCAAGCTCCTGATCGTCGACCTCCCGATGTGGCCCCCGTCCCTCGAAGCGAATGTCCGGGCTCAATTCGAATCGAACTTGGAGGGGACGCGGATTTTGGAGGGGACGATCTCCGCCCGGAATTCGGCCGGGCATTGGTTTCTTTTCGCCCGGCGCGGCCGGCGGGCGTTTTTCGTTTTCGGAAAAACGAACGAAGCCGAGGCCCTGGCGGTCCTGCGCCTGGCCCTTGCCGGCGGAGATGGGGAAGGGGCGGGCGGTTCAAGCGATCGATCCTTGGGCTCGAGTCGATCTGGATTTTTCTGATGGATGTCCTGATCCCGCGCCGCAATTCCCCGCCCCATCTGGCCGATCATCTTCGGGGGTCAATCCTTCGAAGAAATATCCGGGACGGACGGCCCGTCATGAAAAACGACGTTTGTGAAACGAATCATTTGCCGGTACAATGGATTCGTTCCAGCTCTTAAAAGGTCATTCGCCTAAATATCGGAGGGCGGCATGAGATATGAAAAGCCCGCCTTGATTTCCCTTGTCTCGGGTTCGGCCTCGCCGGCCTGTATGTCCGGTTCCGGGGCGTCGTCGGAAACGCCGCGATGCGCGAGCGGCTCGTGGTATTCCGATGCGAACGATTGCGGCAACGGCGGCGTTCCCTTCTATTATTGTTATGATGGAAGCAATCCATGGGAAGCCTGTTTTGCCGGAATGATGCTCGGGTCTTCTTCCCGATGTGACTACGGGAATGGCCCGTCCTGAAAGGGAAGAGAGGCCGTCGACGGGCAAAAAACCAGATTTCCGGCCTACGGAGGACAGGATGAATTGGAAACGGATCCGGGCGCATCTTCTGGCCGCTCTCGCGGCTTTTCTTGCGGGAATCGTTCCCGCAGCTTTAGCCCAAGACACGGTTCAGATCTCGGGGCGGGTGAGTGACTTCAAGAACCGGCCCATTGCCGGAGCGTCCGTCGAGTTGAAGAACTCGCGCTTTGAAACCGTGGCCCAGGCGCTCTCCGAAGACGACGGCCGTTACGTTCTGAGGGTTAAGAAAGGGCGTTATATGGCCTTGACCGCGGTGAAGGATTACCAGACCAAGAGCCTCGAATTTTGGGCCTGGCACGTTCCCGCGGAGCGCGACCTGGAGATCCACCCGCGGTTCGATCGCCTCGAGGTGTATGCGATCAACGCCTGGCGACCGCAGGGGGGATATCCTTCTTTTCAAATCTATTTCCGGCCCATGAGCCTGACCCGGGTTATCAAGAAGATCACCGAGGCGGGCGGACAGGAGAATCTGGGAAAAATCCTGCACCTGGACATCGCCCCCGAATTGTCGGGAAAAGATATCGTCGTCTCGATTGACGGGCAATCAGTCGATGTTTTGAAAATCAGCAAGGTCCGGGAAGCGGCCGGGCCCGATCAGGACCTGATCGGCTACGTCATCCAGACGGCCCTGCCTCCTCAACAAAGCGCGGCCGAATACATCGTCATCTCGATCACGCTGACGGATTCCGAGACGGGCGAGATGGGGGAAGGGATCCTTTTTTTCAGCCCTCCGAATGTTTTTTTATCTTGATTCTTGCTTGCAGAATGAAAAAGTCATGCCCAAACAGGATGATTCGCATGTCCGCCCGCCCGCAAGCGTCTGGGCGGCTCCGCAGGTTCGGACGTTCATGAAAGCCGGCTGGCCTCAGTTTCTGAAACCAACCCGGCTTCCCGACGGCCGCGCCTGGACGGCCGTGTTCGAAAGCTACGATCAGAGGAACGACGAGGCGTATTATTATGTCACCCTGACCGAGGAGGGGAGAGACCCCGCCGGCTTCTTCGTCCGCGTCATGGCGCCGCCCGAAGGCGAGGGTTCGAAGGGTGCAGCCTTGCGCGGACTGCTTCGGGAGGAAATCCATCGCGCGGCCGAGGCCGGCCGGGCCAATACCGATTACAGCGGATCGCTGGTCGGAAGCCAGGCGGCGGAATGGCTGAAGGCCCGCCGACGGCAGAGCCGGGAGCCGGAGCTCATTCCTGCGCCGGGTGATGCGCAGGCCGAACCGGCGGGGCGTTTTTTTTTAAGCGCCAACGGCCGGCTGTCTTTCGAGATGGAAAGCCGCCCCGCCGAGTCGATTTTTCCGCTGCTTTCCTTCCTGGAGGAGCGCTTCGGCTTAAAGACAGGGTTCCCCATTTTCGGATTGGATGCGGTCTATACCGAAGGCTCGGCCGGCGCAGTCAAAATCGTCGTCGGCTACGACAACTGGAGCGGCTGCTTCATCCAATCCTTCGACGAAGCGGGCGACCGGCTGGTCCGGACCATGGGCGAAGCGGTCAACTCCGGCGAGGATCGCCGGGAATCGCCTCCCGTCAAGCCGGTTATGGTAAAAACGCCGGCGCCGTCCCGCGCGGCCGCTCCTCCCGAGATTGTCGGGTTTAAAACTTTTCCCGCCGGGGCTTCTCTGCCGACCGAGGCGGAGTTCGACGAAGCCCTTGCGGCCTTGTCCGCCGCCGCGGCTTCGGCGGATTCGTCCAACACCTGCCGTAAAGCGAGCGAAGAAGCAGGCTTTGAAGAAACGGAATTTGAAGCGGCAGCTCGGCGTCTGATCCAAAACCGGATCCGCCCGGCCTTGAGACGCCATCCTGAATGGATTTCCTCCCGGCGCCTGGAGCTGCTTCTCAACGCGATTGTAGACCTCCAGCCGGCCGTCCAGGCCTACCGGGCGCGTCTCCTCTCGGCCTGCGGCGATTACGATAACGAATTTTCGCCCCTGGCCGCGGATGTCGCCGGGCTGACGGCCGAGGTTGCGACGGCTTACGCCGCCGAACCCTCGGGGAAAATCCTGCTTTCATCCCTGCCGCCCGGGCTTCTCGACGCGAGCGTTCGGCTTTACATGGTCGGCGTTGATGGGCGCCTGGACACGGATTCCCGCTCCTTTCGTCAGCGGCTGGCGGCTCGAGACTGAGCGCTTCGTACGGCGGGGGATGGCTTTTTTCTCCGCCGGACAATGGATCGTCGACGCCAGGCTCCGGGGGGCATCGGCGGCCGACTCCGAAGAATCGCCGCCGGGTCGATTATCCCCGGGTTGTTCCGGATAATGAAGGCGCGGCTTTAGGCTGTTCGAATCATATCCGGGAGGGCCCTCGCATGAAAAATCCGCCCAATGTCCGCTTCCTTATTGCCGGCGCCGTTTCATTCATGCGGGCCTCATCGGCCGGCCGCTCCATCCCTCCCGAAGCGGGA
>CAYPKX010000101.1:0-11128 GCA_964411395.1 uncultured Eubacteriales bacterium | reverse complement strand
GGACGCGAATTGGACCGCCTCCCGGCGACGCGGTTGATCGTCGTCCCGGACGGCATTTTACGGCGTCTTTCATTTGAAGCGCTTCGCTTGGAATTTCGAAGTCGTTCGACGCTCCTTGTCGACCGATTTGCCGTTTCTTATGCCTCTCCCCGCGCCCTTCCCAAGGGAAAAAGGCCTCAGGGAAGTCTCCTCCGGCCGTCGATTCTCGCGCTCTCCTCGGATGTTCAAGGCCATGACCGCCTCCCGGCTGCCTGCCGGGAAATCCGCCGGATTTCGCGAATATTCGCCGGCGCGGGATGCCGCGTCGAATGGGAGGAGGCGGCCGCCGAATCCGGATTCCGCCGTCATGCGGCGGGAAATTGGGATATCATCCATTTCGCCGGCCATGGGCTTTCGGTCAACCGGACTCTCGGGCGAACCGCCCTCGCTCTTCGACCCGGAGGGGGCGAAGACGGAGTTCTCTGCCCGGGCGAAGCCGGTCGGTCCGACGTCGACGCAGAGCTGGTCGTTCTCTCCGCCTGCCGAACCTCCGGCCCGCTTTCTTCGAGCTTCCTGGCCGCCGGAGCCCGGTCGGTCATCGCCACCCTGGGGCCGGTCGGCGACGAGTCGGCGGCCGATCTCATGATCGGCTTCTACTCTTGCCTGAAGTCCGGCCGGGGAATACCGGAAGCCCTGCGGGAAGCGAAGCGGGCCTTGATCCGCCGCGGCTATTCCCACCCGTTTTTCTGGGCCGGATTCATTCTTCAGGGCGATCCGGGAGAGACGATCCTGTTTCCCCCAAATTGACACTCCCGGCCCTCGCATCTAGAATACCGGCCATGGACTCCGCGCCGTCTTTCCGGGAAAACTCCGAACGATTGAAAACAAAAGCTCTCGACCTGGGCTTCTCCGCCGTCGGGATCGCCGACGTTTCCGACCTTCGGTCGGAATTCCGCTTTCCCGAGAGCGTGCGAAGCCGGTTCGACCGGGCCGTTTCGCTCGCGCGGCGGGTTCTGGATGCGGTCCTTGAAGATATCGAAGACCATCCCACGCCGCTTTATTTTCATCATTACCGGCAGCTCAATTTTTTCCTGGACCGGGCGGCTTTCGACCTGGCCGCGGATATCCAGGCCGCCGGTTTCCGGGCTCTTCCGGTTCCCGCCTCCCAGGTCCTGGACATGGAGAAACAGACGGCCCATGTCTCCCATAAAAAAATCGCGGTTCGGGCCGGGCTGGGCCACATCGGAAGAAACAACCTTCTTGTCCATCCCGATTTCGGGTCCCGAATCCGTCTGGTGACCGTCCTGACCGATATGCCGCTGGAGGCCGACCGGCCCCTGGAGGCGGATTGCGGGTCGTGCCGGGCTTGTCTGGCCGCTTGTCCGGCCGGGGCGATCAAAGAGCGGCGGGAGGACTTCGACCATCGCGGGTGTTTTGAAAAGCTCGAGGAGTTCCGGCGGAGGCGGTATGTCAGCCAGCATATCTGCGGGATCTGCGTCAAATCCTGCCGCGGCCGCGGGTCAGGCGGGCCGCTTGATATTCCCTCCCATTCGAATATATTAAGAGCCGAGAAGGGAAAGTGAACACCATGAAAAAAATTCTCGTAATGGCCCTCTTCGCCTCGATCCTTTCGGCCGGCGCCCTGTCCGCTCAGGATGAGACGGCGAAAAACGGTATCCCCGACCGCTCCTATAAGTCCTGGAGCGCGCTTCCGATCGCCATGTTCGACAACGATATCGGATTCGGGTACGGGGCCAAAGCCAAGTTCGTCGATTTTCTGGGGAAGAAGGAGTCCTTCGACCTGATCCTCTTCAATTCCTCCAAGGGCGAGCGCTGGTACGTCTTCACCTTTTCTCTTCCCGACCTGGAAATCCGCCAGGGCAAGACCTACCCGTTGTCGTTCGATTTGAAAGCCGAATATGACAAGTTCTTGAAGTATTCCTACTACGGGCAGGGGATGGATTCCCGGGAAGAAGACGAGACGATCCTCACCCATGAGACGAAACAGCTCTTTCTGACCTTCGGCCGCGGATTCAGCCCGACGCTTTCGGCCTCGGTGAGCTATGTTTTCCGGACGATCGACTATTACGGCGTTCAGGACGGCGTCTTTGCGGATGAATTGAGGACTTTGGAAAAAAAGAACGCTCCGTACCTGTCGCTTTCGGTCAAATACGATACGAGCGACAGCCAGATCCATCCGACGCGGGGCCTGCGCTTGACCTTCCGCGACGACCTGTCGGGAAAAATCGTCGGGGCGAAAGACGCCTCCTATAACCGGATCACGATCGATTTCCGGAAATACATGCTCGTCTTCGGAGACAAGGACGTGTTTGCTTTCCGGACACTCGTTCAATATGTTGACGGCGACAGCATTCCTCTCTACGATTTATCCTCGCTCGGCGGCGGCAACGAGTTCAACGCCATGCGGGGATTCGGCCTCAACCGGTTTCTGGACAAGGGGAAATTCCTGGCCAACATCGAGTACCGTTTCCCCATCTGGTGGATCTTCGGGGGAAACATCTTTGTCGACCTGGGGAACGTCTGGCCCCGGCTGGGCGACATCGACCTGGGAAAGACCGCCGTCGATTACGGCCTCGGTCTCCGCCTCTACATGAAAGACTTCGCCGCCCGGGTGGACTTCGGCTTCGGTCAGGAAGGAATGCGGCTCTATTTCAATTTCGGCCACATCTTTTAACCGAATTCTTCCCTTCGGGCAAGCGGCCGGGACCGCGCCGGCATGATGGCGGCGGATTGGCCGGGCGATTGGCCCGCCAACGCACTTCGCGCCTCGCCGCTGCGGTCCTCTCGGCTTGCGCAGAACCCAGATGATGGAAATGCCGGCTCGGGGCCGCGCTTTCTTCGTGCCAACTTCAGCCGACGGGCTCGTTTTTTTCTTTAAATATTTCCGGACCGCCGCTTGACCGTTTCTTGTGCAACTTAGCCTAAGCGCTTAAATTTTCGGTTCTTAGAAAAACTCCGTCCGGTGATTTCCACAACCTTATGCACACTTTCTGTGGAAATGATCCCTCACTTCCGATTCTTGACGTACGTGTCGAACCATTCGATCATCTCGGCCAGGACGGTGAGGACGGATTCCCGTCCGCTGTAGCCGTGGCTTTCATAGGGAAGGTAGACGAACCGGGTCGTTGCCCCGAACCCCTTAAGGGCGGCAAACAGCCGTTCCGATTGGATCGGGAACGTGCCCGAATTATTGTCGGCCATGCCGTGGATCAAGAGGATTGGGGTTTTAATCTTGTCGGCGTACATGAAGGGAGACATCTTGAGGTAGGTGTCCCGGGCTTCCCAGAGCGTCCGCTGTTCGCTCTGGAACCCGAACGGCGTCAGCGTCCGGTTGTAAGCGCCGCTTCGAGCGATGCCGGCGGCAAACAAATCGCAATGGGCCAGGAGATTGGCCGTCATGAAGGCTCCGTAGCTGTGGCCGCCGACTCCAACCCGTTTAGGGTCGCCGACGCCCATCTTATCCAGGATGTCGATGGCCGCTTTGGCGTTGGCCACGATCTGGGTGACGAACGTATCATTGACGGTTTGGGAATCGCCCACGACGGGCATCGTGGCGTTGTCCAGGACCGCGTATCCCTGAGTGACGAAAAAGAGCTGGGACGTTCCGCGGTAGAAGGTGAAACGATCGGTCGATCCGCGGACCTGGCCGGCCGTGTCCGCGCTTCCGTATTCCAGGGGGTAGGCCCAGACGACTACGGGAAGCCGGGTTCCTTCCTTGTAATCGGCCGGCAGATAGAGGGTGCCGGAGAGCTCGATCCCGTCGTCTCTTTTATACTTGATCAGCTGCTTCTTGACTCCGGTCATTTGAGGGGCCGGATCGGCGAATGAGGTCAACGGCCGCGATTTCCTGGATTTCAGGGCGAGGAGGTGATAGTTCGGGACCTCGACCGTCGATTCCTGACTGATGATGATTTCATCCCGCTTTTCGCCGGAAAACCCGACGAAGGTCTGATATTTGCCGTCGACACATTGGAACAACCGCTGTTTTTCCCCGGTTTTCAGGTTCATCCGGTCCAGGAAAGGCCGGTCCCCCTTGGGGGACGCTCCTTGGCCGGAAAGATAGATCCAATCTTTATCCAGAATAATGAGCCGCTCGCCTCCGATCACGCTCATGACCGGCGAGCCCGGATTGGCGTACGCGTCCTGGGTATTGAGATCGAAAATCTTTTTCGGAGCGACGGCCGGATTGTCGAGGTCGACCAGCCATGTCACCTGCTTGAATGCCCGCCGGTTGGATTCTCCGGCCAGGGCCAGGCCGGGTGTCTGGAAATAGCTCAAACCGCCCAGGCGTTCCTTCGTTTTGAAGGCTTCGCGGGGCTCTCCGTCGAACGGGGCTTGGAGGATCATGAGCCGGTCCCGGAAATCGACGGTCTTCTTCGGGTCTCCGCCGTCGAGGGCTTCGGTCCAGGTTACCGTTGCCGGCTTGCGAGCCTGCCACCGGATCCCCCGCGGGCCGGTCGCGACGCCGTTCAGGGGAACGTTTTCCGTCGGAGGGAGATCGGCCAGGATCTTGACGGTGTTTCCGGCGAGGTCATAGATCCCGGTGGAGCGGGCGAATTGGTTGGCTCCGACGCTGTAGGAAAACGGCCGTTTGATCCGGGTGACCATGAGAAAGCGGCCGTCGGGGGATGGCTCCATCTGCCCGAAAATTCCGGGCGCGCCGAAGAGTTCGATGTTTCCCGTGGCGATATCGACAAAGGCCGGCTGGCCCGAGGCGTAATATTCGAACAAGGCTTCGTCGTGCGGGCTTTTCAGCATGTCCTGGTAGGTGGCGACCATGGCTTGCTTGCCGCCGGAGACCTGGACGGTGGGCCCGATGGGAATCCGCGGCTCGACCGGCGCCGGTCCCCGTTTTTCCGGAACCAGGGTAACGAGAATTTTCCGGTTTCCCGGCATCCAGACGATATCCCCCATGACCATGTTCAAGCGGGGCGGGGTCAGGGCTTTGGCCTTGCCCGAGGTCGTGTCGGCCACCCAAAGCTCCACGCCGTTATCCAAATAACGGGCGAAGGAAATCCATTTGCCGTCGTCGGAGAAGGACGGGCTGGTGAACTTGATCCCGGCCGGAAGCTCGATTTTCATATCCCGGCCGTCCCGGATCGTCTTCAGCGTCATCCCGGTGTTGAAGACCATGACCTGGCTGCTGTTGTTGGCCGGAGTGATCCGCATCCCGGCGATGCGGAGCAGCGGCTGGGAGAGCGTGTCGATCGTCGGCATGCTCTCGCTTTCGACCAGAAGCATCCGGGTTCGATCGGGACTCAGGGTGACGCGCGGCGTGGGCGGCGCGTTCAGGATGTCCAGGATCTCCTTCGGGGGAGTTTTATACGGCTCCTGGGCGGAGACGAATGAACCGGCCGCCGCGAGCAGGAGCAGAAAAACGGACAGAACGACAGAGAGGCGCTTCTTCATGGTGTTTCCTCCGGACAGAATCTCGACGGTCAAGATGGGCCGATTATGTCTCAAAACAGGACGGCATTTCAATCCCAAGGCCTGGCGTGATATTTAATATTTGAACTCGACCGGGGAAATGAGAACAATAGTGTCCGCGGCCCTCGACGGAGGCCGGTGGAACGGAGGAGGATCGAAATGAAGAAAACAGCTTTCGCTTTCCTGATGGTGGCCGGGGCCTGGCTTCTGCCGGCTTGCGCGGCCAAACCCGAACCGGCCGATCTGGTTCTGCTGAACGGGATGTTTCTGACCGAGGCGGCGGCCAGGCCCGAAGCCCGGGCGCTGGCTGTGACCGGCGACCGGATCACGGCCGTTTGCGCATCGGATGACGAGGCCCGGCGCTACGTCGGGGAGAAGACCCGGGTCATCGACCTGGCCGGAAAATTCGCCGTCCCCGGCCTGACCGATGCCCATGTTCATTTCAACCAGGCCGGAGGGCTGATCATCGGACCGAATTTGCTGGCCGTGTCGGATGAAACCGGCCTCCGGACTGAAATTGGACGGGTAGCCGCCCTGCTGGGAGAAGGAGAATGGATCACCGACGGTTTGTGGGGCGCCTACGAGCAGTGGGCCCTGGGCGATCAGGGCGATGCGGCCCGGGAGAAAAAAGATCCCTGGCGGCCCAATCGGGCGATGATCGACGACCTGACGCCGAACCATCCCTGCTTCCTCAACCGGTTCGATTCCAAAGAATGGCTGGCCAACACCGCGGCCCTGAAAGCCGCCGGGTTGGAAAATGCGCGGCTCCAGGGCCTGGAGCGGGGAAAGGACGGAAAGCCCACGGGAATCGTCTTCCGCCCCTCCCCGGCCTTCGACAAAATCCGGGCGGCCCGCAAACCGAAATCCCCCGCCCGTCTCCTGGATGAAAACCGAGCGGCTCTCAAAGTCCTCCGCGAATCGGGGATCACCGAGGTTCACGACATCGAGACGCCCGAGCAAACCCGCCGGTTCATCGAGCTGGAGGAGAAAGGCGAGCTGACCTGCCGCGTCTGGCTTCGGCCCGACCTTTCCCGCGGGGCCGAGCTGAAGGAAGCCGGTTTCACGATGGGCCTCCACCCCAAGACGAAAGAAAAAAGCCCCTGGCTCCGGTACGGAGCCCTCAAGGGCTATATCGACGGGATCATGGGGACGCACGGGGCTCTGTTTTTTGAGCCTTACTCTGACCAGCCGGATAATTTCGGCCATTGGCGCCCCCACACGTCCGATGACCCCGAGCTCAGAGCCGGCGACATGGAGAAAATGTACCTGTTGATCAAGACCGGGCTGGAAGCGGGTTTCGTCCCCAACGTCCATGCCATCGGCGACCGGGGCGTGGCCGAGATGCTCGACCTCTACGAGCGGCTGAAGAACGAAGGCTTGGATCTTGCCGGGTACCGGGTGATCCACGCCCAAGTCATCCGTCCGCAAGATTTCCCGCGGTTCAAAGCCCTCGGAGTCATCGCCGAGGTCAATCCCTATCACATCTCCGACGACATGCGCTGGATGGAGGAGCGGATCGGGAAGGAGCGCAATAAAGGCGCCTATGCCTTCAAGTCGCTCCTGGACAATGGGGCGACGCTGACCTTCGGCTCGGATTGGCCGGGGACCTCTGCGGCGGCCTACCACGTCCATCCCCGGTATTTGATTTATGCCGCGGTCACCCGAAAAACCCTCAACGGCGCTCCGGAGGGAGGCTGGTATCCCGAGCAGAAAATTTCCGTGGCCGAGGCCTTGCGGGCTTATACGATCAACGGGGCGGCGGCCGCGTTCGACGCCGCTTCACGCGGCAGCCTCGAGCCCGGCAAACTGGCCGACGTGACGGTCTTCGACCGGAACCTCCTGACGATCGCTCCGGAAGATATTCTGAACGCGGAAGTCACGCACACCATCGTCGCCGGCCGGGTCGTTTTCGAAAAACAATAGCCGCGTTCAAGCGGGCAGGCGGACGGTTTTAATCCGGCCGGTAATGGCCAGTGTGAGCTTGTATCCGCCCCAGCCGTTCGTCACCTTTATCGTGGCCAGGTTGGCGACGGTTCCTTCGGGAGTGAAGACCGGCGAATTGTTGGCTTCGATCACGGCGCCTTCGATCCAGGACGAACTCAGGCGGAGCCATTGGTCCGTCTCCTCGTCGAATCGCTCCAGGAGCACGTGATCCGGCCGGAAGCGAACCCGGTGATCGACGCTGTCGAGAACGGACTTCACCCGGGCGGTGGAAAGGGCGGCCCGGACTTCCCAGACGGCCCTTTCGAGCTCATATTTGTCGGTCAAACCCATCAGGGAAAAAGAAGCAAGATATGTCATCACGGCCAGGAGAGCGATCGCCAGAACGGCTTCGATGAGGGTGAAACCGCGCGCTGTCATCGATCGGACCACTCGAGCGGCTCCCAGCCGGTCAGAAACAAAACCGGAGACGTTGTGCGGGGCGAAAGGGGAATCGACTGCAAGGTCGAAAGCAAGCGGGCGTCCGGCCGGATGGCCAGCCGATTCGATCCCGCTTCCAGAGATCCGGCCTGGAGGCTTCCGGAGAGGATGATGTTTCGATTGATCCCGTCGAGCCGGAGACCGTCCCGAGCCGTAACCGATGCCTGGAGATAGAGATCGGCGGGAGCTTGCGCCCCGACCCGGACCCGGCCGTCGGTTCTCGCCCCGGAAAGAAAATCCGAACCGGAAGCGAAAAGGAACAGTTGGGCGGTCGAATCCCTTAAGTAAGGGAGGCCGTCGGTCCACCGGACGCCCTCCTGGATGAGATGAGTCGTGATCACCGTTTCTCCCGAGGAGACAATCGTCAGGGCAAAACCGGCCAGGATCGCGGCGGTATCGGTCCCGGTCGAGAGAGTCAGATTTCCAAGACCGTCGATGGTCCCTCCCCCCAGCGAAGCGATCGAACCGTTCACCAGGACGATGGGACGGGGACGCCGGTCGTAACTCCGCGTCCCGTCGGGTCCGAAATATTCCGTTCGCGGCTCGCCGGGATCGATCCGAATCCTCCAGATTCCCGCGGCGAGCCGGAATTGAAGATGCTGGAAGCCTTCGGCCGCCGCGAGGATCAGCTCTTCGACATCGCCTTGGACGAAAATCCCGCCCAATCCCAGGTCATCGGAGACGAGGTAAACGCCGTCGGGAACGGCCTCGCCGGAAGGAGGAAGGCCCAAGGCCGGACGGATTCGAGCGGGGGTGAGGTCGGCCGGAGTGAAGATTCCAATCTTCATGGCTTCGGCAAGTAACGGGGCGGCGTTCCTGGGGATCAGCGCCCGTTCCGTCGCGGCGGCCGGCGGCGTTCTTCCGCCGCCTTCGGCCGAAACCAGGACGAGGCTTTCGTCGGAGAACAGATCGGCGGCCTGTTCCGGAGCGTCGTCCCCGGCGAGAAGAAAGGGAAAGACGGATAAGGGAACGCAGCCGGCCATCACCGAAAAACCGACGTCCAAGGAAGTTCGTTTGATCCGTTTCCGCTCGGCCAGACGGCCCCGCGACTCGATTGTCCCGGTGTATGAAGCGGCAAAAAACGTTTCGGCATCGGCGATGTGTTCGGGCGCGAATCCCAGGACGGCTTCCCATCTCAACCGTCCGGCCCCGTCGTTGACCGAAAGCGGAAGGGCGAGACCCAGAATGGCTTCCATCGTCTCCGGGCCCCCATTATAGGCCGAGGAGCGGAGCGTCTCGTATTCCTCATCGGTCAGGTTGAGCGGAAAGGCCTGCCCGGCCAGAGCCGTTTCCAATGCGTTGAATCCCTGCCGGGCTCCGTTTTCGGCGGCGGTCGCCAGAATGACGGCTTCACTTTTGGACTGGCTCCATTGCCGGTGGATCCGGGTCAAGAAAAGGAGGCCCAGTCCGATCGAGGAAAACAGGAACGAAACGAAAACGACGATGATCGTGACCGTCCCGGCCGGGCCGGCGGCCGGCTGGTCAGAATCGGTTCCCGAGCGCGGCGTTTCTTGCCAGAATGGTAAGGCCATAGGATTTCTCCGGGGCGGAAGCGAGCGCGAGCCGGACGGCGGCGAGGGCCCGTTCGGCCTCAAAGGCGAGATCGAACGAATGGACGTTTTCGCAGAGCGGCTGGGCCGGGGAGGCATCGGCTTTCCGGCGAAGGATGTGCTGTCCGTCGTCCAGATAGAGCGTCGTCTTCTGCAGGATGGCGACGGAGGCGTCGGCGGATCGATACCCGGAAGCGAGGGGAGTGGAAAGCTCCAATATCCCGTCGGCGGAGCTTTGGATTTCGGCGATCTCGCCGTGGTTCGCCTCAAACACCGCCAGAATCCGGCCGGACCACGTCTCCTCGGTTTGGCTCACGGTCAGCCGGGTTTGGCCGGAGACGGCGTCGGCCGTCAGGCGCGGCGCGGCTCCGGCCCGAAGAAGCACCCAGCGTCCATCCGCCTGTTCAAATCCGGAGACCAGTCCCAGGCGCATCGGCCGGGCGAGTCCTTGTCCGGCGGCCAGCACATCGGCTCGAATCCTGTCCAGAGCGGCCCAGGCCGCCTGGCAGCTTTCCTCCCGGGCGCGGAGCCGAAAAAAGACACGGCGGGCCGTCCCGAAAAACTCCAGCGTGCCGCAGATGATCAGGAAAAAGACGGTCAGGCCGACCAGGTTTTCCAAAAGCGAAAAGCCCTTCTTCATTTTCCGGCCAGTTCCCGGGTGATGAGCAAGACGGCTTCCAGCGGCTGCCCGGCGCGGCCTTCCCGGGTCAAGGTGAAGCTCACCTTTTTCAGATTTTCGGAGACGGCGGCCACCGTCCAGGCGACGGTGACAGCCGGACCGTCAGAGTCGGGGTGAAGAACGATTTCACCTCCCCCCGGCGCAAGCGCCGGATCCGAAAACGGCTTGGCTTTGAAGGCGTCGATTTCCGAGGAGAGAATGCCGGCCAGTCCGACCGTCCGATCCGAGCCCCTGTCGATTTCAATGGAAGTCAGGAGGAGCTCCGCCGTGCCGGCCAGAAGAAAGGAAATCAAACCGGCGGCAAAGAGGACTTCGATCAGACTGAAACCTTTTTCGGACGCCGTTCGGGCGGGGAAGGGCTTGAGGTAGCAGAGGCCTTCGGTGTCGGCGAGAACAACGGGTTTATCCATGATGGGAGAGGAAGAAGCAATCGTCGTGCCAAGGCGAAGCGGCGCGTTTTCAGGCGGAAGCCCGCTTATCACAGGGGAGGGCGACAACAGTTCGGATCGCGGCGCGGCCGGATTTCGGTGAAGACGTCAAGCCGAGTTGACGGGCGATTCCGTTCGCGCCGGACCGGGAAATCGGGATTTCAAAATCGCGCGAAATCGACCGGCGTTTGTTTCCCGTATGTGCAAGAACCGTGCAAAAGCGAAAAACAGGCTCGGACGGATTCGCTCGCGGAGAGGAAAAAAACGCCTCATTTTCAGACGAAAAATCATTGTAACTCCATGGTTTTTCACTAGTTAAAAAAATATGAAAAAATCGTGAAAATATCTCTTGACAAAGAAACGAGAAAGCCCTATATTATCCGAGCCTTCAATCAGGCTTTTCCTTCTGACAGCTGAAAGGCTGAATCAAGATCGGAACAGTTCGTTAGGAAGGTTTTTCTCTCTCGGGTAGAGAGAAACAGATCTTTGAATTAAAAAGCGGAGCGATTGTGATCGAGCCAATTTGCCATTTTCAAACTCGCTATGTGCTCGCAAGAGTGCATATAATTGGAGAGTTTGATCCTGGCTCAGAGTTAACGTTGGCGGCGTGCCTAACACATGCA